>CBDTZL010000042.1:0-14816 GCA_965364895.1 uncultured bacterium
GAATGGAAGCCTGTCCGAGTACTAAATTGAAAGGCTAATTGCATGATTTGCATGACACCGGAAGCAATCGCATCATACTCAAGGATCTCCATGGAGGCTCGCCGGGAGGCCAGCAGGCAGGGCGCACCTCTCGCATTACCGCGCTTCGTCGGCCGACTCCTCAGCGGGATCGATCTGCGCCGGCTTGCGGATGCAATCCAGCGTGCGATCCCACGGACACCAAAAGCGAGAATCTATGACTCACAGTGACGCGGAGCGGCTCAAGGTGTTGGAGCAGCTTGAGGCGGGTGAGCTCAATTTCGACCAGGCGCTAGGCGAATTGATTGGAGCAGCAAAGGAAGAACCATCGGACGAAGTTCCCGAAGCTCCTCCTACGAGAAGACGCTCGTGGTTGCTGCCGTTCTACTTTGGCGTGGTGGCGATTGGCGGAGGCATCGTACTTGCCAATCAGGGGGGTGGGTGGTGGCTGCTGGCAGCTCCGCTGCTGCTAGGCGGCACAGTGCTGACCCTTCTGGCGCTGGCCAGCACACGATCTCCGTGGCTTCACGTGCGGATCCACAATCCCGAGCGCAACTGGCCGCGGACCATTGGCTTTAGCATTCCGATCCCATTTCGATTTGCGGCCTGGGCGATTCGCTCGTTCGGAATGCTTATTCCGAATGTAGACGAGCAGGCCATCGCAGAATTGCTAATGGCGTTCGAACTTGGGCGAATGATCGATGAGCCGTTGAATATGGAGCTCAATGACCCCAACTCAGCTACGCGGATTGAAATTATTCTCGGCTGATCTTTGCCAACCGAGAATCGGCTGACCTTCGCCAAACTGAGAATCGACCGAGTTTTATTTGCAAAACGAGAAGAGGAAGCAATGGCTACACCAGACGAACGGATGAAAATCTTGAAGATGCTGGAGGAAGGCAAACTCTCAGCAGAAGAAGCCTCAAGCCTGCTGCGGACCCTGTCAAAAAGCAGTTCCGAGGATCGCTCCTCCGCGCAGGACGGCGACTCGAGGTGGATGAGGATCCGCGTGACGGATCTGGACGGTGGTCGCGCGGCGGTCAATGTCAATCTGCCGATGCGATTGGTGAACGTTGCCTTGAGGCTGGGGGCGCAGTTCATTCCTGAAGAAGAAGACATCGATCTGGAGGAGCTGGCTGAGGCGCTCAAGGCCGGCCTCACGGGAAAGATCGTGGACGTGATCGATGAAGAAGAGGGGCGACAGGTAGAGATTTACGTAGAATAACCGCTGCCGGCCTGCAGGCGATACCCCTTTACGACCCCCCGCAGCGCCCCCTTTGACACCATTCTTATGTCACATTCTGGCTTAAAAGTCGCTATGCTATACTTCGACGGACATGAGCACCCTCACCGGCCTTCAGTGCCCGGAGTGTGGGGAGGAATTTGAGGCAGATGTCGTCCAAACGGTGTGTGAAAGCTGTGACGCACCGCTTTTTGCACGGTACGATCTGGCTCAAGCCGCTCGGGCGCTACAACCAGAGAGGGTGAGCGAACGCCCTGCCGGGCTATGGCGTTGGGCTGAGCTACTTCCCGTTCGAGACCCAGGGTTACGCTATACGTTAGGAGAGGGGGATGCTCCTTTATTGCCGCTTGAGCGGATCGGGGAGCGTTTGGGGTTAAGCAGGCTTTATGTCAAGGACGAAGGAGTCAACCCAACCGGGACCTTCAAGGCACGCGGCATGGCAGTAGCGCTCTCGCGTGCTATCGAGCTGGGTGTGAAAGAAGCGGTGGCGCCCACCGCAGGAAACGCAGGGGGCGCGCTGGCCAGCTATGCCGCGCGAGCCCGAATTCCGGCCCACGTTTATATGCCTGGCGATGCGCCAGCCGCTTGTCAGGCGGAAGTTCTCGCCGCCGGCTCTGATCTACAGCTCGTGGAGGGAACGATTGAGGACGCCGGACGTGAGGCGGCCGCTGCGGCGAGCAGCCATGGCTGGATGAACCTTTCTACCTTCAAGGAGCCCTACCGAGTCGAAGGTAAGAAGACCATGGGGTTGGAGCTGGCCGAACATTTCGATTGGGAACTGCCAGAAGTGGTGATCTACCCTACCGGGGGCGGCACGGGACTGGTAGGCATGTGGAAGGCCTTCGAAGAACTGGAGCAGATGGGCTGGATAGACTCTTCCAGGCCGCGAATGGTGAGCGTCCAATCTGTAGGCTGTGCGCCCATCGTGGACGCGATGCAGTCCGGCGCCGAGCGAGTTACCGCCGCAAATTCCGATCCGACGCGGGCACCCGGTTTGCGAGTGGCCAATCCGTATGCCGATCGTCAGATCTTGAGGGCGCTTCGTGATAGCGGTGGCTCAGCGGTGGCGGTAAGTGAGCAACAAATTGCAGCCTCGGAAGCTGAGCTAGCAAGCTCCGAAGGAATCTTCGCTTGCCCTGAGGGGGCCGCAACCTTGGCGGGGCTGGAGATTTTGGTCGAGGCGGGCGAGGTAGAGCCCGATGATCGTATCGTTTTGTTCAATACAGGCCACGGATTGAAATACCTTTCATGAGCGCCGAAGCCAAAACCACCGAGCGTGAACGCGCCTCCCTGGATCTGCTCTATACCATCAGCCGCGAGCTGACCGGCGAGCTCGAATTGCGCGGTCTGCTGCAGCGCGTCCTGGATCTCACCATGACCAACGTGGGTGCACTCAGCGGCAGCATCATGGTGCTCGACGAAGCAGGCAAGGTAACCGAAGGGGCGTTGGCTTACGACGGAAAGGTACACGACCACACCGCAGAACGATTGACTGAGACCTTCGAGCAAGGATTAGCGGGCTGGGTGGTTGAGAATCGCGAGCTTGCGCTAATCACCAATACCCTCGAGGACAAGCGCTGGCTCGATCGCCATCCCGAAGACGAAAATGGAAATCCCCGATCCGCAATTAGCGCCCCGCTGCTAGTAAGGGATCGCATCGTTGGCGTGGTCACGCTTGTTCATCCCGAGCCGGAGCATTTCACTCAAGCTAATGCCGATCTGTTGCGTGCCATAGCAGATCAGGCCGGAATTGCGGTTGAAAACGCGCGTCTTTTCCGTGCCGAACAGGAGCGTAAAAATTTCGCGCTCACGCTTCAAGAGATTGCCCGCATCATCAATTCGGCGCTCGACCCCGCTCTGGTGTTCGGGCAGGTGCTGCGCCAGCTCGCACGAGTAATCGAATACGACAGCGCCAGTATCTTCGTACTGGAAGATGAATCCCTACGGCTGGTGTCATCCGTAGGCTTAGAGGAAGGCGACAGGCTGCTTGGGGAGACTCTTACAAAGGATCCAGATGTGCTGGCCTGGAAGGTCCTGGCGAGTGATGGGCCGCTGCTGATGTCGGATGTGCAGGAGGAGCCGGGGGGGATCGAGAGCGATTCGATGCCCGGGGCAAAGTTGATCCGGGGATGGATCGGCGCGCCGCTCGTCCTGCGAGAAAAAGCAGTTGGCGTTCTCTCCGTGGACAGCAAGGAAATCGACGCTTTTGATGAACGCGATGTCGAAGTTGTGGCTGGTTTTGCGGACCATGCTGCCACGGCGGTCGTCAATGCGCAGCTTTTTGCAGACAGTCAGCGTCAGCTCGAAGCAACCCGCGCGTTGGCAGAAACGGCGCGCGCTGTCACTGCTAGTTTGCAGCTGGACGAAGTGTTACAGCGCATACTCACAGAGACCACGCGCTCACTGGATTGCGAGGGCGCTTCCCTGGCTCTAGTGGACGCAGAGACCGGTGAGCTGGAATTTCGTAACGCATTGGGCGGAGCTGCGGAGAAGATTATTGGTCTGAAACTCCAAAAGGGCGAGGGGATCGCAGGCTGGGTGGCGGAACATGATGAGCCTTTAGTGGTTCCGGATGTCTCGGCCGATGAGCGCTTCTACTCGGGTGCTGACGAAGAGGCCGGTTACGAAACGCGCACCATCGCCGCCGTACCCATATCTGTACAACGCCGCATCATTGGCGTGCTTGAGGCCGTCAATCCGCGCAGCCACAACTTCTCTCCGCTGCATCTGGAGCTGCTGCGCAGCATCGCCGGGCTTGCTGGAACTGCGATCAATCACGCGCAGTTGTTTTCTGAGACGCAGGCGGCCCGATTGCGCTATGCAGGTCTCTTCGAGGACAGCATCGACCCGATCCTGATCAGCGATCTGGATGGACGCGTCACAGACGCCAACCATCGCGCTGAAGGCTTTCTCGGATACTCCAGTGCGGCCTTGCTGGGTCGTTCGGTGCTCAGTCTGCACACGGCTAACGAACAGCGGCTGCCAGGGGACCTCAGCCAGCTTGAGCTGGGTCAAACTATCTCTTACGAATCCGAAGCCGAAATGAAGGACGGCAACTCGGTGTCGATTGAGATCTACGTTAAGCGGATCGACATTGAGCGCAAACCCTACCTTCAATGGATCATTCGAGACATATCAGAACGACTTGCGCTCGATGAGCTCCGTGCGGATCTCACTTCAATGATCTTTCATGATCTGCGCTCGCCTCTTGGAAACGTGCTCTCCAGCCTGGAAGTGTTGAAGACCTCGATGAAGGACGATGACGAGGCGCTTCAGACGGTGCTATCCATCGCGCTCCGCTCCGGCCGCAGGCTTTCTCGCTTGATCGAGCAGCTGCTTGATCTGGAGCAGCTGGAGACCGGGCAGGCGGTGCTCCAAAAATCGAAAGGCTCATTGAGTAGCCTCATGGCCGAGGCAGTCGAAGAAGTGCATCCGATAGCGGAAGGCAAAGGCCATGTGCTCAGTATCGACTTCGGCTCGGACAGCCTGCCGCTGGTGGATATGGATTCAGAGATGATCCGGCGGGTGCTGATTAACTTGTTGGAAAACGCAATCAAATACTCGCGTTCTGAGGGAAAAATCTCTGTCAAGCTGGACAGATCAGACAATAACCTGCGTGTGGAGGTTAGCGACATCGGACCTGGCATTCCCAAAGAGGATCAGACTAGCATCTTTGAGAAGTTTGCGCGCGTGCAGCGCAAAGGTCGGCCTAAAGGGCTGGGGCTCGGGCTGGCTTTCTGCCGACTAGCCGTGGAGGCTCATGGCGGCCGGATCTGGGTCAAGAGTGAACCCGGCCAGGGTTCCGCTTTCTACTTCACGCTACCGACCTAATCCGTACAGGTATTCCCATGCGAAAGTATCGATCTGGAGTGCTCGTCGAATCTCGATATCCTGGCGTGATTATCGGGGCCGTGCCGTCGGACGACGGCATGCTATTGGTGGACATGCCGATGAAGCCAGATGACGGCAGGGATTGGATCGGTCAGCTGACAAATACCGGCCGGCCGAAGTACCTTGCTCTGATGGATCAGCATCCGGATCGTGCGCTGGGCATGCGTTCCTTCGATCTCCCGATCGTGGGACATGATGAAACGCTCCAGGTAATGCGAGGCTGGCCGGACGCATTTAAAGGTTCGGCAAAACCGATCGGAGCAGAGGCCGATACGCTCAAGCGCGTTACGGGCATGCATAAAGCAATACCCTCCATTGCATTTGAGCATGAGCTCAAGCTGCAACTAGGAGACCGTGAGGTGCTCTTTTTGCATCGGCCTGGCCCGACGGCAGGGTCCATGTGGGTGGTCCTTCCTGAGGCAAAGATCGCCTTTATTGGCGACACAATCACCGTCTCTGAACCGCCCTATGTTGGAAATGCGGACATCGAGGCCTGGCTTGAATCGCTCGAGGAACTTCGCAAGGATCCCTTCAGCTCGTATATGTTGATCTCTGGGAGAGATGGCAGCGTCAACCGCGAGGCCGTGAACGACATGGCCCGCTTTATTCGAAAAATACCGGTTCGGTTGAAGCGATTGAAGAAGAAAAAGGGCGACCCGTCGGGTGCGGCCGAAAGCGCAGTCAAGGGTCTGCTAAAGGATTACGAGCTGCCGACTGCTCGCCAGGACCTGGTTTTGCTCCGGCTCCAAAGCGGGCTGCGCAATCTATACGCGCGCAGCCAGGGCTAGCACGCCCCTATCTGCTTAGCTCCGTAAGACGCTGCCCTGCGCCGAGATGAGCTATGCTTCTACCCTATGCATTGGAGCGAGCACGCCGATTCCCAATTCGGCATTCGGCTTAATTCCCATCAGTTGGAGGCCTTCGACTGGTACGCGGCTGAACTGCAGGCTTGGAACCGGCGCATCAACCTGACCTCCCTCACCAATCGAAATCAAATCGAAATCAAGCATTTCCTGGATTCATTAAGCTGCCTCACCGCGATGCATCCGCTCCCGGGCGAACGGATCGTCGACATAGGCACGGGTGCCGGATTTCCGGGAATCCCGATTCGTATTGCCTCTCCTCAGGTGCACATCGTGCTTGTTGAATCGATCGGCAAGAAAGCTCAATTTTGCGAGCATGTGGTGGACAAACTAGAACTCACTAATGTAGAAGTAGTCAACTCCCGGGCAGAGCAGGTGGGGAGACTACCTGATGTTCGCGAGTCATTCGATTGGGCTCTGGCGCGTGCGGTGGCGAAGTTGCCGACCTTGCTGGAATACATGCTCCCCATGGTGAAGGCCGGCGGAGGGGCGATAGCACAAAAGGGGGATACGGCTCCCGCCGAGGCTCAGTCGGCGGAGATTGCATTAGAGGTGCTGGGAGGGGAGCTAGAGGAAGTTATTCCGGTGGAGCTGCCCAGCGTGACTGAGACAAGGTACTTAGTGGTCGTGCGAAAAACGGCCGCGACTCCGGAGCGGTATCCGCGCCGCGCAGGAATTCCAGGCAAACGGCCGCTCAAATAGATCTCGCACGGCACTCATATTAGGGGAGCAGCCACGGATCCGGATCGGCGATCATCTCGATCAAATCCTGAATAATTTTGTCGTATAGTGCCAATAAGTGTCTGGCGCGGTTCTCTGGCAAATACTCCCGCTCGGCCGCGAGTCGCAGCCAAGTCTTTGTTTCACCCGCCATGGCCTCCGCATCGATCAGTTCGCTGGTGAAAGCGAGTTCGTACAGCCGATGCCCCAAGCGTCGGTGATGCCGGAATACACGCCTCTTGATGATTGGCGGACCCGATCTGTGGGTATCGAATCCTCGATATCTGGAAATGACTCAGAAATATCGAAAATCAGCAGTGCGCCGTCATAGGCGAGCTGGAAGACATCGAGCTCAAAATGTCGCAGGATCGGGGACATGCGGAGCATCCATGCTCCTTGCATACTGCTGAAGTGTATCCTGAGCGAGATCCAAGCCTACGAAATATATCGTCTGGTAATACTACGGCCTCACAGCAAGAGCGAGCCTGCTTCGATTGTCCACAGAGTCGCGCGCTCTTGAAACGGCTTATCGAACATGCCGACGTCTGCCGCCGTGAGCAATGCTTGGTTCGAATCGGCCAGGCGATTCAGCAGATAGCCGCGGCGCTCAGGATCGAGCTCTGCCAGTACCTCGTCAAGAAGCAACACCGGCTGCTCCCCGGTGCGCTGGTGCAGCCAATCCACCTGCGCCAGCTTGAAAGCCAGCATGGCGGTTCGATTTTGGCCCCGCGAGCCGTAGTGCCGGAGCTCCAGCCCATTCACCTGCAAAGATAGATCGTCACGCTGGGGGCCGGTCAATGTCAGCCCGCGTCGCAGTTCTTTTGGCCTGAGCCTTTCAAGTTGGGCTTGCAGGCCATCTCGCAATGAGCCGGTCAGCCAGGTGCCTTCGTCGAAAGACCCCTCGGGCTCATAGGCTGGTCGATAGTGCAGGGTTAGTCTCTCCGCGTCAGCCGTGAGCTCCCCATGGATCGGGGCTGCGAGCGTTTGAAGCTGAGCCAGAGTCGCCGCGCGAGCGATCATGACCTCCGTCCCCAATTCGGCCAGCCGCTTATCCCAGAAGGCGAGCTCTCCTGCATCGCCGCGCCGCTCCTGAAGCTGTTTGAGCAACGCGTTGCGCTGAGCGAGGACCTTCCTGTACTCGCTCAACAGCCGCGCATAGTCGGGATCGGCCTGGGATATCGTCGAATCAAGCTCCCGTCGACGTTCCCCGGGCGAACCCTCCACCACCTGAACGTCTTGAGGCAGGAACAGGACCGCGTTGAAGTGGCCGTGCAGATCGATAGCACGCTTTTTCACGCCGTTGATCAAGATCTCTTTGCGCAGTCGTTCTTGCCCGTTTTCAAGCTCTGTCGTGATGAGCCGGATCTCGATCATTTCCCTGCGATCCTCGCGTTCAAGTTCGGCGACGATCCGCGCCACAGGTGGCTCGGTGTCCAGGCGAATGAGCTGGCTGTCGTGGGAGGAGTGTCTGGAAGAGGCGCCGACAAGATAGTAGACCGCCTCCAGAAGGCTTGTCTTGCCCTGGGCGTTTGCTCCAACAACGATGGTGGGACCGAGAGGGATTTCGGTATTTAGGCTGGCGAAATTGCGGAAGTCGGTGAGGGTGAGGTGAGCCAGCCGCATAGGACGGGCATTCTAGCATGGGAGGCCGAACAAGCAGGAAAGCATAGGTGCTCGAGTACAAGGCTCCTGTCTCAGGCTTTGCCGCCCAGGTTAAAGGAAGATCGACCCCTCGGGGTCGATTGCGCCTCCATTTAGTTCCGCTTCCTCAGAAGCTGAGCAACCTAACGATTTGCCCAATACCCCCCTCACCCCAACTCACGATTAGCTCGCCAAAAAGCATGGCGGCAATAGCCCCCATGGCTAAGAAGGGTCCAATCGCGATTGGATCCTTGCGATCCATCCTCTTAGCCAGCACCATCGCGCCGGTGACCACCACTCCGATTACGAGGGTCAACAATAGTGCGACCCAGACACCCGGGTAGCCAAGTGCAAGGCCAATAAAGGCCGCCAGTTTCGCGACACCTTTGCCTTTCACTGCAGGAAATAGGAGTTCGATGGCTAACAGCGTACCAAATGCGATCAAGCCGCCAACTAGCATTTGCGGCAGGGTGCGTTCTGGTATCCAAAGCGCAAAAAGGAGGGCGACTGCGATTGCCGGGTAGCTGACCCGATCCAGGATTGTGCCGCGTTCGAGTTCGATGACTAGAAACACAATCAGCAGAGAACTATAGAAGGCAACGAGCGCCGTTTCCGAACTGCCAAGGTATCGCAGCCAGATCACGGCAAAGAGCAATGCGGTGCCGATCTCGACTACCAAATAGCGGATCGGGATACGGGCCCCACAGACCCGGCAGCGTCCTTGCAGATTTAGATAACTGAGAATGGGTATGCGGTCCACGATCTTGAGCGACTGACCACATGAATCGCAATTTGAATATATCGAAAAGATCGACTCCCTGCGTGGGAATCGGTCGATGCACACATTTAAGAAGCTTCCGACAATCAGTCCGGCAAATGTGAATATCAGCATCAATTCCTCTTCGACGCGATCACCGGCTCGGCAGTGAAGACTATTTCTGGGATATCCATCATTGCAATATGCGCGAGCATTGGACTGTTGGTCCAGTTCGACATGGTTTTATTTGGCTAGGGTGTGTCCAGCTTATGCTGCGGTGGGTGCTACGGGGGTGGGAGCCAGGTCCCAGTTAAGGGATTGTAAGGTACAGGCAAAGATTGTCGTTGGCGATAATTCATCTATTGGAGATCATCAAGTGGCGTCCAGGCTCTCAGAATGATCGATTCTGGAAGCAGCAATTAGAGAGCGGAGTAGATGCAGGAAAGGGTTTCTCTGTTGGTGTGGATAAGAACCGGAAGTCCATTCACCTCATTCCGCAGTACTAGATAGGACCGCAAATAAGACCACTCTGGAGGCTGTTGGAAGCCGTTGGCCAATGTGGCAAGATAACAGCCTCAACGATAGCCGTAGCACAATCAACGGTCCTGAAGCGTCCCGCAGAGGGACTGATTTCGGCTAACGTTGAGGCCATTAACTTTGGCGCTCCAATAAGGGCTCAGCGAGTCCTGTCCTACCTGTTGGTCTGGGATGGGATCCCAAATTGGAGTGCGACTGGGCCTGTGGAGCGGTCGATCTCGTGGTTCGCCTGCCCAATGGGGCCGGCTCATGAAGCCAAGACATGTGGACTGTAATTGTCAGAGCATCTGGGGCAAGCCAAATTAAATAATGAAAAGCTTCGAGACAAAAGTTCCACATGTACTTGCGAATGAGGGCTTTATGGGTCTTGCCAACGACCAGATTTCGGTGGCTTGCACTTCTCGCGCTGCTAATAGGGGCATGCGCCGCACCTAATGAGTGGAGAGCCGAATTCGCCGTGGACAGAAACGATCTGGCCTCCATTGGCCGCAATCCCTATTTCATCCTTGAGCCCGGCTATACCCTCATTCTGGAGGGCGGCAGCGAACGGTTGGTGATCACCGTTTTGAACGAGACTGTCATCGTGGACGGAATTGAGACGCGGGTGGTCGAGGAACGAGAAACCAAGGCCGGCAGGCTGGTTGAGATTTCCAGGAATTACTATGCCATCGACACTCGGACTAGTGACGTCTATTATTTCGGTGAAGACGTGGATATCTATGCCGGCGGTCAGGTCTCAAGTCACGGTGGAGCCTGGCTTTCGGGGGTCGGGGATGCGAGATTCGGTCTGATAATGCCGGGAACGGTGGCATTAGAAGCAAAACATTACCAGGAGATCGCCCCTGGCGTTGCTATGGATCGGGCTAGAATCATCGGGCTCAGTGAGAATCTCGTGACGCCGGCCGGCCAATTTGAGCAGGTTTTGAAGGTAGAAGAGACAACACCGCTCGAACCCCTGATTATCGAATATAAGTACTATGCTCTCGGGATCGGGATGATCCGGGACGGACCTCTAGAGTTGGTGGAGTTTGGCGTAACTGGCAATTAGTCGGGCACATCGCCGGGGGAACGCCTCCGGTTCTGGCGTTGGCTACTCGCCTCTAGTGAGTCGGTGGGTGACCTTAGACATGGTATTTCGGTTGGCGTCAAAGATAGCGCTGCGGACCTAAACTAAGGACCTCACCTATGTCTTTGACGTCAGCAGAATCTTGACCTCATGGACTCCGTATTCTATATTCAAATTTCACTAGTACTCCCGTACTAGGGGCGGAGCGCGGATGGAGAAAGCCCCTTCTAAGTGGAAAGATCGACGTCTTGCCCCCCTGCAACCCTAAGCCAGCTCAGGCTACTCAACCCACCTTCCCACCTTGGAGACCGGCATGGAAAAACGCGGTTTCCCCGCTTCATTTTGAGCATAGTGATTCAATAGTCTTGTCGTACCTCGACACCTTAATTCGGTAACCCACAAATGATCTCAAGAGGAGGAACTACGCAATGATGCGTTCGATTATCGGGTGGAGCTTAAGATTTCGTTACCTGGCCCTTGTTCTCGCCGCCGCAGTGATGGTGTATGGCATCACGCAGATTGGCAATATGCCAGTGGATGTCTTACCCGAGTTCTCGCCGCCGTTTGTCGAGATTCAGACTGAAGCCCTCGGGCTTTCAGCGGAGGAAGTGGAACAGATGATCACTGTTCCGATGGAGCAGGACTTGCTCGCCGGGGTGGCGTGGGCCGACGTCATTCGCTCCGAGTCCGTTCCCGGGCTCTCGTCGGTCCTTATCTTCTTCGAGCCCGGTACCGACCTCTTCCGTGCACGGCAGATGGTGTCAGAGCGCCTGTCACAGGCGTCGGTTGGGCTGCCAGGAGTGTCAAAAGCGCCGACGATGATCCAGCCCCAGTCGTCGGCAAGCCGGTTCATGGTTGTTGGGCTTTCCTCGGAGGATTTGTCACCCATCGAAATATCGGTGCTCGCCCGTTGGGTAATCGGTCCTCGCATGCTGGGTGTCCCTGGCGTGTCTAACGTAGCCATTTGGGGCATGCGGGATCGGCAGTTGCAGGTGCTGGTCGATCCAGAACACCTGCGAGAGCAGGGTGTTTCGCTCAACCAAGTCGTCGAGACAACCGGTAACGCGCTGTGGGTGTCCCCATTGACCTATTTGGAGGCGTCGACGCCCGGTACTGGCGGGTTCATCGATACTGCCAATCAAAGGCTCGGGATCTGGCACGTTTTACCCATTTCCTCCCCGGAGGACCTAGCCCAAGTGCCTGTCACGGGCACGGCATGGCGCCTGGGTGACGTGGCCGAGGTTGTGGAAGATCATCAACCGCTGATTGGGGATGCAATCATTGAAGATAGTCCGGGCTTGCTGCTCGTCATCGAAAAGCTACCCGGCGTCCACACCCAGGAAGTGACTCAAAGGGTGGAAGAAGCGCTCGCGGTGTTACAGCCCGGTATGACGGGGATCGAGTTTGACACCACCCTGTTCCGGCCGGCGACCTACATCGAGATGGCGATCGCCAATCTCACCAATGCTCTGCTCGTCGGTGCTGTTCTTGTGGTGGTGGCTCTTTTGGCATTTACGTGGAACTGGCGAGTGGCCTTGATCAGCGCTGTGGTCATCCCATTGTCGCTGATGGCATCCTTGCTCGTGATGTTCCAACGTGGGGGAACCCTCAATGCGATAGTTCTGGCGGGGCTGGTGGTAGCCATTGGCGCCATCGTCGACGATGCAATTGTGGACGTAAACCACATCGCGCGGCGTCTTCGTCAACCGCGCAAGGAGGGCGGTAGCCAGTCGGCCGCAACTATTATCCTTGCGGCCGCGGCGGAGATGCGCGGCACCCTCTTCTTCGCGACGCTGATCATGCTGCTGATGGTCTTGCCGGTCTTCTTCATGGAGGGGGTGCCGGGCGCATTGATCCAGCCGCTGGCCACCTCCTATGTATTGGCCGTGCTGGTATCCATGGGGGTCGCAATCCTGATCACGCCGGCGCTGAGCCTGATTCTGCTGTCAAGCACCTCCGATGCACCGCTCGAGCGGCGCCAGTCTCCTCTCGTAGCGTGGCTACAGCGTAGCTACAGCCGGGTTCTTCCGCGGATCGTCCAAAAAGCGCGCCTGGCGTACATCGCGGTGGCGGTCATCCTGGTGGCTGGTGTGGTGGCGTTGCCATTTCTCGGGCAGCAGTCACTGCTGCCTACGTTCAAAGAGCCATACCTCACCATCCGGTTAGAGGGTGCACCCGGCACGTCCGGTCCGGAAATGGACCGGATCGTGGCTCGGATCAGTCAGGAGCTGCGGGCCATTTCAGGCGCCCGCAACATAGGCGCCCACGTGGGGCGCGCCGTGCTTGGGGATCAAGTGGTCGGCATCAATTCCGCGGAGATGTTGGTCGGCATTGATCCCAACGCCGACTATGATGCGACGGTAGCCGCTGTGCAGGAGACGGTGGATGGCTATGTCGGGGTGTATAGCGAGGTGAGGACCTATTTGCTGCAGACGGTCAGCCAGGCAAAGACGAGCGCCACCGACGGCAACGCCGTGCGCGTCTTTGGCGAGGAACTGGAGGTCCTGCGCGGCGAGGCAGAGAAGGTGCGGCAGGCCATCGCGGGGATAGCCGGCGTCGTGGATCCGCATGTGGTGCTTCCCATTGAGGAGCCCACTGTGGAAATCGAGGTCGACCTCGCCTCGGCACAAACCTATGGCATCAAACCGGGCGATGCACGCCGGGCGGCGGCCATCTTGTTGTCGGGCCTCCAGGTCGGCAGCCTATTCGAAGAACAGAAGGTGTTCGATGTGGTCGTGTGGAGCACACCCGAAACCCGCAACAGTCTGACCGATATTCGCGAGCTGCTGATTGACACGCCCCGCGGCGGTCATGTGCGTCTGGGAGATGTGGCCGACGTGCGCCTCACGTCAGCTCCGATGGTCATACGACGTGAAGGCATCTCGCCTTACCTCGACGTTGCCTTCGACGTTCAGGGACGTGATCTCGGCTCCGTATTGAACGAGATCAAAGGCGCCGTCCAGGGAGTTCCGTTCTCGCTGGAGTACCACGCGGAGGTGCTGAACCAGACAGTGGAACGACAGGCCGCGCAGCGGCGCATCATCCTTGTGACGGTCGTTGTGTTGATCGGGATTTTGCTCCTTTTGCAGGCAGCCTTTGGGAGTTGGCGCATGGCGTTTGCCGAAATTGTGACCTTGCCCGTGGCCCTGGTGGGCGGCGTGCTGGCGGCGCTCCTGGTGGGCGATATCCTCTCGCTCGGTTCGATCTTTGGTTTTCTGACGGTGCTGGGGATTGCTGTGCGCAACGGTATTGCAATGACCAGTCACTTTCAGTATCTCGAGCAGCATGAAGGCGAAAGCTTTGGGCTTGAGCTTGTTCTGCGCGGGGCGCGAGAACAGTCGGAGCCGATCCTGATGACCGCGTTCGTAACGGGACTGGCTCTCTTGCCGATGGCGCTCTTTGGCAGTGTTGCCGGGATGGAGATCGTGCGCCCGATGGCGATTGTCATTCTGGGTGGGCTGATCACTTCGACGTTGCTCAACCTGTTCATTTTACCTACCCTGTATTTACGTTTTGGATCTAGCCGTGAAACTGTCTTGACGTTCAGGCCTGAACCTGTCCCGTCGGCCTAGAGGATGAAGTTAAGGGAGCTCAGGTCGACCCATATTTGAAGAGGCTCAATCAACTGGAGGAACCCATGCAACCCCGTGCTCGATGGATGATGTTGGTACCGATACTTGCTGCTCTACCCCTTGTGGCCTGCTCGCAGAAGTCAGCGGACGCGTCAACTGATAGACCCGCCTACGTTGAGGATATCGAAGGGTCGGCCTTCAAGCGCGTGGTATTGACCGAGAAGGCGGCCGAACGGCTCGACATACAGGTCGCGCCGGTTAGTGAGGAGCAGGTGGAAGGGACGCAGCGACTGGTCGTCCCCTACGCTGCGCTGATATATGGCCTGAACGGCGAAACCTGGGCGTACATCATGCCCGAACCCCTTACTTTTGTTCGAGAGGCAATCATTGTTGACTACATTGAGGGCGACATAGCGGTTCTGCTGGCTGGTCCAGCCATTGGCACTGAAGTTGTGACGGTCGGAGTGGCCGAGTTGTACGGCGCCGAGACTGGGGTGTCAAAATGACG
>CBDTZL010000043.1:0-14806 GCA_965364895.1 uncultured bacterium
TGGCGGGATTGTAGATTTCAAGCGAATTGCGTCCTTCGACCGAGATGAATTCGCCTCCGATTAAGAACCGAGCCACGCTGCTATCCCTCCTCCATGTATTCGCGCGCCAGGCTCCGATAGTGCTCGGCCGCGCCTTGGATCCAATCGAGCGAGCTTCCACTCAACTCCTTTTTGACCTTTGCAGGAACACCGGCCACCAGGGTCCCCGGAGGTACCTGCATCCCCTCACTCACAACGGCCCCGGCCCCGACCAGGCAGCCCTCACCCACGACCGCATCGCGCATCACTACCGCATTCATCCCCACCAAAGCGCCGTGCTTGATTATGCAGCCCTCGAGAACGGCGCCGTGACCGATGGTCACGTTCTCTTCAATCAGCGTCTCACCGCCCTCGGGCGTGTGGATCATGACGTTGTCCTGCACATTGCTCCCGTGGCCAACGACGATGTGCCCTTTGTCCCCACGCAGTACGGCCCCAAACCAGACGCTGGCCTCCGCACCGACCTCCACGTTACCGATCAGGGTGGCGGTGGGCGCCACAAAGGCGTCCGGCGCAAGGACCGGCATTTTGCCGCGATGGGCGAGAATTACGGGCGATCCCATCGGACCTGGTCGAACACGGTTCGGCAATTGAGGCAGTAATGCTGAGCGCTGAGCAGCATGGAGCCAAAGTGTGAGAACAGCTCTGTGTCCGTGGAACCGCAGTAGGGACACTTGACCGTCGCTTCCCGTGTCGGTACAGCCTCCTCCGGAGACACGCGCCGCTCATGGGTGGGGCTCTTAGCCATTTGGGATTTCCATTCCACAGTCGTGCAACAGCGACTCGGCCTCCTGCCGCCAACGAGTACGTACCACTTCGGAGTCCTCCGCGAGATATCCTTCGCCCGCCAGCTGGGGCTCATACAGGTCCTTCAGCCAATCGTCGACGGGCTCCCAGAAGCGTTCCACCGCCGCCTGCGACCGGGCGCGCGCTCGCGGGTTGGCGGCCGACAGGCGCTTCAACCAACCCTTGCCGTAAATGCGATGGTAGCGTTCTTCCTGCACAATCTTGGAGGCGCGGTGGCGCAGCGGCTCGTGGCTAGACCCTACAGCCGCCTGGCAGACCCAGGCCAAGGCTCGATCCAGAATGACGCTGGCCGCCACGAACTCCGGCCACTCTTGAAAGGATTGATTCAAGACGCTCACGGTCGCCCCCACCTGCTGCCGTTTTTCCTCCAGGTAAGCCTCTGCGGAGTCCGGATGGTCGTGCAGGCAGGCGTAGAGGCTGCGCGCGTGCCCGGTCTCTTCCTTGGTCATCGCGGCCGCGGCGATGGCGGCCTCCAGCGCTGGGGCGCTGCTGGCCCACTCCGAGAATCGGCGGCCGAGTGCAAGCTTGTTGTCGGCCAAATTGCGAATCAAACCTGATAATTGCGGGTCCATCGAATGGTCTACTCCAGCGGAATTACCGTGACCAGTGCGCGTTCGGGCACGGCCACCATTTCGATCCATTCATCATCTCCGAAGCGTTCCAGCGCCTGCTGCTGAACCAATTCGGCCGCCAGATCGCCCTGATCTCCAGCCACCCCATCATCCTGCAGCCTCCCGATCCATTCGAGCGGGCGCTGATATTCCTGCCTAGCAAAGACGAGGTAACCCATCAAGCCACCTCGATCACCGGGATCATCTCGCGCCGCGGCACGGCGATCATCTCGTCCCATGTCCACTCCTGGTACAGACTGAAGGCATACACCCTCGCCAGATCAGGATCGGATGCGATGACTGTCCCCACGTGATAGAGCGGGTCGTCGGTCTTAACCTTGGCGAACACGTCGTAGATCTCGCCCGACGGTGTCTCCAGCAAACGTTCAGCGCTCATATGGTGACTCCGAAGCGCTGCAGCCGTTCGATCGCCTTGGCGGTCAACCGTTCTTTGGTCCAGGGCGGATCCCAGACGATGCGGATCTCGACCTCCGTGATCTGCGGCTCCTGTAGCAACCGCTCGCGAATGTCCCCGATGATGAATTCCATGCAGGGGCAACCCATCGCAGTGAAAGTCAGGTCCACGTGGGCAGTCCCTCCCTTGCGCCACAGTCCGTAGATCAATCCCATATCCACTACGCTCACCGGAAATTCCGGATCGGTGACTTCTTCCAGCGCAGCCCATAGAGGCTCATCTTCGGGCGCGCCGCGCTTCGCGAGCGGGCGGACCGGATCGGGAGCGAGGGCGGGTGACATCTCTATGTTCAATGTCATTGAGCCAGCATCTCGGACCACTCCCTATATCCGCGCTGAAGCTGGCCCACGAACTCAGCATTGCTTGGACCTCGCCCTTTCCAGCGCGTCAGGACCTCATCCCACGTGACATCCCCCTCCTCGAACAGCCATCGCTTTTGATCCGGGTCGAAGGCGCAGGGGAAGGGATAGTCCACCACGTATTTACTTTGAGCCTCGTCGTAGTGAGCCGGCACTTGGAGCTTCAACTCCTCGCACAGTGGCACGGCGGTGCTCATCCATGTCTGACGCAGCTCGTCATTGCTGCTACCCTTGAAACCGTAATTGAGTTGTTCGGTGTGTTTCTTGAGTTCGTCTGGCAGCCCAAACCACTCCACGGTGAGCGGAAACATCCAATCCAGGGCGCGCTGCAGTTTCTCTCGCCCCTCCGGCTCCTGAACGATCTTACGCATCCAGGTCTCACCGTGACGCAGATGGAAATTCTCCTCACGGTCGACCTTGGCGAGCGCCCGCTTCCAGGGCCCGAAGGTGCTCGATTGGAAGATATCTCCCAACAGCACGAAACCCGCGCGATCGTAAAGGGCGTTGGCGACCACCAGCTCGACCCAGGTGTCAAGCGGGACATCGAAGGCGTATGGGTACTTGAATTGTTCCGGGGGGCGCTCGTAGATGAGCTCTTCCTTGTCGACCCCCAGGTCCTCCAGCAGACGGTAGGCGATATGGGCGTGGCCCAGTTCGTCCTGGATGATGCCCATGGCGGAGACGAATGCGTTGGTCGAAGGTGCGTCTTGCGCGGCTCGGTAGTAGGCCGGGGCACTGATCAGTTCGGTGTCTGCGGAAACGGTCAGGATCCGCCGGATGCCTTCTAGGTAGACCGGGCTCATCTGCTCGAGATTTTCGACCAAACGACCTTCCGCCAGGCGGTCCAGTACCTGGTCTTCCGTGATCAACGCCAATATCCGTCTCCCGAAATCATGCCCCTACAGCGCCTCCTGCCACCGGCGGTCTCGTGCCGCCCCAAATGACAGCAGCGGTCCGCGCGACCGTCAGCGTGCACGCTCAGCGACCGCCGTAGACCGGAGGGCGCTTCTCGGTGAAGGCAGTCAGGCCCTCCTTGGCGTCCTCGCTGTCGAAGAGCGGCTCCATAAGCTCAAGCTCCAGCCCGAGGCCGT
Source organism: uncultured bacterium (assembly GCA_965364895.1). Classification (GTDB taxonomy): domain Bacteria; phylum Chloroflexota; class Anaerolineae; order Anaerolineales; family E44-bin32; genus JADFRG01. Next base: position 3,383 of record CBDTZL010000043.1, read on the forward strand.
TTTTCAACTCCATCGCGATGCCGCGATATACAGCCCGCTTGATGCTCCCAACCGCTTGGCTGGCACCCTGCGCGAGCTTGCTGGCGTATGCCTCCGTCTCCTCTACAATCGCCTCCGCCGGAAAGGTCCGGTTGATGATCCCCGTCGCCAACGCCTGCTCTGGGGTCACCGTCTCCCCTGTTAACATCATTTCCAATGCCTTGTTGGCTCCGATCAGACGCGGCAACCGTTGGGTGCCGCCGTTGCCAGGCAGGAGTCCCAGACTGACCTCCGGTAGACCCATGCGGTAGGAACCCTCGGCGGCGAAACGCAGGTCGCAGGCCAACCCCATCTCTAGCCCGCCTCCCATGGCATGCCCCTGGATCATGGCAATAAATATCTTGGAGCTGGCGGCCATCTTGTTCAATGCGGCATGTGCAGTGCGGACCATCTCCATGTTGTCGGCAGACGAATTGGCAACAAAGGCCTTGATGTCTGCACCTCCGGAGAAGAACTTCTCCGAAGCGCTGCGCAGGATCACGACCTGCACTCCGGATTCGGCCTCCGCCGCCTCGACCGCCGTATCCAGATCGCGCATGAAACCGATCTCGTAGCTGTTGGCGGGTGGGCGGTTTAGAGTGATGTAGCCCAGTGAATCGGATTTGGAGAACGTTACAACGGGATCGGTCATAGTCTCAACTCCTCAAAGTTCGCGCCTGTGAGCGCGCACGTCGGGCCGGCTCGGCTTATTGCACCTACGCCAATCCAATCCAGGCTCAACTCTCTCGGTCTACTCCCAATCTAAGCCACCGAACACGGCGCCCTTGTTTTCCAAGTAGTATTCGACCGCCTCCGGCCCGTGCTCGTGCCCGACACCCGAGGCCTTTGTTCCGCCAAAGGGCAGTTCGTCATAGCCGTAGTGGATCTGATTGACCCAGGTGACCCCCGCTTCGAGTTCACGTACAGCGCGGTTGGCCCAGCTCATGTTCTGAGTCCAAATGGAAGAACCCAGGCCCCAGCGGGTGTCATTGGCCTTTTCAATTGCCTCGTCCAGCGTCTTGACTTTCCATACGGGAAGCACCGGCCCGAAGACCTCCTCCGTAGCCAGCTTGCTGTCTTCCGGAACGTTAATGACCACGGCCGGCTCATAGAAGTAGCCTTGGTCCAACTGTCCATTCTCCGGCCGTTTGCCGCCGATCAGCAGCTCGGCGCCCTTGTCGAGGGCGTCCGCCACCTGTACTTCGATCTCCTCCCGCTGGAAGGAAGTATGCAGCGGCCCCATCCGGATGAACGGTTTTTCCGGCTTGGTGGTCCCATCTCCCGGCTGATAATTTCCTACCTTCTTCAGCAGGCCCTCCATGAACTCGTCATAGATCTCTTCGAAAAGGTACAGTCGCTTGACCGCCAGACACTGCTGACCGGCGTTCCAGTATCGGCCGATCGTCACTCCGCTGACGGCTTTCTTGAGGTTAGCGTCCGGGGCGACGATAGACGGATCGGATCCGCCCAGCTCGAGCGTCACCCGCTTGAAGTCCGGGCCCACCAGCTCCATGACCCGTTTGCCAGTCTCGGAGGATCCGGTGAGCGCAACCCGACGCACGCTCGGATGGCTGATCAGCCCCTCGCCAATGGTCGATCCTGAGCCGGTCACACATTGCAATACCCCTGGCGGTAGACCGGCCTCGTTCAGAAGCCCTATCACCTTGAGAGTGGTAAGGGGCGTGGTGCGGGCGGGCTTGATGATGATCGGATTGCCGCCGATGAGCGCCGGCCCAACTTTGGTGCCCATCAAGGTGAGTGGGAAGTTCCAAGGCACGATGCCCACCGACACGCCGACCGGCTTCTTGACCACCAATCCGTAGGCATGCTTTCCTAGCGCGGGGGGCAATGGCACCTGCGCGCCGCGCACTTTGCTCGCCAGGCCGGCATAGAATTCCACGCCGTGAAGGAAATGGTGGAGCTCGCCGGAGGCCTCGAACAGCGGTTTGCCCTGCTCGGCCGTCAGCAAAGCTGCGATCTCCTTTGCCTGCGCCTCGATGGCCTGGATCCCCTTTCGAAGCAGCGCCGCGCGATCGTCTGGAGCAGTTTCCGCCCAGGCGGGCGCCGCCTCTTCTGCCGCCTTGACCGCCGCCTGTACGTCATCCTCGCTGCCTTCCGGGACCGAATCGATTGTTTGCCCGGTGGCCGGGTTCTTCACCTCGTAGGTCTTGCCGCTTAGGGCATCGGCCCAATCTCCATTGATGTACATCTTGGCCATGATTGAATGATTTCCTCCTATAGCTTGCTTGCGGCCTTTTGGCTGTTCACGGTGTGCCTGAAACGGGGAGCGATGCGATTGACTCGGCCGGTCGGCCCGCGCCACTAAAGAAGAGCTCCAGTACACGGTCCAACATGGCCTCCTCATCCTCGAAAAGCGAGGCCGCATAGTGGGTCAGCATCACTTCTACCATTGAAACGTACGTCCAGGAGAGCAGCCGCGCGTCGGCGGGAGAAAGCTGTCCCTCATCGATGCCCTCGCGGACCAACGCCTCGATTGGCTGTGGAAGGGTGGCCTGGTAGGCACGCACCAACTGCTCCCGCAGAGGATCTCTGAAGATGTTGATATCGCGCCGGACGAGCTTCATCAGGTCACGTTGCTCCGGCGGCAGATTCAGGAAGCTCTGCGTCAGCCGCCTCAGCCGCTCCTTGGTCGTGCCAGGTTCTCCAAGGGCAGCGCGAAACAGCTCGCGCATGCCTTGAAGGTAGGCATGCATCATCTCCAAGTAAAGCGCCTCCTTGCTTCGAAAGTGGTGGTACAGAGCGCCTTTTGTGACCCCTGCCGCCTCCGCAATCTCGTCCATCGTCACGTCAGCGTAGTTCTTCGCCAGGAAGGCGCTTCGGGCCGCCGAAAGCAAGTTAGCGACGGTCGTTTCCGATTTCGAGTGCTTGCTAGAAGACATACGTACCAGTCGGTACGTAATATTGTAACAGCAGTCGAAGGGCACGCGAACGTGCCGCATTTCCTCACCGAGAATGCTGCGTTTGGCCTACGAAAGGTATTTCGCCAGACTCGCGAAGCAGCCGGAAGAAGACGGATATGCGTCATTGTCTATTGAGGGAATGACCCCCGTTGGGTAGTATTCAGATTTGGGGTCAGACGCTCCTGCATCACCGGATCCGGAACGAAGAAGCGGTGATGTTGATGGCAACCGCAATGTGCCGCGGTCGTCCGTTGGACCAGATCGTGCGAGCGCGATAGCCGTATTCGTCTGACACTCGGTACCCGTTAAGCTGCGCACTTACGAGGCGCGTCTTGACCTCAACGGGAAGGCGTGCGTTCCCAGGGAGTAGTGATCGAATGCTTATGGAAGCGGTGCGAGGCCGGATCTTGCGAATCGATGAGCTGTCTGCACATCCCCAGGCCGAGCAGCTGATCGAGATCGTAACGGGTGAGACCGACATCAGCTCGGCTGGCTTCCCCTACATCTCAGACCACAGCTTCAGGCTCCTGACCGGGCAGGTTCCCCACCTGTTTCGCGATGGCCAGGCCATCCTAGACTGGACCTCCTCTCTGGAGAACGCGCTCACCGCGCGGAGTGAGCTGGCGCCGGCGGATCTCGAGTCGATCCGGCGCGCCATCAAAATCCTACGCACCGTCGTATTCACCGCCGGCGTCACCGCCCCGCCGGATCTGTGGGTGCTCAGGCATGTCTTGTCTGCCCACCATGAGCTCGGCATCTTGGATTGGCTGATGTCCGGGAGAATCCTGGATCCGGTGGTGTATGCCGAAGAGAACAACCTTGACGAGCACCAACTTCGTACGGACCTGCAATTGCTCCATGCACGCGGATATCTGAGCACTGGTGACGGGGACTACCGGAATTCACCGGAGGCCGCGATCGCGGCTGTCATAGAGCGCTCATCGGCAATACCGCCCACACTCCTGCGCAATCTAGTTCCTGACCTGACCGACTGGCTGTCTACCGAGGGCGCTTCCAATCCCGAGCTGGAAACCTGGCTCGATCAAATACCCGAGCACCAGCCCACGGGAAGCTGGGTGGCCAGCCAGCACGAGGTCGAGCTCGGCTATCGGCTACTTCCCACTGTTCTCAGCTTGCGAGTGCTCGAGATCGCACCGGAGCTTCAAGCCGGAACGAGGCTCGAGGATCACGTCCCGAACTTCGCGCCCGAAGTTGGCGCGCTGTTCGAAACAGCGGGCTATGCGGAGGGCGGTCGGGTCACTGAGCTGGGCGCCCGCGTCTTTGCCCGCGGCCCGGGCGCGTTCGGCATCATCAGTGCTTACCACACCTACCTCAATCGGCTCCCGGAGCTGCTCAAGTCGGGAGCGCATGGCGTCTGGGTACGCCGGGGAGAAAACGTTTTAGCCAGTCAGGACGCGAATCGCAAGACCTTCGCCATCGCCAACGACCGGCTCGACTCGTTCTGTAAGAAGACCGGCTTCAATTATCGTGTCTTCATCGAGCACGCCGTCGGCAGCGGCGAGGCCATCCGTCAGCGCTTCGAACGCGACCGGGAGGACAAGCTCCTGTACTTTGGCGCCGATCTGGAGGACGCCGCGATCGACCAAGCTCTTAAGCAGCAGGAGCAGGGTGCGCTGCCCGGGAATCTGCGGTTCATTCGGTCCGCCGATATCGGGCAACCGCACAAAGTGATCGATTACCTAGCCGAGCTGGGACTGGCGGATGAACCGACCGTGATGATGGTCGGCAACGGATTCCACGAGACCCGCGAGCAGACAAACGAGAAGATGGTCGACGTGTTTCGCGCCTACGAGCAAGCGCAGTACTTGTTGATCTTCACTGAGGAATCAGCGCTCCACGACGAAGCGCTCATCCGCACCGCCTGGAACACATATCACGCTGGATTCCGCTACGTCCATGAGATGTCTGGCCAGGGCCTGCGGCCAGCGGTGGAGCGCGAACGGGATGTTGGGCGATGGAGTTGGCGCAAGTGTGCGGAGCTCGCGGGATATCACGTTCTGGACGAATATGGCTATCGAAGCCGAACAATATACCCTTACAAGCGCCCCACCCACAAAAACCCCGCCATCAGCGTCACCTATTTTTGTGTGCCCAGCGAAATAGCCGAGGAGCTGGGAATAAGCTAGGCCGGAGCCGGCCGTATCGGCCCTGCGTTGGCTTGACCCGTTTCAGCCAAGCGTTACAATGATAGGGATGTCTCCTAGTTTGACTATGGCTATGTCCGGCGGAATATCGCCGATGGTTCGAGGTCCATCGGCAAGGGGTATTGACGCGTACTGAGCGCAATGATCCCCCGGCAGCCGCCAGCCTCGAGCTGGCGTTTTCTTTATGGGGTGCACGCATGGCATCGGGCATAGAGATAGAGGGAAAACAATGACCGAACGTATCCATGTGTCCGTAGCCTGGCCGTATGCGAACGGCGACCTGCATGTTGGCCATCTGGCCGGCGCTTACCTACCAGCCGATATCTTCGCGCGCTACCACCGCCTCATAGGAAATCAGGTGCTGATGGTATCTGGCTCCGATTCGCATGGCACGCCTATTACGGTCGAAGCGGATAAGTCTGATCAGACCCCTCGCGAGCTGTTTGAACATTTCCATCAACGTTTCCTGGAGACCCAACTAGCGGTCGGAATTAGCTACGATTTGTTTACCCATACCGACACCGAGAATCACTACCGGATCGCGCAGGATTTCTTCTTACGACTGCGGGAACAGGAATACCTCTATCAGGAGAAGCAGAGCCAGCTCTTTTCCGAAGCGGAGGATCGGTTTCTCCCAGATCGATACGTTGAGGGCACCTGCCCCATTTGCGGGTATGGCGAAGCCCGTGGTGATCAATGTGACAACTGCGGAAACCTGCTGGACGCGCTGGATCTGATCGATCCTCGCAGCAAGATCGACGGAAGCACACCTGTGACGCGTGAGACCGAACACTTCTTCCTTGATCTGCCGGCCTTCACAGAGCGTCTGCTTGAGTATCTCGATCGGCACGCCGATCATTGGCGGCCCAATGTTTACAAATTTGCCCGCAACTATATCGAGGGCGGGCTGCTGGGACGCGCTGTCACACGCGATATCAAGTGGGGCATCCCCGTGCCGCTGCCGGAGTGGGAAGACAAGCGACTATATGTGTGGTTTGAAGCCGTTATGGGATATTTCACAGCCTCTGTCGAGTGGGCAAATAACATCGGCGAGCCCGATGCCTGGAAGGCGTGGTGGTATGACCCGGCTGCCAAGATCTACAACTTTATCGGGAAGGACAATATCCCCTTCCATACCTTGATCTGGCAAGCCGAACTCATGGGTGTGGATCGCATCTACGAGGAGGATGAGAGCTTGCATCTCAATCTTCCGTACGATGTACCCGCCAACGAATTTATGACCTTCGAAGGGGCGCAATTTAGCAAGAGCCGCAATTGGGCTGTCTGGCTTCCCGACATTCTGGAGCGCTATGATCCGGATGCTATCCGTTACTATCTCGCGGCCGTGATGCCAGAGTCGCGCGATAGCGCCTTCTCTTGGGCGGATTTTCTGAGCCGCAACAACGATGAACTGGTAGCGACCTGGGGAAATCTGGCTAATCGGGTGACCTCCTTCGCATACAAGCATTGGGACGGTAAGGTGCCCGAGCCGGGCGACTTAGGTTCCGAGGATCGGGAATTGCTGCAGGAGATCGAAGGTGGATTTGGGACGATTGGCGCGCACCTCGAGGCGGTACAAATTCGGGCTGCGCTCCAGGAGGCCATGCGGCTTGCTCGTGAGGCCAACGGTTACCTCGATCGGGCGCCGTGGTTTAAGGTTATCGAAGAGGATAAGCCAGCGGCTGCCAGAACGGTCTACACCGCCCTTAAAGCGGTCGATTCGCTGAAGGTACTCTTCGCGCCTTTCTTGCCCTTTAGTTCCGAGAAACTGCATACCGCGCTGGGCTATCATGGTCAGCTTTTTGGCGAACAACGAATAGAAACCTACAAAGAGGAAACCCGGGCTCACAATGCCTTGATCTACGATCCCACGGGCGGGGGCGGCCGCTGGGCGCCAAGCGAACTTCCTGCTGGCCAATCATTGGCCAAGCCCAAGCCGCTCTATAAGAAGCTAGATGATGACATCGTGGAGTTGGAACTTGCGCGACTTGGGATGGAAACCGCCTCGTAGGCTGGAGCCGCGAGGATGGTCGATCAGCAAACCTCAATCAAACCAACCATTTCTCTCTGAAGCGATCCGAAGCTTGTGTATGGATAGGTTTGCCGTGCCCGAATACCGCAACTTCAAATTTAAGCTCCGCCAAGCGCCTTAAAGTCTGTCTGCCGATCATGAAATCTTCGAATATGAGCGGGTATCCCAGCCAGAGGAAGTTGCTCGCCGCGTCGGCCGCAATCAAAACCTGATCGCTAAGCAATAGCGCGACCTGGCCCGCGGCATGTCCTGGGACGTGAATGACGCGCGCACCGCCCGCAAAATCCAGGCTCTGGCCCTCCGACAGCTCATGCTCGACCTCCGCAGGCTCAATCCCAGACCCACGTCGTGAAGCAACCGCAGATATGAGCTTTCGCGCAATTCCGGGCCGAGGATCAAACGGCCGCAGGATCTCCCCCTTGCGAACCATCTGCGCGTCCTCCGGATGCATCCATGCTGGAGCACCGGTCCGCTCTTTGAGCGCCTTCAGGCTCCCGGCGTGATCGGCATGTAGGTGGGTTACTAGGATGTTCTTGATGTCCTGCGTCGCACGTCCCAGTTCATTCACTGCGGCCAGAATCTTGTCTTCGCTGCCAGGCACTCCAGTGTCGATCAGCGTCAGTTGCCCATCATGCTCCAACAGGAAGGCGTTGACATATCCTAGAGAGATCTGACTGAGGCCGGGAATGATCGTTTGCAACAGTTAGATCCTTAACGCGCTCCAGCGGACCTCACGAGGTTTCCCAATATTCGGTTCAGTGGGGGTGTTCGCTATTTTCCCTGGAACTTGGGCTCGCGTTTTTCGAGGAATGCCGCTACTCCCTCGGCATAGTCTTCCGTCCGGCCTGCAATCTCTTGCAGCTCGGCTTCATATTCGAGGGTCTCACGGAGTGACGCCAGGCTGGCGCGATGAATGGCACGTTTGCTGAGCCCTAAAGCCCGCGTCGGCCCCTTGGCCAGCTTGCCGGCCAGCTCGTTGACCGCTTGTTCAAGTTGATCGTCCGGCACTACTTTATTCACGAGGCCCCATTCCAACGCCTCTTGCGCGGTGATAGGGCGGTTTGTAAAAGCCATCTCTACCGAGCGCGCCAGGCCAATCAGGAGCGGCATCGCAAGCGAGGTTCCTGAATCAGCGCTGAGGCCAATGCCGGCAAATCCATAAATAAAACTAGCGCTCTCAGCAGCCACTCGCAAATCTGTGGCCAGCGCCACCCCAAGCCCGGCCCCAACCGCGGGGCCGTTGATGGCGCCCACAATAGGTTTATCCAGACCATGCATCTTGGTGATGACGCGGTTGTAAGTGCGGTGAAGATGCTCGCGGAAGGAAACCTCTTCTCGATTGAATTCCGAAACATCTTGACCGGCGCTGAAGAAACGTCCGGTGCCGGTCAGAACGAGACAGCGTACCGACTCGTCCTTCTGAGCGGTCTTCAAGACCGAAATCAACTCCTCGACCATCGTCTCGTCAAAGGCATTCGCTTTGGGACGATTCAATGAAGCCGTCAGTACGCCGTCTGCTTTATTCAGATTGATGAACTGGAGATCGCCCATGTATGGGCTAGGAGAGGAGATCGAAACCGTCGTCCGGAAAATCGTCCGGACCGTCATCGAAATCGATACGTACCTGGAACGGGTCTTGAACCAGGCGAACCCAAAGCATCAGGACCTGGCCCTCATTGAGCTCACCCCACCGAGCAGCAATGATCTGCGCCTCGTCCGTAAGTCCTTCTTCCGAACGATATTCTAAGGACATGGGATGACCATCCCGCCAGGCTCGATAGCAGCGTTCTACAAGCTCAGGAGCATTTGGGCTGCGGAGCCGACACATTGCAATCTGCGAGGGAACCGGACCTTCAACCAGGCCAGGTAGCCATGCGTCGCTATCCAGCTCAAATGTGGGCGGTGGGCCTTCGATGATCGTGATCTTATCGGGTTCCGCCAAATTCGCCTCGAAAATTGGGGATGCGCGCTATCTTACCACAGGCGCTCATTTGTAAGAATTCGTACCCGAGTCTCCAGCAGTGCCGCGTAGAATCATCGAGTGGAAACTCGGAATTCTAAGTTAGGAACCTTGGTGATTAGGACCGCCAATCAAGTTGCTAATCGCGTATTAAGCATCGGCCCGCGCGATCTGTTGAACTCCGAGCCCGCTCAGAGTGGCATTAAAAATCCGGCCCGTAACCTGCGAGAAATCGCAAATGAAATGCGGGTGCAGGCCATCTCACCTGAGACTGGCGAGGTGGATTACGGTAAGCTGGTGGAGAGCCAGTCCTACGCGCGCTTCAAAAACCTCACTCGAGCGCTCCCGTCATGCACCAAGGAAGACCTGGGGAACCGAGCTCAGCAAATCGCCTTCTGGATCAATCTTTACAATGCGCTGATCCTACATGGGGTGATCCACTACAGCGTGAGCGGCTCGATGCTGCGTGATATTGGATTTTTTCGCAGGGTTGCCTACGACGTAGGCGGAATGCGCTTCTCGGCCGACGATATCGAACACGGCGTATTGCGCGGCAACCGTCGACATCCCTATCTCCCTTTCCCGCAATTCCCGAAGGATGATCCACGCCTGATGATGAGCATCGAGCGTCCCGACCCTCGCATACATTTCGCACTGGTTTGCGGAGCGCGGTCCTGTCCGCCAATTTCCTCCTACGGCGGCGCGGAGCTTGAGCAGCAGTTGGACAAAGCCGCCGCTACCTTCATCAATGGAATTGGCGTTCGCCACGATCCTGGCGAGCACACGCTTTATCTATCTCGAATCTTTAAGTGGTATGCAGGAGATTTTGGCGGAAAAGAGGATGCGCTGCGGCTTGTAGACAGGTATTTTGACGGACCCGGAGATATCACTGGCGCCCGCGTGCGCTATCTTCCTTACGATTGGTCGGTCAACGCGGCCTGATAGGTTGAGCAAACCTAACCCACTCGTCATTCATCAAGCTAGCCGCTTAGAACGTAAGGGTGACCTTGATCGAGCCGGTTCGCTTGTCCACCGCGGTTGCAATGGCCTTGTGATATTCAGCAAACGGCAGCCGGTGCGTGATGAGATCGGCCTCGCTCAACGCCCCGCTCTGCAGCATCTCGATTACCAAATCGAATGTGTGCAGACGCCTACCGTCTAACTGCTCCATTCCAAAGGTCATGGAACCGATCAGATCGACTTCCTGGAACCAGATTGGCGTCATGTCAATCTTCATCTGCTGGAGCGATATCCCGACAAGCACCACCGTCCCGCCGGCTTTTGTCAACCGCAGCGAGTCTCGCTGTGTGTATTTGGTGCCCACGCAGTCAAAAACTACGTCGTACCCACCCAGGAGCATCCCTCGGTTTAGCGTACTCTGGTAGTACTTGGCATTGGTGATGCGCGCCGCCTTAGCATACAGATCCCCCGAATCACTGATCACCTCGTCCGCCCCAAGTCGCTCCGCTGCCTGCCCTTGATGCTCATAGCGAACGACCGAAGTGACATGGCTTTCCGGAGCGAGTGCCTTTAAGGCCTGCAGCGTGAGCAGACCAATGATCCCCGACCCAATCACCAACACTTTTTCGCCTGGTGCGGGGCGTCGTCTGAGCACCCCGTGCACGGCAACAGCCATCGGTTCGATCAGCGAGGCTTGGTCGTCGGAGATGTCATCGGGTACCGGCCAGACTTCGCTTTCGTGGGCGGTGTAGCTGTCCGCCCACCCTCCACCCGCTCCTTCTGGACCCATGCGAAGCGAACTGTTCAGGCACAGTCGGGTATCACCGCGCGAACAGTACTCACATGGGGCCTCGAGTTCTTGCGTGAAGCAGTTTGGGCTTCCCCAGGGCCTGGCCTCCATGACCACCCGGTCTCCGACCTTGAAGCGCTTCACTTCCGATCCAACTTCCGCGACTACCCCCACTGCCTCATGACCAAGGTAAACCCGATTGATACCAGGCAGCGCGGCGGGGGCCACTCGGGGATCGATATCCACGAAGAAGATCGTGAGATCGGTTGTACAGATGCCGCACTGGCGATTGCGCACCCTCAACCACTTAGATCCGGGAAGTTCCGGATCTGGGATATTCTCTACACCGGTGGGTGCTATGGGCGACCACACGACGCCCGGCCAAACGCGCTTGATGGCCTTGGTCGCAAGTCCCTTGGGGATATTCTTATCGAAGTAGATTGTTTTCAGGGTTGGTCAGCTGCCTTTCCATGCCGGCGGACGCTTATCAACAAAGGCCTGCATGCCTTCTTTCTGGTCTTCAGTACTGAAGAGGAAGTAGAAGCTGCGTCGCTCGTCTGAAATACCATCGGTGAGAA
>CBDTZL010000044.1:0-14782 GCA_965364895.1 uncultured bacterium
ATACTGGCAGCAGATGAGAAGGTGATCACGACCGCTACCCGCAACTTCCGAGGTCGCATGGGCAGCCGTGACTCCGAGGTTTATCTAGCATCCCCGTATACCGTCGCGGCATCCGCGCTAGCCGGCCGAGTGGTTGATCCTCGTCAGGTTGCGGAGGACAGGAAAGCCGCTTGAACCAATACATGGGACGCGCTTGGGTCTTTCCCGCGAGCGTGACTACCGATGAAATTCTTCCGGGAGAGTATTTGGATCGGCGAAACGATGAAGTGGGCCAGTTCGCAATGGCAGGTATTGATCCGGAATTTGTCGGCAAGGTCAAACCGGGGGACGTACTTGTAGCGGGTCCAAACTTTGGAACTGGATCTGGCCGAGAAACGGCTCCGATGGCCCTGCAGCAAGCCGGAATTGCAGCCGTAATCGCACCTAGCTTTGGCCGCATTTTCTTCCGCAACTGTATCAACATTGGCCTTCCCGCGGTCACGGTCGAGACAACGGAGCATATCGAGGAGGGAGACCTGCTTATCGTGGATCTGGATGCAGGCACGGTTGTTGACGAACGAAATGGCGAATCACAGTCCATCAAAAACTTGCGTGGGACTTCTCGTGAAATCTTGGAGGCAGGTGGAATCATTGAATTCACCAAGCGGAGGCTGGCAGAAAAGTCAAAGCAGCCTGTGGAAAACAAATGAGTATCGAACGCAGCACAAAAGAGTGGTCTTTCGACACCGAGGTGGTCGTGGTTGGTAGCGGTGGATGCGGCCTGGCCGCTGCCATGGCCGCAGCGCAGGGCGGCGCTGAGGTTCTGGTTCTCGAAAAGCAACTCAGGCCCTGGAGCAATACTGCGCGATCAGGGGGGATGATCCCGGCCGCAGGGACTCGCTTCCAGGAAGCGGCCGGAATTCACGAGCAGGCGGAAGACTTCGCAAAAGATATTTGGCACAAGAACGATGCAAGTTCTGACCACGAGATGACGCTGCATATGGCTAAGGTCTCCAAGGTGATGGTGGAGTGGCTGGTTGATGATGTGGGTGTCGATCTCGAGTTTATTGATGATTTCAAATACCCCGGCCACTCTGAGTTACGCATGCATGCACCACCCAGCAGAACAGGCTCGGCCCTGGTGGCCGACCTTCGTAAGGCGGCTGATGCCCACAAATCCGTCGAGATTATTACTGACGCCGCGGGTCAATCCCTGGTCGCAGAGGCAGGGACCGTCATTGGCGTGGTGGTCCGGCATGGCGATCAGCTGGAACGGGTGAAAGCCCAAAAAGTGATCCTTGCCTGCAACGGCTTTGCTGGCAATCCCGAAATGGTGAAGAAGTATTGCCCCGATATTTCCGGCGCACTCTATTTCGGTGGCGAAGGCAATACCGGAGAAGGCATTTCGTGGGGGCAAGAACTTGGAGCGGAGGTAGCATTCATGGATGCATTTCAGGCCCACGCTTCAGTCGCTAAGCCCGAGGGCATCCTCATAACGTACGCGATCATCACGGAAGGTGGATTTCAAGTCAACCAGGAAGGAAAACGATTTGGCGACGAATCTGCTGGTTACTCTAAGCATGCGCTAGCAGTCCTGGCGCAGCAAGACGGTACGGCCTGGGATATATACGACGAGAAGCTCCATGGCCTGGGCCTCAAATTCGATGATTATCGAGAGGCTATTGAAGCCGATGCCATTCATATAGGCGAGACAGCGCAGGAATTAGCGGCGAAACTCGGAATTGACGCTGATGGTCTTATCGGAACCCTGGAAGAATACGAAGCCGTTGCGAGTGAATCTATGAAGGATCCCTTCGGAAGGCCAAGCTGTGGTCACCTTGAGCCCCCGTACTATGGAACAAAGGTAACTGGTGCACTCTTTCACACCCAAGGCGGACTGGTGGTTGATCGAGATGCTCGAGTACTGCAGGCAGATGGTTCACCTATTGCAAACCTTTATGCGGGCGGAGGCGTGGCGGCGGGCCTCAGCGGGCACGGCCCAGGGGGATATCTCTCTGGCAACGGCCTGCTAACCGCGCTTGGCTACGGCATGCTCGCCGGGAAACATGCGAGCGCCTCAATTCTGAGGAGTGAGTAGTTGAGTGGTGTTGCTGAACGATTTGCCGGCCGCAAACTGGGGATCATGGCCGCCCTCATGATTGGAGTATTCCTGTCACCGCTCAACGTAACTTTGACCAGTGTCGCGCTACCTACTATGCAATCGTTTTTTGAGATTACGGTCGAACAGGTCGCATTGATTGGAACGGCTTATTTCTTACCGATGGTCGTGCTGCAGCCTCTCCAAGCCAACCTGGGTCAGCGATACGGTCTCAGACGGATCTATACCATCGGGTTGGGATTTCTCTGCCTGGGTGCCTTCATGGCGGCTCTTGCTCCCAGCTACGAGTTCCTACTGGTGAGCAGAGTGGTTCAGGGAGTCGGTTGGTCTGCGGTTTACCCTCTGGCGCTGATCCTTATCGGGGCGCACTTCGCTGCGGAGCGTCAGGGCGAGATGATGGGAACCTGGGAGTCGGCGGTCGGCCTGGCGGCGATCATCGGTCCGATCCTCGGGGGTCTGCTGTTAATCTATTTAGGGTGGCCGTCGGTGTACGTGGTGTTGGGTTTTGTAGCGGCTATTGGCGTAGTGTTATCGATGATGAAGCTTCCGCCTCGCGAAAAGAGAGAAGCGCCCAAAAGCTTCGATTGGATCGGAGCGTTGGGTTTGACAATAGCAATGCTCATATTTCTCCTGGGGCTTATTCGAACCTCATGGGGCTTGATCGGACTTAGTTTGCTGGCCTTCGTTTTGTGGGGGCTTCATGCCCGGCGAACCCATCGTCCGTTTGTGGACTTAAAGTTGCTGAGAAACCGAGGGGTGGTTGGCGCTTCAAGTGCTGCTGCGATGCGCATGATCATTGGAGTGGGGGTCCTGATGAGCCTTCCGCTATTCCTAGAGGATGTGCAGCGCTTGAGTCCACTGATTGTCGGCTTGCTGCTGCCTGTATATTCGATCTTCTTGATGCTTGGCTCCCGGCCAGGCGGAATGTGGGCCGATCGAGCCGGCGGCAGGTTGCCGGGGGCGACCGGATTTGTGCTCATGACGCTTGGAGTTGCAGCGTTGCTGCTGCTCGACACGCGAGCTGCCCTCCTATTATTGGCGACGGCTTTTGCCGTGCGCGGCATCGGCGCCGGAATCTCGCAAGCTCCGTTCGCTAAAGTCGCAATCGAGTCCGCCCCGCCAGATCAAAGCGGCATGGCAGCCGGATTATATGGCATGGTGCGATACAGTGGGCTCGCGCTCGGATCGATTTTGGTGGGCCTGGTTTTGCAATCGCGCTTCGCATACCACGGAACAGACGGGACCGGAGCTGCAGCAGTTCCAGCCTTCCACGAGCTGTTTGCGGTGCTCGTGGTTGTGGGAATCGTTGGCTTTGGTTTCTCGTTGTGGATGGGCCAAGGAAAGCGAGCATCCATTCCAGCCGCATTTCAGGAGGTTTCGAGTGGCTAAGTCGGGCTCTCAAGAACTAGCGGAGCTTTCAACCTTTGTTGCGGAAATCCGCTTTGATGAACTGCCAGGAGAGGTCGTCGAGCGCGCTGTGCGAGTATTGCGCGATACGGTGGGAGTAATCATCGCTGGGATGTCCGAACCGGAGGTGCAGGCCGTCGCAGGTTATGCAGCCGATCGAGAGCCGGGAAGCGCGTCCCTATTTGCCTTTGGTAGGAAAACCGCACCTGCTTGGGCCGCACTTGTCCATGGAACCGCTGGAACCACGCTGGAAATGGATGAGGGGCATGCTTATGCGCGCGGTCACGCGGCAATTCATGCCGCAGCTCCGGCACTCGCGCTTGGCGAAGCAGGCGGCGCCAGCGGGCAGGAGATTGTCACCAATTTTGCCCTCGGATACGAAGTGGCGGCGCGTGCAGGGGTGGCGACTCACCTGCGAAAAGGAGTGCATCCATTTGGAGCCTGGGGCGTCCTAGGAGCTGCCGCAGTAGGGGCTCGTCATCAGCATCTCGACGGTAAGCAGACTGCGGGTGTTCTAGAGGTGGCCGCCTCCTACGCCATCACGCCCTCTTTCAGGACCGCTTATCAAGGGGCTAACGTTCGCAATACCTACGCCGGGATGGTCAATTATCTCGGCATGTTGGCGGCTGATTTCTACACACTGGGTATCCGAGGCGAGAGGGGCGGCTTGGAGACTGCATTCGGAAAAATTCTGGGCGACTCTTTTGAGGCTGCTGCGCTCACAGACGGGTTGGGGGAGCGTTACGAAATTATGCGCGGCTACTTCAAACCTTACTCCGCTTGCCGCTATGCACATGCAGCCGTGGATGGGGTGCTTGGTCTCCAGCAGGAAGGCGCTGTAGATATTGAGCAAATCGAATCTGTTGAAGTTGCCACCTACGACATTGCGGCCACCCTGACAGATCCAGCCCCCGCAACTCCATTGGCCGGACGCTTTTCTATGCCTTATGTCGTTGCGGCTACTCTGACACTGGGTAGTGCTGGCCCCGAAGCCTTCAGCCCAGAGGCGCTGAACGACAATAGAATTCTGAATCTCGCCACGCGAATAGCGGTAGTAGAAGATGCCGAGTACACCGCCATGACTCCTGCAAATCGGCCTGCGCGGATCACCGTGCGATTCCTGGATGGATCGGAGCGCCAACACGCGGTGATGGGCAGCAAAGGGGATCCAGACCAGCCAATGTCTGAGGCCGAGCTCGAAGCTAAGTTTCTAAGTCTTGTCGAGCCCGGCCTTGGTTCGGATAAAGCCGCTATAGCTTGGGATCATCTAGGGAATATCAGCGAGGCTGCGAATCTGGGGGATATCGCGCAGATCCTCACTCCATCGACAAAATGACAGCCAGACGATCTGGGGAGGAGAAATCAATGAATTGATGCTCAGGCAAATATGATATGGAGGTGTATATGGACCAGTTAGTTAAATCGCTACCGAACTTTAGCCGAAGGAGGAGAAACGATGAAACGAATTAGCAAAATTTTGTTTGGGACTGCGATCCTGGCGCTTTTGATTGCAGCATGTGCTCCAGCCGCAGAACCCACCGATGAGCCTGCGGCAACGGAAGAACCTATGGAGGAGATGGAGGACATTCTTATCGGTGGAATCCATCCCCTGACCGGCGGCCTCGCGGCAGACGGCATCAATATGGATCGGGCGATCCAGATGGCAATCGATGAGATCAATGACGCGGGTGGCGTGCTGGGTGGTGCAATGCTGGCGTACCTCTCATCGGACTCTACTGGAGCAGCCGATGTGGGCCAGACGGAAGCCGAACGACTGATCGGGGAGGGCGCTCAAGCTTTGATCTGCTGCTTCCAGTCCTCGGTTACCACCAACGTTGCTGCGATCAGTGAGCGCGAGGGAGTGCCATTGATAATCGATGTGGCGGTAATGGATGCCATCCTCGATCAAGGCTACACCAATACGTTCCGCTTGCAGCCGAACGCCACCTCCATGGGTGTCAATGGAGCTAACTACCTCAAGGAGATTGCCGAGGCAGCTGGTGACTCGGTGGAAAGTGTTGTGATCCTGTTCGAAGGCACGACCGGATTCGGAGACAGTGTCCGTGCAGCCTTTGTAGAGGAAGCGGCCGCTCTGGGGATCGAAGTCCTCGATGAGATATCGTACGAGCCATTTGCGGTGACAGATCTGACTACTGAAATCACACGCGTCAACGCTCTGGGTCCTGATGTATTAGTCGTTTCCGGTTACTACAACGACGGCCTACTTGCAGCCCGCAATGCCGAAGAAGTTGGCCTGGACGTCAAGGCCGTATTCGGTGTGGCCCAGGGTACGTACGACCAGCCACAGTTCGTCACGGACGCGGGAGACCTGGCCCAGTGTTTCTTCGACAGCAACTTCCACTGGGACGCGGCCAATCCAGATGCACTGGCTGTGCGTGAAGCCTACGCGGCTGAGTTCGGGGAACCGATGCGAACAGGCGCGGTCTTTTCCTATCAGGCCGTGTACCTGATCGCAGATGCCATCGAGCGCGCGGGCTCATCCGATCCGGGAGCTATCCGTGATGCTCTGGCTGATTCCGACTACTCTGAGTATCTGCTTCCCTATCCGGGAAATATCCAGTTCGACGAGACCGGCGAAAATGTCAACGCCCGACCGGTACTCATGCAGGTTCAGGACGGCGAAGTGCTCCAGGTCTGGCCGCCAGATCTGGCCCAAGCCAGCCCAATCTACCCCTGCGTTTCTTGGGGAGACTAGTTCTCAGTTTCAAACTGACGATCGCTGGGAGATGTGGGAAACCACATCTCCCAGTTTCGCAGTCCTTTCAGTCATTCCCTCACCCGAACAATAAACAGTGGCCGTGATCCTTAAGAGTCGCAGACGAAAATTCATATTTGCGTCTGGCGCTGTTCTCTTTCTGGCCATACTCCTCGGGCTCAACGCGGATCAAGCGTCCGAATGGTTTGAGCTCAATGATCCGGTTCTGCGGCAGGCCCTAGTAACTGGCATCCTCATCGGAGGTGTCTTTGCGCTGGTTGCGATGGGGCTCACCCTCATCTTTGGCGTGCTGGACATCATCAATTTTGCTCACGGCGCCCTCATGACGGTTGGGATGTACATAACCTTCGTGCTGTTCGACAACTACGGCATCGATCCCTACATCTCTATTCTGATTACGGTGCCGGCGCTGTTCCTCATCGGGGTATTCGTGCAGCGCGTAATTATGCGCCCCGCCTCCAACGCGCCTCCACACAATCAGCTTCTCCTGACCCTCGGCCTGGCGCTGGTGCTGCAGAATGCCATGCTGGTGATCTTTTCTGGTACGCCTCGCTCAATCCGTCTGGACTACGGACGAGGAGAGACGCAAATCGGTCCGTTCATGCTTGATTTTCCGCTGCATTTATTTGGAACCACGATCACGCTGACCAAGCTGGTCGCCTTCATCATGGCATTGGTGCTGGCCGCCGGTCTTTATATCCTTTTGCAAAAAACCGATCTGGGCAAGGCGATTCGAGCCTCCGCACAGGACAAAGATGGAGCTGCTCTGGTTGGTATCGACATCCAACGCATTGGATTAATCACCTTCGGATTAGGTGTCGCCTGCGTTGGAGCTGCTGCATCGCTCGTGTTGCCTTTCTTCTTCGTCGACCCGGTTGCGGGCAACACCTTCAACATCACCGCCTTTGTGATCGTTGTTCTAGGAGGTCTCGGAAGCATTCCTGGAGCGCTTCTGGGGGCATTCATTGTAGGCATTACTCAAGAAATGGGGGTGGTTTTTGCCCCAAGTTCGACAAAGCTGTTGGGTGTGTTCATCGTATTTATCCTGGTTCTGCTCTTTCGACCGCAGGGACTCCTGGGCAAAAGAGAATGAGCAAGCTGCGCACTATTTCTTCGGACTATTACTGGTTGCTCGCGGTGGTCTTTTTTTTCTTAATCGTGTCGCTCTTTTTAGACCAATTCCAAATCAGCCTTGCTATTCTCATCCTATTCTGGGCGCTGCTTGGGGCGGCCTGGAACATCCTGGGAGGGTACGCCGGGCAATTTTCCTTTGGCCACGCTGCCTATTATGGAATTGGCGCGTACACGAGCGTGGTGCTGTTGCTAAATTACGACCTGAGCCCCTGGGTTGGGATGCTGGCAGGCGCTGCCTTGGCGGGGCTTTTTGCTCTTCTAGTTGGCTACTTATCCTTCCGCTACGGCCTCAAGGGAGCATATTTCGCCCTGGCAACATTCGCCTTTGCTGAAATGCTCAGGCTGATTGCGAGCGAGCTCGAGCTTATCAATACCTCCGTCGGGATCCACGTACCGCTAATCGGAGGTGACTCGTGGCTGCGGCTTCAATTTGAAGACACACCGACCAATTTTTTCTACTCGATTCTGATTCTGTTTGTTCTAGTTATGGTTGTGAGCATCTGGGTGGCTCGCCACAAAGTCGGATACTACTTCCAGGCCATCCGCGAAGATGAGGATGCTGCGTCTGCCTTGGGCGTGGATCCGGTGGGTTTCAAGCTCGCCGCGATTGTTATCAGCGGGGCGCTCACCGCATTGGGTGGGTCGTTCTTTGTACAGCACTTCGGATTCGTGAGCCCGGAGCTGGTATTCGGCGTGGCTATTTCGATCGAAATCCTACTGCGGCCCATTGTGGGAGGGATCGGAACCATTTGGGGTCCGCTAATTGGAGCCATTGTGCTGACTCCGCTTGCGGAGTTCACCCGTACTTTTGTGCGCAATCCACCGCCTTTCTTGGAAGTCATTGAAGGCCGTGCAGGCGTAGACGTGATGATCTTCGGCGTGATTCTGATCGCCATCATCATATTTATGCCCGACGGGATCGTGGGCGCGGCAAAACGCTTGGGAGAACGATATATCTCCCGTGAGTGACCCACTGCTGCTGTGTACAGGCGCGACAAAGGCCTTCGGGGGCCTTGTGGCGGTCAATGGAGCGACAATTGAGCTCGATGAGGGAGAGATCCTGGGGTTGATTGGTCCCAATGGTGCGGGAAAGACGACTCTATTCAATATCATCAGCGGGGAGATTCCGCCCGATGAGGGATCAATCCACTTTAATGGTGTCGACATTACGGGGCTGAAGCCCCACGTGATCGCGCAAAAAGGTCTGGTTCGAACATTTCAAATCGCCAAGCCGTTTGCCAAGCTGAGCGTAGTTGAGAACGTGATGGTAGGGGCCTTCATCAACACCTCCAACGTAGAGCGGGCAAATCAACTTGCGCGGGAGGTCATCGAATTTGTTGGTCTTAGCAGCCACGCCGATCAACCGGCATCGAACCTCACGACCGCAAGCAGGAAGAAATTGGAACTGGCTCGAGCCCTGGCGACTCGCCCCAAATTGCTGCTGCTCGATGAGGTCATGGCGGGTCTAACCCCAACGGAGAGCGTCTCCATGGTCGAGCTGCTTCAGGGTATCCGAGAGCAGGGGGTGACACAGCTTGTGATCGAGCACGTGATGCAGGCCATTATGACCCTGTCTGACCGAATTGCCGTACTGCATCACGGTGAGTTGATCGCAACGGGTACGCCGAAGCAAGTTGTAAGTGATTCGAGTGTGATCGAGGCATATCTAGGTGAGGAGTTCGAGATTGCTGAAAATTGAGGCTCTCGATGTCGCGTACGGCGATGCTGTGGTATTGCGGGACATTGTGCTGGAGGTGAATCAGGGCGAAATCGTAGCTCTCGTAGGCGCGAATGGCGCAGGAAAGACCACCCTCCTGCGGACCGTCTCGGGCCTCCAGCGCGCTCAATCTGGATCGATCCACTTTGAGGGGCAGGCCATCGATACCTGGCAGCCCCACCAGATCGTTAAGGCGGGTCTAATCCAAGTTGCCGAGGGTAGAAAGCTGTTTCCCCACATGACTGTATTGGAAAATCTCGAGATGGGCTCATTTATCAAGCGCGCCCGCATGAACCGGGCAGAGTCGCTGGAAAGGGTCTTCGGACTCTTTCCGTTGCTCGCAGAACGCGCGGGCCAGGATGCCGGTACGCTCAGCGGAGGCGAACAGCAAATGCTGGCCATCGGACGCGCCTTGATGACGCAGCCAAGCTTATTGATGCTGGATGAGCCCTCGCTTGGATTGGCGCCGATCGTTGTGAGAGACATTTTTCGTGTGGTGGAAGAGATCAGCCGCGATGGGACGACGGTATTGATCGTTGAACAGAATGCTATGCAGGCCCTGAGACTAGCGGATCGGGGATACGTTCTGGAAAATGGACGAGTGCTGATGACGGGTCCGAGCGAGGACTTCTTTGCTGATGAACTCATCCGAACCGCTTACCTCGGGCTCTGATTCTGTGGACGAATCCTCGAATGATATTCAAGCCCTGGCCCAGTTTACTTTTGACCTGAACTACGATGAACTGAACCCCCCAGTCAAGCAGCAGACCCAGTCGGTATTGCGAGACACACTCGGCACGATGCTAGCGGGAGCCGCGCTGCCAGAGGTCCACGCCATTGGTAACCAAGTAGAGACACTGGGTGGGCCCGGCGGAGCTACTGTCATTGGGCAATCGAGTAGCACATCGCCGCACTTTGCTGCGCTCGTAAACGGAACGGGCGGTGTCTCGCTGGAACTGGACGAAGGCAGCCAGTTTGCCATCAACCACCCTGCCATTCATATATTGCCCGCCGCTATGGCCCTGGCGGAGGATATCGGCAGCTCCGGCGTGGAATTTCTAACGGCGCTTCTTGTGGGCTATGAGGTAGCCGTCAGAGTCGGGAGAGCGACAAAGCTGCGCGACGCAGTTCATCCTTTCGGTACGCACGCCATTGTTGGTGCGGCCGCCGCCTGCTCGCGGCTGCTAGGAATGAATGTTGCGCAGATGAGCGAATCGATGGCGCTGGCGGCCGGCCTTACCATCGCCTCGTCGCAAACCGCAGCCAACGCTGGCGCCTCAGTTCGTAACCTGTTCACCGGATTTACAAATCACAACGCCGTCCTGGCTACTAGGTTAGTGCAAGCGGGTTTTACCGCCGAGCCCGAAGCCCTCGGTTCAGTTTTTGGTGGCGTACTGGGGGAGCAGTATCGGCCAGGACAGACCGCTGACTTAGGCGAAACCTTTTACATCGAACGCAACTACTTCAAGCTGTATGCCTGCAGCCGCTGGAACCATGCTCCAATCGAAGCCGCCGCCGCGATCCAGACCAACACAAATTTCGAATTAGCCGAGGTCGAAAAGATCACCGTATGGACCTACGATCCCGCCACCAGACTCAACTGGCAGCAGCCTGTCAATGGTTATGCCGCCAAACACTCGATTCCATACAATGTGGCGGTCCGGATGGTGCTCGGCTCAAACGACCTCGATAGTTACTCCGATCAATCAGTTGCGGATCCAAAGGTGCGAGCGATGGCGCAGAAGGTGGAAGTTAAGGAAGACCCCTCCTTCACCGCAATGCTGCCGGACGTCCGTCCAGCACGCGTCGAGATCAAACTTAGTTCAGGGGAAAATCTTCAAGAGACCGTTGAACGACCTCGAGGCGGGTATGACCGTCCATTTAGCGAGGCCGAGCTGTCTGACAAGTTCCGCCGACTGGCCGCCATGGTGCTTCCGCCCGAATCGGTCAGGGAGTTGGAGAAAATGCTGCCAGAGCTGCAAAACAAGAAAAACCTTGAACCCCTGGGCCGCATCCTTCGCAAGAACCGCGCCGATCAGAAGAGTATCGGTTGAGTTATTTTCACAGGAAATAGGGAAGTGGGCGCGAATGGACTCGAACCATCGACCTCACGGATGTGAACCGTGCGCTCTAACCAACTGAGCTACGCGCCCGAATTTTCCGCATTATAGCAGTGGGCGGACAGGCCTCGACGCGGATGCTATAATGCGCCGGCTGTTCCCAGGACACCTTTGACAACCCCAAAATCCTCATCCGATAAATTGAGCCGCGGGTGATAAGCGAACCAATACCAGAAGCGGATCGTCGAGATCGTGCCCGCATACGTCGGGCCGGACGGCGAATCAGCCAACTTCAAGCAACCGAACGCGAAGCCTTTCTGGACCGGCTGGCGAACGCAGTTACCCCTGGCCCAGGCTTCTTTCTGTATGCGCTGCTCTGTGGTGCATTAATTGGCTTAGGGTTTCGATACGATCAACGGGCACTGCTGATAGCAGGTGCGTTGTTGGCGCCGCGCCTGGGTCCGGTAGTAGGCCTTTCCCTGGCCGCAGTATCGGGATCCTTGCGCTTTTTCCTGCGGATGCTTGTGGCGCTGGCTCTTGGAGTGCTGCTGGTAGCTGGGGCGGCGGGGCTAGCGTACGGGCTCGCACTCGAGCCCGAAACAACTTCGCTTCTTCCCTACGAGCACGTCAAACTTAATCTGGTGGACTTTGCCCTACTCCTGACAGGAGCGGTGGTTATGGCGATCGTTCTGGCCCGTTCGGAACGTGTCGCCGGCGTTGCAAGCGTGGCAGTAGCCTATGAGTTGTTTCTGCCGCTTGGAGCCGCCGCAGTTGGGTTTATTCTCGCCGAACCTGAACTTATCGAAGGCGCCGCGCTCACCTTTGTGCTGCATCTCACGTGGGCGATCGCAGCCGGGCTCTTCACCATGATCATCATGGGATTCCGGCCGCTTACTGGGAGTGGCCGGTCGCTGGCGGCAGCCATCGTCATGATGGGGCTGCTGGGCGTGGTCAGTGCGCTGGGATTCGGCACCTCCGTATTGGCTGCCATCCCGACTCCCACACCAACCCCCACTCTCACACCAACCGTTACCCCTACCCCGACGGCCACTGCCACACCAACTGTGACACCGACCAACACGGCCACTGCCACCGCTACGAGCACATCGACAAACACGCCGACCCCGACGCCGACGCCTCCCAGGGCGATTGTGTTAGGCACTAATTTTCAAGGCGCCATCCTGCGCGATGGACCAAACGGAACGCCTGTGGATTTCGTCGCGGAGAGGGAGCTGCTGCTGATTATCGGCGGACCAGAACGATCCGCTGATCAGCTGTGGTGGTTGGTGCGAAAGGAAGATGGTGCAGAAGGCTGGTTGGTTGGAGATTTCCTGGCGACGGTGACCCCCACCGGACCCTAGCCGGCGCGGGGAAGTCGAATCACAACTCCCTCATTCCCCCGAAGCGACAGATCGGTCAAAGACTCCTCGCCAGATCGGTCTAAATAGCTAGAGAGAACCATGTGCCCAACGCTTTCTTCGGGGATGCTAATCTTACAGGGGTCGGCACCGAAATTGAGCGCTACAGCAAAACGCTCGCCCACCCATTCGCGAAGATAGACATATGCTCCCTCTGGCTGATCGTCTAATCCTCGATAGGTCCCGCGGTACAAAGCTGGCGATGACTTACGCAGCTCGATGAGCGCTGAATGGAGGCTGTAGATTGAATCGGTCGCGGTTCGTTGAATGGCCACATTGTGCTCGCTTGCTCGAGGGTGGATTGGAAGCCACGGATCGGGCATGGGACTACCCTCATTTGAGGTAGAGAAGCCTGCGCCCGGAGAATCATCCCACTGCATCGGAGTGCGCGAAGCATCTCGCGACAAATGCGGAAGCCCCGCAAGCACGGGCCAGGGATCCAGAGAGTCGCCCCCCACATTTTCGGCGTCGAGCATTCCGATCTCGTCACCATAGTAAATAATGGGCGTGCCCCGAAGCGTCAGGAGCATGACAGCCGCCACTCGTGCCTGTGCCTCGCCCCAGCGAGAGGCCAGCCGCGGCTCATCGTGGCTGCCAAGCACCAGCGTTGCCTGTGCTCCAGACGGCAAAGCGTCTTCAAAGGCTTCTACGTAGTGGCGCATTTTGGAGGCCTTCCAGGGGAGATTGACCAGGCTCACATTGAGAACGAGTTGAAACTCGTCGTTGCGGCCGTAGTAATGCGCCGCGATGCTCGGGTCCAGAGAATAAACCTCTCCAAGCAACAGCCGATCGCCGGGATAGACATCCACCAGAGCGCGCATATCGCGCAGGATGCCGTGCAGTTCAGGCCGGTTCTCGTTGTAAATTCGCAGCTGGTCGCCGGATGAGCCGGTGTCTTTGCCAAAACCAGCCTCTGTCCGAGGTGGGTTATCGCGGAATACATCATCCTTGATCACGGGCAGCACGGCGTCTACGCGAAAGCCATCCACACCACGATCTAACCAGAATCTCAAGACGGAGTGCATGGCCTCCACGACCTCTGGATTCCGCCAGTTTAGGTCGGGCTGTTCCTTCAAAAAGGATTGGAGGTAATACTGCTGCGTATCTTCATGCCAGGCCCAGGCCGGTCCACCGAAGTAGCTGAGCCAGTTGTTCGGGGGGCCGCCATCCGGAGCAGCATCTCTCCAGACATACCATTCGCGTTTGCTACTCTCCTGAGAGGATTCGGATTCCAGAAACCAGGCGTGTTGATCGGAGGTGTGGTTGGGGATGAAGTCGAGCAGCAGCCGCAATCCTCTCTGGTGTGCCTGATCGATCAATTCATCAACCGTCTCCAGAGTTCCAAAGTCTGGGTGAATATCTATGTAGTCACTCACGTCGTAACCGAAATCCTTCATCGGAGAGGCAAATATCGGGCTCAGCCAGATCGTATCGACCCCAAGCGCTTCAACATAATCGAGCTTTTCGATAATGCCGGGAAGGTCTCCTACCCCGTTTCCGGTTGTATCTCGGTAGCTGCGCGGGTAGATCTGATAGATGACCGATTGCTCCCACCAGCGGAGGCGGGGTGGAGGACTCATACGCATAAACTCCCTTACGCTCATCGGCGCGGCCAGCACATCAGCTGCGATCACCGCAGTCAATACGCCGATTCGTCTTCGGGTCATCATACCGGGCATTTCCTAGCGACGGTGAGTCCCATGGGATCGTAAATCACACCGTGAACTTGCTTACCTTGACGGCCCTTCTAAGTAGCATCATAATTGCCTTTACCTAACCCCCTGCCGGAATTCAGACTTGCCGGACTCTGGGGGTGAGCTTTCCTCGCAACTGCGCCTCTATGCTCATGAAGCCGCTGATTAGAGGCCAGCCGAGTTGCCCCCAAGCCTCCCAAACAGTCTGGAATTACCGCACGAATCGATTGACTGATCTAATCGATGTGCCCGAAACGGGCACGAAAGGAGGTTTCAACTCAGACAACGATAAAACCACTAGCAAATCGCCAAGTTGAAAGTATCCCTAGGAGGAGATTTATGAAAAGCAATTGGTTGAAGTGGCTATCACTGGCAGTCTTTTTGGGTTTGCTGATGGGGGCGTGTACGACGACCCCCACGGAAGAGGTGGCGCCGGCGCCGCCGACCGAAGCCCCGGCACCGCCCCCGGCGGAGGCGGCCATCGACTGTATGGGAGCCTCTTCAGGTGACGAAGTGA
>CBDTZL010000045.1:0-14737 GCA_965364895.1 uncultured bacterium
ACCTGGGGTATCACTCGCTGGAGCGGACCGGGGATGCTGCGGCGGACCCGGCCCCGGGCTGGGCCTCTCTTTATGATGATCGGGTCAATATGCCGCATGGAAGTAGGGCAATATCACCCTAGATCTC
This sequence comes from uncultured bacterium, assembly GCA_965364895.1. Classification (GTDB taxonomy): domain Bacteria; phylum Chloroflexota; class Anaerolineae; order Anaerolineales; family E44-bin32; genus JADFRG01. The sequence goes on from CBDTZL010000045.1 coordinate 128, forward strand.
TTACCGTTTAGATTAGTACTCGCTGGAGCACTCTGCGAGTGGAGCCGGACCGGGGCGCTGAGGCAGAAATACGAGATGGCGGAGGCGCCGGCTTAAAGGATGGCATATTAGGTAGCGATCCCCGGCCGCTCACTTGTGCCTGCGGCCCCCTGGCCTGACCGCCAGGATAGGCAAGCACAGCCTGGGGCTGCAAGCATGCAGCTCGCAGCCGTTAGCGAGCCTTGAAAACATCTCATTTCAATCGTCCCGACTTGACATCAGCACGAGAAACATCTACTATACGTATAGTATACGTATAACTTCGGAGTTGTGTAATGAGGAAGAAGCTAACAATCACGCTTGATGAGCAGGTGTATGAAGGTCTCCACCAAGTGATCGGTAGGCGCCGGATCAGCTGCTTCATCGAGGATCTGGTTCGGCCGCATGTGGTGTCGCCCGATCTCAAGGCAGCCTACATGGAAATGGCGGCGGACGAAGCGCGGGAAGCAGAGGCCTTGGAGTGGGCCGAGGCCACAGTTGGAGACGTAGCGGATGATTCGCGGTGAGGTTTGGTGGGTGAATTTTGATCCATCCATAGGCGGCGAGATTCAGAAGCAGCGTCCAGCGATTATCGTGAGCAATGATGCGGCCAATCAATATCTAAACCGTCTCCAGGTTGTGCCAATGAGCTCGCGCGTTGATCGAGTGTATCCAAGTGAGGCAGTCGTTAAGGTAGGACGCCGCCAAAGCAAGGCGATGGCTGATCAGTTGACAACCGTTAGCAAACAGCGCTTGACGAATCAGATGGGAAAGCTATCTGGGTCAGATCTCGCTAAAGTCGAACACGCAATTATGATCCAGCTTGGCCTTGCCGAGATCGTTTCATAACTCTTGCTAGATTTCATGAAGGCTCGCTAACAACTCGCTGGAGCACTCTGCGAGTGGAGCCGGACCGGGGATACGGCGCCAGAGGCAAGAGATCATCACATTTCGGATCCCTAAAGCAGCCCGTTAGGAAGCGAACCCCGGCCCCTCACTTGCCTGCCTTAGCAGTCCAAGGTGCCTGCGGCCTCCTGGCCTGACCGCCAGGACAGGCAAGCACAGGCAGCTCGCAGCCGTTAGGCAGCGGATTAAGGAGATTCCATGATTGAAGTTGCCTCTGCCTGGAAGCTAGCATATCCAGGAGCAACAGTCGGCGTGTTGGCGATGAAAGGGGTCGAGAACCCTCATCAGCATCAGGAACTTAATCAAAAGAAAGAAGACCTAGAGCAGGAGCTGCGAGTTCAATTCTCGTCCGATGATCGCAAAAGCTTGCGCGCCATTCCCGTTTTAGCTGCCTACGATACCTACTACAAACAGTTTGGAAAGACCTACCATGTTCAGCATCAGCTTGAATCGGTGGTGTTTAAGAACCGACCGATACCTAATGTCGCATCTCTTGTTGAGGCGATGTTTATGGCCGAGTTGAAGAACCAGATGCTCACTGCGGGGCACGATTGGAACGCGATTGAAGAACCGATTCGTATCGATGTGGCAACTGGGGCCGAAAGCTATATTCGCATGAATGGAGAGAAACAGACGGTGAAGGCCGGAGACATGATGATTGCCGATGAAACTAATATTGTTTCTTGCGTCGTCTATGGCCCTGATCGAAGGACACGTATTCGACCAGAGACCGAGCGAGTCGTATTCACTGTCTATGCTCCGGCGGGCATTGCAGAGGGAGATGTCCGGCTCCATTTGGAAGACATTCGAGAAAACGTGACGGTGATAGCTCCCGAAGCCTCTGTCGACTCAATCGAAACATTTAGTACAGACTAAGTCCGCCTTGGGGGCACAATGGAGATGGCCGCTACCTAGCAACTCGGTGGAGCACTCTGCGAGTGGAGCCGGACCGGGGTTCAGCGCAGCAGCAATAGATGATCAAGATTTCCGTGGCTGAGCGGGGTGTGAAGGAACGATCTCGGGCCGCTCACTTGCCTGCCTTAGCAGTCCAAGGTGCCTGCGGCCCCCTGGCCTGCTTGCGCTTGAGCTGCAAGTACAAGTGACCGCCAGGACAGGCAAGCACAGGCAGCTCGCAGCAGTTAGGCAGCAGAGCGCCTCTTTCCGATGCTTGACTAATTCCTAGTCCCGCCGAACAACCCCCTTTTGCCAGGCATAGACCGCGGCTTGAGTTCGGTCCGCAAGGTGGAGCTTGCTAAGGATGTTGCTGACGTGCCCTTTTACGGTGTACTCACTCACCACAAGCTCCTCGGCAATTCTCGAATTGCTCATCCCACCCGCAATTAATCTCAGAACTTCCATCTCGCGATTAGTCAGCTCCGAGTAGGGATTCACCTCGTCGGATTTTGAACCGCGTAACTCCCTTATGACTCGTGAGGCAACTCGCGGATGGAGAGTAGCCTCCCCTTGGGCCGCCCTTAATATGGCTTCAGCCAACTCCTCCATCCCCAGGTCTTTCAGCACATATGAGAGCGCTCCCGCTTGCAGAGCGGGGAATATATGTTCATCTTCATGGTACGAGGTCAGGACCACGATCTGCGTTCGTGGGCTGACGTCCTTCACTCTTCGCGTAGCCTCCACTCCATCCATTCCCGGCATGATGAGATCCATTAACACCACATCGGGTACGTGTTCTTCGGCCAATGCGACAGCGGCTGCTCCTGAATCGGCCTCCCCCAATACCTCGAACTCCGCCTGTGCCCCCAGGTAGGCTCGAACCCCTTGCCGCACGACCTCGTGATCGTCGACGATTAGAACGGTGACGGGCTTATCCATCGTTTACGCCCTCGCGATCATTATGCGATTTGTCAATCGGAAGTGAGACGCTAACCCGCGTGCCTTGGCCGGCCTCGCTTTCGACCGTCAATTCACCTCCCATTGCGCTTGCGCGATCAGCCATCGAGCGCAACCCGAACCCCTCATGATCATCAGAAACGCTGAATCCTGCTCCATCATCCGTAACGACGCACCGGATGTAGCTGCTTTCATATGTGAGGTCGATTTCCGCATGGTTAGCATTGCTATGGCGAGCGGCATTCGCAAGCGCCTCCTGAGCAATTCGAAACACCGTCTGGTCGATGTTCAAAGGTAGGGACCGCTCTCCTTGAACGCGCAGTTCCACTTCAACATTGTTCTGCCGTGACCAACTTTCCGAGTAGTCACGAAGCGCGGCGGCCAGTCCCTTGTCTTCAAGGGCTGGTGGAGCCAGCTCAAGGATAAGACTCGAGAGCTCCTGCCTCAATTCGTGGATAAGCCGTTCGGCCTCTTCGATGGGGGTAGTCGCCTCAGCAGGATCACGACTGACCAGCGTGCGCGCGGTGCCAATCTGTGCAGCTGCGGCGAAGGCCAGTTGCTTTACGCTGTCATGAAGGTCTCGGGCCAGTCGGTTGCGCTCTCTGAGCACAGCTAATTCTTGGCGCACATCAAAGAGCTGCTCAAGCTGATTGGCCATCTGGTTGAGCCGTCCAGCGAGCTCCCCAAGCTCATCACTCGCCGGATCTTCAACGACTACGGAGAAATCGCCTTCGCCCCAGGCCTCGGATGCTTTGGCCAGTCGGCTGAGCCTGGCCACCGGCCCGCGTGCGGCAATTAAGCCGAACGCGATGCCGGCGATTCCAGCAACTGCCGTAAAGAACAGCAGGCTGATGCCGACAATGGGAGCCGCCTCGCCCAAGAAGCTCAGGGCGGTTGGAATTTTCGCTAACCCGATGAATGCGCCGAGCACTTCTAAATGCTCTGCATCCCACACGGGAGCAACGATGATCACCGTTCCGCCTGGCTCGCCCAGCGCATAAAGTCTGTCGAGATCCTCCTCCCCTGCCAGCGCAGCCTGAAGTGGATCTGCCAGCGCTGGCAGCGATTCAAGCTCCAGCCTCTGACCGATCGAATTCTCTCCCAACAGATCGGGTGGGGATGAGCCCAATAGAGTCTGATCACTTCCGACGACCAGCAACTCCTCAGCGTTGAATGACAGCGGGATACTCGCGGCTGTCACGGCCTCCACGCGTTGGAGCACGTCCTCGATACCTCTCAAATCCGGCGGGGTCTCGGAGAGATACGATCGGAGAATTGGCGTTAAATCGACGGAGGCTCCTTGAATCATTTGCCTCGGTATGAAACCGCTGCTCAGGAGCACCGTCAAGGCTATGCCTACTATCGCGAGCAACAATACTTCGACCGTCAACAATGCTAGGACGGTTACACCGGCGTAACTCAGTGCTAGTTTCCACCGAAGCTGCTGGAAGGGTTTAGTGAGTGTATTGCGCAATGTCATCAGCCGATCAGGCGGTTATACCCCGCAAGTGCGCCCGTTCCCTGATCCGGCCGTGAGGGCGAAGCAGGGAGAGCGGGCGATAAAGGCAATGGGAACGCATGCATGCCAGAGACACCACAGTCGTCAGACTGCCCCACTGTACACGAGCAGGAATTTCATTGTGTCGATAAGCCCATGGGCAATAATCGTAACCCACAGGTTGCGTCCGGAACGGATATATGCGGCTCCAAGGACGAGGCCAATCAGCGTGGTTTCAAGCACTCCCATCCAGCCCCAAGCGGAGTGGGCGAGGCCGAACGCGACTGAGCTTCCCACGACGGCCAATGCCATGGTGACTCTGGTCTGCCGAAACGGGCGGGCCAAAGCGCTTGTTAAGAAGGCGCGGAATATCATTTCCTCACCGAAAGCTACAAATGTCCAGGATACCGCCAGCATGCCGAGAAGCAAGGCCAGGTTGCCGCCGATCGGGTTGTATTCGCTTTGGTCGGAGGCAGGTCCCGCGGGTCCGGCAACCATAAGCACGATCATCTGGAGCGCGATAAAGATGATTAGCGTGACCAGGGTTGCGCCAACGGCTTGCAACGCTGTGCGGCCCCAGCTGGCCGGCCGCGCCAAACCGATGCCACGCCAGTTCCATCCCCACTGCCTCAATACCAGGGTGGCGATTCCGAGGCCCAGCACATAGGCAAGATTAATCACCACATTGCTGATTGCCGATCCTGCTCCCAAGCTTTCACCAACATAGCCCACGAGCACGAATGGTACGGACACAAGCAGGATTCCTAGAAGCGTGCCAAGTCCCTTATTTTCAAGGAGGCTGCGTATACCCCTGCGGATCGGAAAGGTCATTTGGTTATTCATTTCTAAACTCCTATTGCAGGCCGATTTGCCGTATCCCAAGCATAGAATTCGGGAAGACGCTAAGCACGACTCTGCGGAGGGGTTTTTCACCCCTCTTAGGAGGGGTTCGTGCCTACGAGGGGTTAGTTGCGTTTGAGTGCTTGGGGGCTTGCGGCAGACACGTGCTCATATGGCTTTTTAGCTAGCTAAGTAGCACCGATAGAATGCTGACCAAAGGACGGATGCTGCCTAACAACGCTCTGGAGCGTTCCCTCAACTACTCAGGTGGTCTGGAGATGGTCAGAACGTGGCAACGGTAGCCAGCGATCAAGCCCTCATTTGGGTTTGTAGTCCGCCCAATGGTGCGGGCTGGCGAATCGATCTCTGACCGCGCAAAAACGGCTGTCACCATTTCTGCAACACACCGGAGAACTGATCTTCTCATAACCGATAACTTCTTCGGTAACGCCAAGCATTATGGGGATTTGGACTGGGGAATGAGAATTAGGTTTCTCATGACCGGTTTCAGCGCTCGAGGGATATGGAAAACAAGCTCCCAATCCTATCTAGTTGCATCCTACGGTTGCTTTGGGCAATGGTTCTTCTCTGATCGTATCTGACGCGGATCGGTGGTTCCACAGTCTGTGTGTGAGCTGGCCATGTATCGATGTGAAGCACGTGATCCTAAGTCATGTGCTCGCTGGAAATTCGGTCCACGATGTCATCGACATCCTCACCGGACCCTATCTCCCACGCGGTCTGATACTCATCTGGATCGAGCTCGCGTTCGAGTTCAGATCGAAGAGTTTCGGCATCTTCACGGATACTCGAGCCCCTGATGACGCTGGACTGGTCGCTCTCTGAGTGAGCAATCACGACTGCGATGATTTCGATCGCTTCTGCGCCCTTCCCATGCGCTTTCCAAACCTTTGCAATGTCGGTCAAGTTTGCCAGCATCTCCAGAATTTGCCCTGTATCCCATGAGATCCTGAGGCTGAGGGCGTAGTTTGCCTCGGCCTCGTCGTGCTGTTCCAGATGTAAGTTGATCCGTCCCAAATTGCTGTAAGCGTACTGCATCCCGCGCACAAAAGAGACGGAGCGGAGCGAATTGAGGAGCGATTGATTGATGGCTTTTGCCGCAGCAAAGTCGCCACGCCCTTCCGCCAGCCTTGCGTGTAATTGCAGTCCAAAGTTCGAATTCCAGGGGCCGCCCGTTTCTCCCAGCAATTGGTCGTGCTCCCTTATGTATCGCTCAGCTTGTTCCAAATCCCCCATCAGAACGGAAATGCCTGCCGCGGCGGTTTTCCCTCTCAGCGTCCACCATTTACTTCCCATCGCATTTCCGATTTCTGATAGTTCTACCGCGGCAGCTATCGCCTCAGTCAGGGATAGCAAGAATTGGTTTCCAACAGCCACAAGAAGCAGAGAGTAAGTCGACTCGTTTCGATAGCCGTGTTTGTTCAGCCAATCGAGAGTACGCTTCGCAGTCGCCACTCCCTTCTCTGGAAACCCGAGGAGAATTGTGAACCACGCGCCTGTCGCCTGCAATTGAGTCGCAACCAAATCAATCTGGCTCCCCTCAGATGATTCCCTCAGGGTCTGTTCGGTGCTTGTGAACAGCTCCAGGCCTGCATGCAGCCAGCAGCGCACCTCGTGAAAGAACCAGAGACTAAAAAGCGACTTCTGCATAGCCTCTGCTTCGCCGGCGTTGGCCAGGTACCGCCAGGCTCGTCTGATGTTCTCAATGTCCGCTTCGATCTCATCCAGTGGCTCTACCTCAATTCCGGATGTCAGCGGTGCCTCTTTGGCCGCGAGCAATTCCGAGAAATAGAAGGCGTGCTTCTGGCGGGCTTCTTGACTCTCACCATCGGCGGCCTCAAGCCGCTGTTCGCCGTACTGGCGAAGCATCTCGTGAATCTCGTAGCGATCTGTTTCCGGCTCACGTCTCAGGAACGACTTATCGGTCAAGCGTGCGAGTGATCGCAGGTTCGCGTTTGCGACTTGCGCGGCGGCCTCTCGCGTGAAGCCTCCGCGAAAGACTGAGAGCCGCATGAAGAGTTGTCGCTCTGGCTCATCCAACCGGTCCCACGAGGTGTCGAACACCGCCTTGATACTCCTCTGTCGGGCCGGGGTGTCTTGTTGCTCCGTCTCAAGAAAGTCAAGGCTACGCTCGATTTCTTTCGCTATCTCCTCAAGCGAGAGCACATCCATCCAGGCTGCGCTCAAAAGCAAAGCCAAAGGCGCGCCCTCTATGAGGCGACAGATGCGGGCAACATGCGGGACATCGGCCTCTTCCAACATAAATTGGGGTTGAACCTGCAGCGCACCTTGAATGAAGAGTTGGGCGCAGCTGGCCGACAGCGCTTGCTCAACCGAAAGCCAATCCGCGTAGTCCAGGCCGGCCAGATCAAATACCGATTCGCCTCTTAGACTTAGACGCTCGCGAGAGGTCGCCAGAATCTTGACTTGCGGTGCGCGTTCCATGATTTCTTTCAGCAGCGGCGCGCCGTCCAAGATGTGTTCGAAGTTATCGACCACAATCAAAAGATCCGAGCGCCGGAGGTGATGCACAAGGAAATCCTTTGGGTCCTCTTGGCTTGCTGGCCTGAGGTCGAATGCCTCGAGGAACGCCTGAACGATTTGGTCGGCCAAGTCCAGCGGGGCCAGTGCAACATACCGAACTCCGTCGGCATAAGCTGCGGCCTCTTGCCCGGCGACCTCAATCGCCAAGCGCGTCTTCCCCATTCCGCCCGGACCCTTTATGGTGACGAGCCGGACGCCGTCCTTTGATAGGAGCTGGCGAACGGCGTCGATCTCTGCTTGCCTGCCGACAAAAGGCGTGAGCTGTTCCAGAAGGTTGTGCTTGGGCCCGATCTGTGTTCGCAGCGGGGGGAATTCCGATGGAACGTCAGTGATCACAAGTTGAAATACCTGTTCGGGACGTTTCAATCCCTTGAGTGGGTGCAGCCCTAGGTTGAGAACCTCGAATTCGTCGGAGAGGTGGTCGGCGATCAGTTGCTCGGTCGCAAGCGACACTAGGACCTGTCCGCCGTAGGCCAACGAGCGCACTCGGGCGCAGCGGTTGACCGCCGAGCCGTAGTAGTCGCCTTCGCGTAGGTCAGCCGTTCCGGTGTGCAATCCTATGCGGATTTTGAGCGGCTCTGGCGTCGGCCAGATTTCGATCGTAAAGGCTTTTTGGATAGAGGCCGCCGCGGCCGCTGCACCAGGCGCTTGTTCAAAGACAGCAAACCGGCTGTCCCCCTCACCTCGCGGCCGGACCAGCATTCCCTCATGCTCGTCGACCAACGTCTCAATGATCTGGTCATGCCGAACCAGCACCTTGCGCGCGGCAGCTTCGTTCTGCTCCCAAAGCTCTGTGCTGTCCTCAATGTCGGTGAAAAGGAAGGTGACAGTTCCGGTAGGCAGATCCAATGCGCCTCACTCCCTCATTCGATTTTGCCGCGAGCCGATCAGTTGGGTCGCGATCGGCCCTAACGGACAAGTGCCTTACTCTTCACTTATCTTAGTCGAGAACATAAGAGCGTTCAATTATGCGATCAATGATTCTTGGCTGTGCCAACAGTGAGCAATACCAAGCCCCCGAGTCGGGCTTTGCGCAGCTGCCCAGGTGAGCACGTGATCTTAGGCGTCTGAGCCTACAATCGAGGGCACTGGGGAACTACCGACATGATCCTAAGTAACGTGCTTGACATCGATACATGGCCAGCTCACACACAGACTGTGGAACCACCGATTCGCGTCAGATATGACCAAAGAAGAACCATTGCCCATGGCAACTGGGAGGAGGTGGGTAAGCGGGTTATGAGAAGAGTGTTTCTCATAACCGGTTTTGGGGTGGGTCCACAGTGAGCCCGTGGCCAGTGAGTATTGCCTCACGAATTCGCTTTGGATGATTTGATGCCAGATTTAACGCCGCGAGGGCTCCGGCCGAGTGGCCAACAGCCACAGCGCGCTCGATTTCCAGGGCATCGAGAACTTCTATCGCTCGCCGACGTCCAGGATATGCACCTCTCCGGAATTTGTGGACAGGAATGAGGTCCCGGGGCCCCAGGGCGCGAGCGTGCGGGGATCTGCCTCGGTTTCGATGCGACTCGTGAGGAATTTTCCAGCGATGGAGAGCGCGCCGAGACTGAGGAAGATGGCAAGTGCGAAGATACCAAGGATCTTCAACCATTGATACATTCGTCGCCGAGAACCCCCGTTTTCTTCTCGCCACCCAACATCTCAAATTACTATACAGTAGTTGCTTACTTGCTTCGGTATTGCCAGCGTCCCCATAAATAAAGAGCCGCGCAATGCGCGGCTCCTCGTTTGTCGTGCCTTATTTATCAGGCGATCGTGCTTAGCTCTTAGCTAAGACTGCTGTGAGCTTATCGAAGGCCTGCTCCCAGCCCATTCCGGCTTGCTCGGCGCCCATGTGACTAACGGTCACTGTGGTTTTCCCATCGACGTGCTCAAAGTTCACCGTCACATCCATAGATTCGGGCATACCTTCGCCCATCCCCAAGACATTGCCCTCGGGGTCTGACATGCTATCGGTGAAGACCAGGCGCTCCATCGGCTCCACTTCTTTATAGCTGCCGGTGAAATACATCTGGTTGCCATCCGGAGATTGCATGCTCCAGAGATGGCGGCCACCGACTCGCAAATCAATCTCGCATGTCGGTGCCGTGAAACCTTTGGGGCCGTACCATTGCATAAAGTGCTCTGGCTCGGTCCACGCTTTCCATAGCAATTCGAGCGGCGCTTCGAATGTGCGGCTTACTTCAATCTGCTTTACTTCTACCTGTTCCATATCGTTTTCCTTTCTAAGAGAGTGACGGTTGGTAAATTGTTGTCAGAGTGCTCCGGTAAGCGATGCCACGCTAATTGTTCGAATCTGTTTCCTCATTCTGAATGGTCTTCAGATAGGCGTCCAGCTTGTCGAAGCTTTCCTCCCAATTTTGGCGATATTGCTCTACCCAGTCTGCAACCTCCTTCAGTGGCTTAGCCTGCAATTTAGCCGGGCGCCACTGCGCCTCACGGCCGCGCACAATTAAACCGGCTCGCTCTAGCACTTTGAGATGCTTTGAAACGCCCGGCATAGTCATCTTGAAGGGCTCCGCCAGCTGCGTCACCGAGAGTTCGCCATTCGCCAATCGTGCCAAAATCTGGCGGCGAGTAGGGTCTGCGAGTGCTGAGAAGGTGAGGCTCAGGGCGTCTTTGCTCATCGGTGTCGGGCCTATCAGTGTCGCTTCTAGTATTTTACCGTATGGTTATGTAACTGGTTGGTAATATACACGATGCGCGAGCGAATGTCAAGCCCACGTTCATGGCCGTTTGCTTTCCCCAAAATGTGGCGATACCTGTCCGTAGATTGTGTCTCCCGAGGCTTCACCTGTATCGTGGGGTTCAATATTGTTGTGGTCTCATTCGTACTCGCTGGTTAGACATTCATGGTGTTACCGGAAGCAAGAGCTCGTTCGACTCCAGCTGTTTGGTCCCACGCAACTACTGATCAATGAGAAGTGACAGTGCAGAGGAAAATCGAAGTAGTTCCTTATGACCCCGCTTGGATAAGCGAATTCGAGACTGAAGGGAAGCGCATCTCGCGGGCACTTGGCGAAACGGTGGCGAGTCTGCACCACGTTGGAAGTACCGCGATTCCTGGCATTTACGCCAAACCAATTATCGACTTCTTTTTGGAGGTTTATGACATCGCCGAGCTCGATGATAAAAGCTCAGCTTTGGTAAAACTAGGCTATGAGGCGAAGGGAGAGTTTGGAATTCCCGGGCGCCGGTATTTTCGCAAGAACGACGCCTCCGGCGTCAGATCGCATCAGATCCATGCATTCGGGGTAGGGAGTCCGGAGGGCGAAAGGCATTTGGCGTTTCGCGACTACATGTCTGCGCATGCTGCGGAAGCGCGAGCTTATGGCGAACTAAAACAGAGCTTGGCAAAACGACATCCGACGGACATTCAAGCTTATATGGATGGCAAAGATGCTTTTATCACGGAACATGTGGCAAAGGCGATGGCCTGGCGATCGTCGCAGAATGCGAGTAGCACAAAATAGTTAGTAGCCTGATAGCTGGCACCCGCTCCGCAAGGCCAGCACCATTAGCCGGAATCATCAATAGTGACCTGAATGATGTCTGCTGAACAAAACCTGAGGGTTCTTCTATCGAATATGAATCCTAGCTTGAGCGAAGAAGAATTTGTTTTCTGCTCCCTGGATGAGGTGAGGCTCGGCAAGCTTAGCGTTCGCCCGATCGCAACGTTCCGCGAGTCTGAGGGGATGTCAGCGATCATCCCAAGGCAATATGCCGACGATGAGGGGCTGGAATACAGCTTCGTTGCCAGGATGATCAAGATCGGTGTTCACTCGAGCCTGGATGCGATAGGCCTTATTGCCGCCATCGCAGCGAAGCTAACTGCAGCAGGCATCAGTGTGAATCCCGTGTCTGCATACTTCCATGACTACCTCTTCGTGCCCGCGCAGAAGGCCCATGAGGCCATGGCTGCATTAGCGGAATTGAGCAGCGATTCCGCTTATTGACCATGGCGCATACGGTGGATCAGCCGGCCCGCGGAGGCGGATAACATGAAGCAATCGCTTATCCACGTCGCGCTCGTCGTTCGTGAATACGATGAGGCCATCGATTTCTTTTGCAACAAGCTTCACTTTGAGCTTGTGGAAGATACGTATCAGCCTGAGCAAGATAAGCGTTGGGTCGTTGTGGCTCCACCTCGGTCAGAAGGGACGACCGTTCTGCTAGCACGAGCGTCGACACCAGGCCAAGAGGCACACATCGGCAGTCAGACGGGCGGCCGGGTCTTCCTTTTCCTCAGTACGGATGACTTCTGGCGTGACTACAATGACATGCTTTCAGTCGGCATCAAGTTCGTGAGGGAACCGAAGAGTGAGCAATATGGGACGGTTGCGGTCTTTGAAGATCTGTACGGCAACTGGTGGGATCTGATCGAGCCGAGCAAACGCTAGGGAGTTCCGGTGAGAAAGAAAAGCGTTCTCACCCCCCACAGTTATGTCTGAAGAAAACAAATCTATAACGACCAACTCTGAATCGATCACTATCACGCGCAGTCAAAATCTGTTCGCCGATTGGATGACTGCAGTGCTTGTCTACACGGTCATCCTCAACCTGTTCGTGGAATATTCCGATGCTTTTGTTATCGACTCTTTTACGATATCTGTGCTCACTGCGATCGTTCTCAAAGCATTCCTGGAAATGATTCTTCGACTGGAGCACCGAGTTGCCACATTTTTTAAGGCTCGAGAGGGCACTTTCTTCCGCGTGCTTGGGATTTTAATAACGTTTTCTATCCTATTCTTCTCCAAATTCGTTATTCTGGAGGCTATCGATATCATCTTCGGTGATCACGTTGAAATTAGTGGATTTATCCCCCTGGTTGCGCTGATCATCACGATGCTGGTTGCCGAATTACTCGTTCACAAGATCTATGAACGCCTCGGGCAGGTTTAGTCTGGGTCGTGTGTGCGAACGGCTGCAACAAATGGATTACACAAATTCAGGCGGCCGGCGCGACAGAAGGCATCTATTTTTCTCGGCCGGCTAGATAAATGACAAGATAAAGGAAACTCATGAAAGCGATCGTCACCACAAAATACGGACCACCGGATGTTCTTGAGCTCCAAGAAGTAAGCAAACCGACTCCAAAGGACCATGAAGTTCTCATCAAGATATTTACAACAACTGTGCATGCGGGGGATATAAGGTTGCGAAAGCCTGACCCATTTCTGGCAAGAATTGTCGCCGGCCTCATCAAACCCACAAAGATACCCGTACTAGGGCTGGAGCTTGCCGGGGAAATCGAAACAGTGGGGACGGATGTGAAACTCTTCAAAACGGGCGATCACGTTTTTGCATTTGCCGGTTTCGGTTTCGGTGCTTATGCTGAGTACAAATGCCTGCCCGAGGTGCCCAAAGCTGGGGCGGTAGCTAAACAAGGGATGGTGGCACTAAAACCGGCCAGTATGGATTTTGAGGAGGCTGCCCCGGTTACCGGTGGGGGAATTGCAGCGTTGGTCGTCCTAAGAAAGGCAAACATTCAGCGCGGACAAAAAGCTCTGATCTACGGCGCTTCTGGCAGTGTTGGTACCTACGCGGTACAGCTTGCCAAACACTTCGGAGCAGAGGTTACCGGCGTGTGCAGTACAAGGAATTTCGAATTGGTGAAATCACTGGGTGCCGACAGGGTAATTGATTACACAAAGGAGGACTTTACCCAAAGCAGCGAGTCCTATGACGTTGTATTTGACGCGGTAGACAAGCTTTCGCCCTCACAAGGTAAAAAAGCCCTAAAGAATGCAGGAATCTATCTGAACGTTGACAAGGATTCCGGCTCCGGAGGCGACCTGAAGACTGAAGATCTAGGATTCCTCAAAGAGCTTATTGAGGCGGGAGAGCTGAGATCAGTCATCGACCGTACTTTTCCGATGGAAGAGATGGTAGAAGCTCATAGATATGTTGAAAAAGGGCACAAAAGGGGAAACGTGGTCATCAATGTCGTGCCGAATTAGACAGGTGCATGGAGGGACCTGATGATGCCTCAGGATGCACTCTGCGATAAGGCAGAATGTAGGGTTTTCTGGAAGACAACAACAACCTGAAAGGAGCGGGATATGGAACTCGGTGCGTTTTCAATTAGCTTAGCGGTGAATGATCTTGAAGCCTCGAAGGAGTTCTACGAGAAATTAGGTTTCGGAATCTTTGGAGGAGATGCCGAGCAGAACTGGCTGATCATGAAGAATGCTGATCATGTGATTGGTCTATTCCAGGGGATGTTCGAAAAAAACTCGCTGACCTTTAATCCTGGTTGGGACGGCAATGCCGGCGAGCTCGATTCGTTCACAGACATCCGCGAGCTGCAGCGCCAACTGAAAGCGGAAGGCGTTGAGTTTATCAGTGAGGCCGACGAGGGTACAAGCGGGCCAGCCAGCTTCATATTAGCGGACCCGGACGGAAACCCGATTCTTGTAGATCAGCACGTCTAAGCTGCGGTTAGCGCCGCTTTGCAATTCGCGGTCTTAGTTCCTGCGGTACGGATCTCCGGAGTACGGGCGCCACTCCATATGCAATATCCCTTGCAGGCTCGCTCAAATCAGAGTGAGCTTGTTCGATGGAAGATGTAGGCTCCGCGCTATAGCAGGAGATTGAACAATAATAGATACGAGGATAGTTCTTTCAGGACTATGGGTAGCTCTGATGCTGACCTATCTTTTGGGGGATGTGCTGCGAATATTCAGCGGTGACTTCACGGCGGGGGAAATGCAAGGAGTACGTGCAACCCAGGCAATATGGATGGGGGCTGCGCTGTTGATGCTCATTCCGATCGTCATGCTTGTCTTATCCCTGACATTATCTTACCCAGTGATTCGGTGGGTAACTTTAGTTGCAGCCATTGGCCTGTTTATCTTCAATCTCATTGGATTGCCGACATACCCTTCGCTGTATGACAAGTTCTTGATCGC
>CBDTZL010000046.1:0-14707 GCA_965364895.1 uncultured bacterium
GCTTGGCCGATCTTGCGCAGCAGCCGCACGTAAGTCCAATTGTGCTCGGTGTCAGTTGGCTGAAACAGATCCACAGCCTCCTGGTAGGCCTCTACCGCCAGCATGTTCTCGCCAAGGAATGTCCGCATATCTCCAAGAACCTCCAGACGAGATATGCGTTTTTCCGTCAGCTCTTTGGCGGAAGTTAACTCAAGCGCGAATTCAAGGAATTGAGCAGCTTCCTCGTAAGCGAAAATATCCTCGGCCCGACGAGCAGCTTGTTCATAGTGCTCAGCGGCGAGCTTCGCCTCGCCGGCCTCCTTGTAATGACGACCCAATGTTCCATGCAGCTCGTCGATTCGTTCCGGAAACAGTTCGATCAGGGTCTCAGCCACCTGCCGATGCAGGTGGGAGCACTGCTCCCGAAGCAGTGTTCCGTAAGTTACTTCTTGTACGATGACATGTTTGAATATGTACTCCAGCTCGGGGATGCGAGCGCGCTCGCGCACCAGATCAGCCTGCTGCAGATGCAACAGGTGATCGGATAAATCTCCGTTCACGGAGGCGATGGCTCCCAACACCCGGTATGCGAATCGGCGACCAATCACCGAAGCGGCCTGAAGCGTGGTTCGCTCCGGCTGCGGCAGGCGGTCCAATCGAGCCTGGATGACCTTTTCTAAGGTCTCGGGAACCTCGACCTCCGTAGTGGTCTGACTTGCCTGCCAACTGCCATCTCGATGAACCAGAACCCCGCGTTCGATCAATTCCCGGATAAGCTCCTCAACAAAGAAGGGATTCCCTTCGGATTTATTCTGGACCAGCTCCCTGATAGATTCTGGAATGTTTGCCAGGTCGAGCAGGTTTTCGACAAGCTCTTTGCTCGATTCTTCGTTCAGGGGAATCAGCGCTATGTGGGCATAGCGGTGACCAAATTCAGTCTCAGCGCGAATCTTGAGTTCCCAGCAGGGCTTGTCACGGTCTGGCCGGAAGAGGAAGATCAGCAGGATCGGTGCGCGCTCTGTAGCCATCATCAAAGAGCGAATTACGGCCAGTGAACTGTGGTCTGCCCAATGTAAATCTTCGAAAGCCAACACTAGCGGCTGGCGCTCCGCGACGCTCTCAACCAGCTGTACAACCGCATTCACGATCCTTCCATTCAGTGCTTCAGCATCCAGCCGACCGAGCGCCTCTTCATATTGCGGTGGAATCGGAGCACCCAGGAGCGAAGCGAGGTAAGGCCAGACTTCAGCGATCTGGTCGCCCACGATAGGCCGGATAGAGGTTTCAAGTTTCAGGTCGAGCATCGCCGGCGTGTCATCTGGGGCAATGTCCACCAGTTCCGAAAGGAAATCCAGTATCACGCTAAAGGGTTGATCTTCAGTATAGGAATAGGCCCTGCCCTCTGACCATTGGAGTGGAAGCCCGGCATGAGTCTCTCTTGCTTCGACCAGTAGGCGGCTCTTGCCGATGCCGGGCTCTCCCACAATGGTGACGATGCACCCTCGGCCCTCCTGAAGGTCTTGCACGACCTCACCGAGCTGAGCGGATTCCCGCGATCGGCCAACAAGAGGAGAGTCCAACCCCGCGATACCTTTCGAGGGCTTCGGCTGAGCCAATTCGGCACGCAATCTGGCGGCTGTAACAGGCTCGTCAAAGCCTTTGGCTGAGAAGGGCTCCAAGGGTTCCAATTCGAACCGATGCCAGGTGAGCCGCGTACTGGTTTCGCCCATCAGGATCTCGCCCGCCGCCGCCGCAGACTGTAATCGCTCGGCCAGCACAACCGGCTTGCCCAGGGCGGTGTACTCCGACATGATCTCGCCGCCCATATCGCCCAACACGGCGCGGCCGGTGTTGATTCCCACCCTTAGATGCAAGTCTTCACCAAGTTCGGTACCGTATTCCTGAACCGCTTCAACCATTCGAAGGGCGGCCAATCCGGCCCGCTCTGGATCGTCCTCGTGGGCTAGCGGAGCCCCAAAGAAGGCAAGCATGCCGTCGCCCATCAGTCGCGCCACCGTCCCCCCAAAGTCGTCCACCGCTGCGCTTGCTCGCTGCAAGCATCGATCGAGCACCACACGCGCGCGCTCGGGTCCCAATCGACCCGTCAGGTCAGTCGACCCAACGACATCGGCGAAGAGGATCGTTACGAGCTTATATTCGGCGTCGGATTCAGGGGTCATTTGCATTGCTGCTTCATATTACTCCACAGTTCGATATCCTTGCTGAATGCTTCTCGATGGATCAATTCGTTGGTGCCAGGACGGCATCCATTTGCCGTGAAAGCTCTTCTGTATCACTTGTCGGCAGCTGGCAGGCAAAGCCCTGGCAAAGGTAGGCAGTGGGTCGATCTTCTCGCATACTCCGTTCCGCCATCAGAGTTGGCTGATCATCTGCTCCCGGCTCTCCGCCGGCAACAATTAGGTTTGGAATGTATTCAGAATTGAAGCGGGACAACAATTCATTGAATCGGGCGTCTGATGGAGAACCCGCGATAGCAAGCTGGAGTTGGGGCCCGATCGCGAAATCCATAGCGTTGAGCCATCCGGCAAAGGCAGAAGGGTGTTGCGAGGCAGTGAGGACCATTGCGCGCAGCGCCGATTCGGCCGGTTCAATAAAGCGAGCGGCACCCTCGTAGGCACCCAAAGTGAGCAGCAGCATGGCAGCCAGCGTGTTTCCGCTGGGAGTGGGGCTGTCTTGAATCGACTTCGGGCGGGCGATCAGTTGCTCGTGGTCGTGGCGGGTATCGAAAAATCCACCTTCCGGATCGGCAAACGCCTCAAGGAGCTCATCTGCCTGTCGCACCGCTTCTCGGTACCATCTCGGATCAAAATCACTTTGGTATAGGGCGAGCAATCCTAGCCCCAGCGCCGCGTGGTCTTCTAAATAGGCGGTGTATTGTGCTTTGCCATCCCGCCAGGAGCGGAGCAGCTTGCCATCTACCAGCAAATTACCCAGCAGGAAGTTGGCCTGAGTCTGTGCGGCTACCAGGTATTCTTCGTTTTGCGTGGCGCGCGCGGCTTCTGCGAGCGCTATCAATGTCAGACCGTTCCATGCTGTAAGCACCTTGTCATCTAAGCCAGGATGAATCCGCTGCCGGCGGGTCTGGAGCAGAAGCTCACGCGCTTCGGCAAGCCGCTTTTCTACAGTCTCCACATCCATTGATAATTGTTCGGCGAGCGCTTCGGGCTTGCTTGCGCGAAAGAAAATATTGGAGCCTTCAAAGTTTCCGGCTTCGGTTACGCCATAGGCCGCGATGACCAATTCCGCGAGCTTTGGGTCTTCGATCGTCGCGTTGATTTCCTCAATGGACCACACATAAAACTTGCCTTCTTCTCCTTCTGAATCGGCATCATACGAACTGTAGAAGCCGCCTTCCGGGTGGCGCATTTCGCGCAACATGAAGGCAATCGTCTCATTTGCGACGACCAACGTTTGGTGATCGCCTGTTACCTGCCAAGCCTGAATGTAGACCCGCGCTAACTGCGCGTTGTCATAGAGCATTTTTTCAAAGTGGGGCACCAGCCAGATCTCGTCGACCGCGTAGCGCGAAAACCCGCCGCCAAGCTGATCGTACATGCCGCCGTCTGCCATGGCCGACAGAACATGCTTCGCCATATCTAGCGCCAGTTTGTCTTGTGAGCGTGCGTACCGCCTCAGGAGGAATTCGATTGCCATGGGCTGTGGAAACTTGGGTGCCTGCCCCCAACCCCCATGGGTCCAGTCGTAGCCGCGAAAGAGCAGCTCCGCTGCTCGATCGAATTGCTGGGGATCCAGTTCGTTGTCGCCAGCTCGGAGCGCTGGAGCAGCCGCGATCCGATCTGTGAGCTCGTTCCCGATATCCAAGAGGCTGTCCCGGTCGTTGCTCCATTTGTCGGCCAGCGCGAGCAGGATCTCGCTGAAGGCGGGCATGTTGAATCGACGAGCGGGCGGAAAATATGTGCCGCCGTAGAAAGGACGGCCGTCTGGAGTCAGAAAAACCGACATCGGCCAGCCTCCCTGGCCGGTCATGGCAACCACTGCGTCCATATAGAGGCTGTCGATGTCGGGCCGTTCTTCGCGATCGACCTTGATGTTTACAAAGTTTTCGTTCATAAGAGCGGCTGTCTTCGGGTCCTCGAAAGATTCGTGAGCCATTACATGGCACCAATGGCACGCGGCGTAGCCTATGCTCAAGAAGATAGGCTTGTCCTGTTCTCGAGCCTTTTCAAGCGCCTCCGGCCCCCACGGATGCCAATCCACGGGGTTTTCTGCGTGCTGCAGCAAATAGGGCGAGGTCGAGCCCGTAAGTTGATTAGACATAAGTGCAACTAAATTCTTTCTGGGAAGAACCCTTTGGCTTTAGTCTTCCCTTCATTTGGCGATGGTAAAATCCCGCCCCATGTCAGTGATTGAGAAGCTTATCCGGTGGCTGCCAGCTCTGGCCATGATGACGGCTATTTTCGTGCTGTCTGCGCTGCCTGCCAGTAAGGTCCCTACCTTTGGTGCGTATGATGTCTATTTCAAAAAGGCAGGGCATGCGATTGGCTACGGCATGTTGGGCGTGGCGTACTATTATGCCTTGCCAACCGGACTTCCTCGCTTCGTGCGGTGGTCGATGGCGTTTGGGCTCTCGATGGGATTTGCCGCAAGCGACGAATTCCACCAATCCTTCGTCCATGGAAGAACAGCTAGTGTTCGAGATGTGGCGATCGACGGATTGGGAGCGTTCTTGGCCTTGTTTCTTGCGGCTGGTTATTCGTCATCAATTATTCCTCGGTCTCGAGCCGAAACTCTTCCCAGTTCGACCCCCGACTGAGCTCGATATCGGCAAACGGTTCCGGCTGGCTAGCGATCACCGTCCGGTCTTTCACCAGCTCCAGCAACGCAAGAAATGAAACCACGATATCCAGGCGGCTTGCCGCAGATGATAGCAGCGAATTGAAGCTGACGTGATCTTCGCGTTCCATCAAATCAATGATCCATCGGATCTTGTCGCGGATGCGGATCTTGGGCGGTTCGGCAGCCTGCTCTAAGTTCGGGCCTTCCGGTAAATCAGCAAGAGCATCCAGCATGGCAGCCCGTAGCTCATTTAGCCCCAACCCCCCCAGATCCAACTGCTCGTCAACCACCGGCGGCTCATGCGAAAGGCGCAGATAGGTGCGCAGGCCTTCTTTCTCGCGGGTGGCCAGTTCGGCCGCGGCCTGCTTGAACTGTCGATAAAGCATCAGCTGCCGAGCTAAGGCCTCCGCCGGGTCCTCCTCGCCAGGGTCCCGCTCTGGGGGCCTCGGCAGCAAAGCCTCGGATTTGATCTGCAGCAGCTTGGCTGCCACCACCAGAAATTCTGCGAGTTCCGCTGCGGGTTTCTCGGGGATCCGCTCCAGATGCTTAAGGAACTGATCGGTAACCTGTGCAAGGGCGACGGTTGTGATGTCCAGCTGCTCCTGCTCGATAAGGCGGAGCAGCAAGTCCAGCGGGCCTTCGAAAACCGGTAGACTTACGGAGTATTCAGAATCCATCAGGGAATGGCGATCAGAACGAGGACAACAAACACGATGAGAAGAACGGCCGCGGCCCCATAATAAAAGATGTTTCGGTCGGTTTGCTTTTGGCGGAGGTGGGCTTCTGCCTCGGCCGCCTTCCTTCTTCGGTCGATCGCGACGAATCCTTCAAATCGCTCTTCTGAGGCGAGCGCCTCGCTTTCTTTCAAACCCGCTACTTGAGATTGCAGTCGGCGAATCCACAGTGGATTGCCCGTACTTCCCTGTCGACTGATTATGCTGGCGACGATCGAGAGTGGTTCACCGCAGTTGGAGCAATCATCCGCCCCCTTTAGGTTTAGCTCGCCGCAGGCCGGGCATTCCGTACGTTCGGTAAGAAAGTGGGTGCCGCAGTAGCTGCAGTCCAAGTTTCCTTGACTATCGGATGCCAGGTCGGGCGCGGTGCACGCAGCGCAGGTGAGTTCCACTGGCGGATTATACAATCGCTATGTGAACATGCTCACAGAAATATGGTGGCAAAGAGTGTTTTATAGTGTGAATTGACCAATCGCACCTACCGGATCCGGATGGTAAGATAAGCGCCGCAGAAGGCATCTATGGCGTAGAGGATAACTAATGAATAAAGAACCCATACACGTAACCGACGACGCATTCGAAGCCACCGTTCTGGAATCCGATACTCCGGTATTGGTCGATTTCTGGGCGCCCTGGTGTGGCCCTTGTCTTATGGTCGCTCCAATCCTTGACAAGCTGGCCGAGGAGTATGATGAGCGCTTGGTCGTGGCGAAAGTCAATACGGATGACAATCCCAGTTGGGCTATGCAATATGGAGTGCAGGGAATTCCAACCATGCTGCTGATCGCAGATGGCAAGGTTGTTCACCGACAAGTTGGTGCGCTTCCTGAGCCCTACCTCAGGGACATGGTGGATGAATTTGTAGGCGCGGTGGAAGAGGCCTCCAACGGCAGCTCCAACGGAAAAGAGAACTAAGCGAATCCTTGGCAATAGCAAAGGGCGGGGCATCTAGCCCCGCCCTTTTTTTTTGCAAAAATCAATTCAGGATGCGGCTATTTCTTGCCGCGAGTGTTGGCCCTGAATATCAAAGATTCCACCCGCCTTCCGAGTCGACGGGATGCAGAGCGAGCGCGGGCCCACGATCGCATCCTGCGCGAGCGGCGCCGGTCAGCCGGTTC
Source organism: uncultured bacterium (assembly GCA_965364895.1). Lineage (GTDB taxonomy): Bacteria > Chloroflexota > Anaerolineae > Anaerolineales > E44-bin32 > JADFRG01. The sequence continues at coordinate 6,650 of CBDTZL010000046.1, forward strand.
AATCACGCGCTCCGGCATAGTCATCTCCAGTGCCATTGCGCCCCAGGTTAGACCGGCCCCAAAACCGACCAACACTAAATTATCTCCGCTGCGAATTCGGCCCTGGTCCCAGGCTTCGCAAAATGCAATAGGTATGGAGGCGGTTGAAGTATTCCCGTATCGATCAACATTGATAGCGAACCGTTCGAGCGGCAGCTTCAGCCCGCGGGCAGCCGCTTCGATGATGCGAGAGTTGGCTTGATGCGGCACGATTAAGGAAACGTCGTCCAGCGATATTCCCGCGTCGTCAACCGCATCCCGCGTTGCGGTTGCCATCACCCGCGTCGCAAAGCGAAAGACCTCGCGGCCGTTCATCTGCATGAAGTGCATGCTGGTAGCGACTGTTTCGGGAGTGGTAGGCATGAAGCTACCCCCGGCGGGGATGGAAAGCAGATCGCCTCCGGAGCCGTCAGACCGCATGATGCAAGACAGCACGCCGCCAGGTTCTGGGCGTCCTTCAACCAGAAAGGCGCCTGCTCCATCTCCAAATAAGATGGATGTATTACGATCCTCATAATTTACGAACCGGGAAAGGGTTTCAGAACCGACCACCAGCGCCTTGTCGATATTTCCGGAACGTACGGCCTGTGCCGCCATATTGAGCGCGAAGATGAACCCGGTGCAGGCGGCCGAGAGATCAAAGGCGCCGGCTTGCGAGGCGCCGATGTTGTCTTGCACCAGGGAGGCGGTCGCGGGAAAAATGTGCTCAGGCGAGGAGGTGGCCACGATGATCAAGTCAATTTCGCTGGCCTTCACGTCGGTGCCCTGTAATGCCCTCAGTGCGGCTTGGGTCCCCAGGGAAGCAGTTGTCTCCGATTTGTCCGCGATCCGACGTTCCCGGATCCCGGTTCGCGAGACGATCCACTCGTCGTCTGCGTCGTCGAAGATTTGCTCCAGATCGTGATTGGTGAGAACGCGCTCGGGAACGGCCATTCCCCAGCCCGTTATGTGTGCGTAGCGCGTCATGAGATTACTTTCTGAACGTCCTCTGGCTGGGCGAAAATGAGGGTAGCGTTGTGCCCCCCAAAACCGAATGAGTTGGACATCACATGCTTAAGTTCTTTTTCCCGCTTCTCGTTCGGAATATAGTCAAGATCGCAATCGGGATCCGCGGTTTCATAATTTATGGTGGGCGGCATAATCCCTTCTTCCAAGGCCTTCACACAGAAAACTGCTTCCACGCCGCCTGCTGCTCCCAGCATATGGCCGGTCATGGACTTGGTTGAGGAAATCGGGATGTCGTAAGCGGTTTCTCCAAAGACGGTCTTGATGGCGGCCGTCTCGCTCAAGTCATTGAGCTTGGTGCTCGTGCCATGGGCGTTGATGTAGTCGATCTCGTCCGCCTCGAGCTGGGCGCCTTCTAAGGCAAGCTCCATGGAAGCCGCTGCGCCGGCGCCATTTTCGGCCGGTGCGGTGATGTGATGCGCATCGTTCGTTGAGCCGTAGCCCACGATTTCAGCCAGAATCTTTGCGCCGCGCTCCCTGGCGTGTTCGAGCGATTCCAGCAGAAGCTGTGCGCTGCCCTCTCCCAGGACAAAGCCGTCCCGGTTGAGATCAAATGGGCGAGAAGCGCGCTCTGGATCGTCGTTGCGCTTCGACATGGCATCCATCTTATTGAAACCAGCGATTGATATCGGCACGATCCCCGCCTCGGATCCGCCCGCGATCATGGCATCTGCGTCGCCGCGCCGAATGATCTCCAGGGCTTCTCCGATGGCGTTGGTTCCGGAAGCACATGCGGTTACAACTGCATAATTCGGGCCGCGCATGCCGAATGAGATGGCGATCTGGCCGCCGGGCGCATCGGGAATTATCATGGGAACGGTGAAGGGGCTGATCCAATGGGGGCCTTTTTCCAGATAACGCTTGACCTGTTCGATTAACGTGGTGATCCCGCCGACCCCTGTCCCGATGATGGCGCCGATCCGATCACGATTTGTCTCAGTAATCTTGAACTTTGCGTGATCCAACGCCTGCTTAGTAGCGACAACCGTCATTTGAGTGACGCGATCAAGCCGTCGAGCTAGCTTATTCCCCAGATGTGCGACCGGATCAAATCCCTTGACCTCGCCCGCAAATCGAGTGATGAATTCACTGGCATCAAAATGCGTGATGGGTCCGATCCCAGAGCGGCCCTCCAGAAGCGAATCCCAGGTTTCTTTAACGGTGTTTCCGAGTGGGCTGAGAGTTCCGAGTCCGGTAATGACAACGCGTTTACGGTCCACTATATCCTCCAAATAATTAGCATAGATCTGCCCGCAATTACGGGTTATGAGCCAGATTCGGGCCTGAATTCACGGTGCAGAACCTCATTCTTACGGGGCTCACCCGCTAAAACGGGATTCGGAGGAGTATAACACTTTGACCCTGTAAAGGGCGCGCACGACCCCTATGATAGAATTCGAGCCCTTTCGAAACCACCCACCCTTCTACTGCGATTATGTTAACTCAAATGGGTTCACAGCATTGGTCCTCGTAACCGGCGGGACGGGCTTTCTTGGCCGAGCCGTCATTCGTAAGCTCTCCCAATCTAATTATCAAGTCCGGACTTTAATGAGGCCAAGCAGGCGATCGCCCGAACTTCCAGTGGGTATCCCAGTTGAAGCTGCGATCAGCAGTTTGGTTGACAAGCGCGGCGTGAGGGCGGCTATGGTGGGAGTGAAAAGTGTTGTGCACCTGGCCGGGGCCGAGCGGAGCGGATTGGCGGCAGGGCTGCAGGCGGTGGATGTAGAAGGGACACGAGTGCTTGTTGAGGCGGCCCGCCAGGCCGGTGTGAGCAGGATTGTTTTCGTCAGCCACCTGGGCGCCGAGCCTTCCTCAGCCTTTCCTGCCCTGCGCGCGAAAGCACTTGCCGAGGAAGCAATTCGAAAGAGTGACCTGCCGTATACCATCATTCGAAGCTCGCTTGTTTACGGCGAAGGGGACCGATTCACGACTTCCCTTGCAATGTTGCTGGGAATCTCACCAGGAATATTTCTAATTCCAGGTGACGAAAAGACCGCCATCCAGCCAGTATGGGTGGACGATCTGGCAACCTGCGTGGCGTGGTCGCTGGAAGAGGAATCGATGGTGGGACAGACCTACGACGTCGGCGGCCCCGAATTCCTCACGCTGAGACAGGTTGTCGAGATGGTGATGCAGGCGGCTGGGAGTCGCCGTTGGTTGCTAAATGCTTCGCCACTTTATCTGCGGGGGATAACTTGGGCGTTCCAGCGCATCTTGCCGAATCCGCCTCTGACCACATTCTGGTTTGACTATCTGGCTTCCAGCCGAACTGCAAGTCTGGACGCCATGCCGACCATCTTCGGCTTGAAACCCTCCATGATGATTGACCAATTACGCTATCTGGGAGAGCGCAATTGGATCGCTGAGTTTATGGGCCGACAGATTGGACGCACATAACTTATATGCCTAGCGTCATTATCAAACCACTTGCCAGCGCGCAAGAAATGGAGCAGGCGGAGGATCTGCAACGTTCCGTCTGGCCCGGCAGCGAGACCGACATCGTGCCCGCACACCTGCTGCTCACGGTCGCCTCAAATGGCGGCCTGGTTTTGGGGGCAATGGAGGGCGACCAGCTGGTTGGGTACGTGATGGGTTTTCTGGGAACCGATCAGGAAAGCCCAGATCGTGTTGCAATGGCGCGCCTCAAACACTGCTCCCATCAGGTGGGGGTGCATCCTGAGTATAGAGGGAAGGGTCTGGCGGTCGCTTTGAAGCAAGCGCAGCGCGCCGCACTTCTCCAGCAAGGAATTCGGCTGGCGACCTGGACCTTCGACCCCCTCATGAGCGTGAATGCCTACCTCAATGTCCATCGGCTGGGAGCCGTTTGCCGGACCTATCAACGCGAAGTCTATGGTGAAATGCGGGACGGCTTGAACAAAGGTATTCCTTCAGACCGATTTCAGGTCGATTGGTGGCTCACTTCCAATCGAGTGGAATCACGCCTGGAAAGATCCCGCCCACCGCTCGACTTAGCGAATTATCTTTCCGCTGGTGCACAGAAACTCAATTCGGCCGGACTGGCTGACGACGATTTACCGCGACCGGGCGAGGTTGCTGAAACACCCAGCGGGAACCTGGTAATGGTGGAGATTCCTCCCGATTTCCTGGAGGTGAAGCGCCGCGACATGGGGCTGGCAAACGAGTGGCGGATGCTAACCCGATCAATATTTGAAGGAGCGTTTGAGGCGGGATACGTAGCCACGGATTTTGTGCATCTAAAGGGCGAAAAATACCCGCGTTCGTATTACGTGCTGAGTCTGGGCGATAGCACTTTGGGATGACCTCCTTGGTTTCTGCCGATAATCATCGTTCCTAAAGGGGAAACTGCGCATAGCCATCGTGTTTGGAGCAGATAAGACGGCGGGAAGCGCGGAGAATTTGATTCCATGAAGATTGACAGGATCGAAATCCACCACATATCGATGCCGCTCGTCAACAGATTCGAGACCTCCAAGCATATAGAGCGGGATCGCGAATGTCTCCTGATCCATGTGGAGGGAGATGGGCAAGATGGTTGGGGCGAATGTGTGACTCAGCGAGTGCCCTGGTACTCCTACGAATCGACTGGAACGGCCTGGCACATATTAGAGGATTTCCTTGTGCCGGCGATTCTGGGGAAGGAGCTGAGTGCGCCGTCGGAGTTTCCCAACCATGTCGAAGGAATCAAGGGACATCCTATGGCCAAGGCCGGACTCGAGTTGGCTCTATGGGACCTCGCCGGCCGGATTGAGGGCGAACCGCTCGCTGAGATGCTTGGGGGCGAACGGACGCAAGTCGAGGTGGGAGTTTCGATTGGTATCCAGGACGATGTCGGGTCGCTGCTCGATGTGGTCCGGGATCATCTCAATGAAGGGTATCGCCGCGTCAAATTGAAGATCAAGCCAGGGATGGATCTTGAGTACGTTCAGGCGGTGCGCGAGGCTCATCCGGACCTACTGCTGCAGGTCGACGCCAATGCGGCCTACGACACCAACCAATTCAAAGTTTTCGAGAAGATGGAACGATATGGGCTGGCGCTAATTGAGCAACCCTTCCCGGAGGAAGATCTTTTGGCACATGCTGAGCTGCAGGCCCGCCTGTCCACGCCGGTCTGTTTAGATGAAAGCATTCACTCGGTCACGATGGCGCGTCAAGCGCTAGACCTGGATGCCTGCCGCATCATCAATATCAAGGCGGGGAGAGTAGGGGGACTGACCGAGGCGGTCAAGATCCATGATCTCTGTTCGGCTCGCAACATTCCAGTCTGGTGCGGTGGAATGCTGGAAACAGGAATTGGACGGGCGTCTAATCTTGCCTTGGCATCGCTGCCAGGATTCACGATTCCCGGGGACATTTCGGCCACGGATCGCTACTATAAGCTGGATGTGGCAAAGCCCCGCTTCACGCTCAATTCAGATGGGACGATCGACGTGCCCGCCGGCCCGGGATTAGGTGTCGAAGTCGACCAAACTGCGCTTAAAGAGTTCACCATAAAGAAGGCGCAATTTGCGGTTTGACAAGGGGACAATTGCGCATAGCCATAGTTTAATGCGCAGCGATAGATAATCCGTCGAATTATCAATCTGGCTTAACCAAGCTTAGCCAAGCAAGCCAAGAATCCAATCGATGCCGAGCGCACCGGCGTAGGCAAGAGCCAGCATCTTGATCATCTTCCCAGCAAATGCCCACGCCAGAAACGCGAGCACTGGCATTCGTAAGGCACCAGCTGCGGCGCCAGCGATGTCAAAGAAGGGATTTGGGGTCGCAGCCAGAACCAGCACGGTCCATCCGCCATACTTCTCCATCAATTCCTCGAGTCGATCGTAGGAGGGGGATCGTTCGAACACTCCGCGCCCGCTGTATCCGGCCAGGTAGCCAGTTAGTTCCCCGAGGGCGGCCCCAGCTGCGGCGGCGATGGCAACCAGAAACGGATTAAAGATGCTGCCGGCAACGAAGGTGACAATAAAACCAGGGGCGGGCAGGACGACGGTTGCGTTGGAGACCAGTGAGATGAGGAAGATGCCGGGGTATCCCAGGACCTCCAGGTTTTGAAGTTCGTCTCTGAGCAGATATCCTGCGACCGTGATGGCGATCGCCGCCATCAGCGCCACCACGCGCAGCGCGATGGTGCGCCAATCGGTTTGACGCACCTCCCCTTCTTGGCTTACCTCATCCGTCACTGCTCTGAGATCTCGATTGCCTCAATAGCCACTGCTGATGCGCTCGGCTCGCTCGGGTCGCGTACCGGGATCGCAAGTACCACTTCCATACCCGAGGACACGTACCCGAAGACCGAGTGCTTATCGTCGAGCCAATCGGTTTCGATATGTGTGATGAAGAACTGCGAGCCATTTGTGCCGGGGCCCGCATTCGCCATCGACAGGACACCGGGACCGTCGTGGCGTAGATCGGGATGAAACTCGTCTTCGAACTGATAACCAGGACCTCCAGTGCCGGTACCGGTCGGGTCACCGGTCTGCGCCATGAAATTTTCAATTACACGATGGAAAATCACGCCGTCGTAATAGCCGTCACGGGCCAGAAACACGAAGTTGTTTACCGTGTTTGGCGCCTTGTCGGCGTACAGCCGCAGCACGATGTCGCCGCCTGCGGTTTTAATCGTGGCGCTGTAGGTGAGATTAGGGTCGATACTCATCTCTGGTGGAGAACTGTATTGTTTTGATCCCATTTATGCCTCCTTTTTTATCGGATATCGAGCAGAGCGGAAATGCGGGCGACGACCATGTCCATCGCGACCGTGTTCAAGCCTCCCTCCGGAATGATGACGTCTGCGAAGTGTTTAGAAGTTTCCACGAACTCTTCATGCATGGGTCGCACGGTTGTTTGATACTGCTGAATGACTGAGTCCATCGAGCGACCACGATCTTTTATATCTCGTTGAAGCCGCCGGATAAAACGCACGTCGGGTGGTGTATCCACAAAGATCTTCACGTCAAACATATCCCGCAGCTTGGGTTCGGCAAACACCAAAATCCCCTCTACCAGGATGACCGGGTGTGGTTCAAGAGTTAAGGTTTCCTTAGTTCTTTCATGGCGCGTAAAGTCGTATATTGGGACTTTCACCATCTCCCAGGCTCTGAGTTTCTTGAGATGCGCGATCATGAGATCGGTATCGAGCGAGTCTGGGTGATCGAAATTTACCGAATCCCGTTGGGCTCGGGGAAGATCGTTTAGGTCTCGGTAGTACGCGTCGTGGGGCAGGAAAGCGATGTGCTCGGCGCCAATTCGATTCAGCACGACATCCGCGATCGTTGTTTTGCCTGAGCCCGTGCCTCCGGCGATGCCGATCACGAGTGGGGGGGATCGATCATTCATGCGGGAATTATACGGCGTGGGCTTGTGGGGATGCGAACTCGCTCGGCGTGTGTAACGGCAGCACATGAATGAGCGACGCGATCCAGGTCTATGAATGAGAGTGCGGATAGAGATTGTGATCGGGGCTAGCTGATGTTGGCCACTTGGCCCGCAGTTAGCTGCAGGAGATCGTCGGGTGTCAGGCGAAAGACTGACCGAGGGGTGCCGGCTGCTGCCCAAATGCCTTCATATTGCAACAGATCCTGGTCGATGATGGTTCGCATCGGCGCTTGCAGACCGACCGGTGCCACTCCACCGATGCTGAAACCCGTTTGCTCCCGAACGTAGTCGGCTTCAGCCATTCGAACCGGCTCACCAACGAGTTTGCCCACCAATTCGAGATCGGCACGATTGGGTCCGCTCACCAGCACAAGATAGGGCGTCATTGTGTCAATGCCGCGAAAGACAAGCGATTTCACGATCTGACCCAGCTGACATCCGACCGCATCTGCCGCCTCTTGCGCAGTGCGGGAGCTCTGCGGCAACTCAACTACCTCGAGTGACAGCCCCGACCGGTCGAGGGCTTCCTGCACGCGTTTCATGCTGGGGGAAATTTCTGCCATGGCTAGCTTGCGCGCCAACCCAACAGCTGGAAACGTGAATAGGCGACGCGAATTGTATGAAGGAGCCACCAGTCGGAGTCGAACCGACGACCTAACG
>CBDTZL010000047.1:0-14348 GCA_965364895.1 uncultured bacterium
CCGAGATCCTCGAAAATAAATCCAGACTGCAGATCGCCCGAACTAAAGTCGTAGCTGCGAGCACCACTTGTGGAATTTCCAAAGTTGCCGCGTCCACTCGCGCTGCATCCGGCCAGAACTCCAAGCAGCCACAGACCTTTATTCCGCCAACTGATGTCCCAGGTTTTTCTCAGTACTTCGCCGTAGTCCATGCGTTCCTCCTACTCGAGAGTGGCCGTTCGCTAGGATCTTAGAAAGGAATTCAGGAGCGGGTGCCGGGAATCGAACCCGGGACATCCTGCTTGGGAAGCAGACGTTCTACCGCTGAACTACACCCGCTCGAAGTGGATCCAGGCAGCCGGTCGTATATAGCACGAACCGCCTTGCCAATAGCGGATTATAAGGACGGCGGAATTGAACTGTCAAGCGGCTACATAGCTGCCCGCGTCCGATTAGAATATTCAGCATGCGTGTAGTCTTGGTGTCAACCTATGAACTGGGTCACCAGCCTTTTGGGCTGGCGTCGCCAGCTGCCTGGCTCAGCCAAGCCGCGGTCGAGGTGACTTGCCTGGATCTGGCTGTGCAACGCTTGGACGAGGATGCCGTAAGCGCAGCAGACTTGGTGGCCTTTTACCTGCCAATGCACACGGCAACACGTCTGGCTGTACCTCTCATCGAACGGGTCAGACAGCTGAATATGGGCGCGCACCTGGCGTGCTACGGACTATATGCGCCAATGAATGAGACTTATCTTCGCAGGCTCGGCGTGGATACCATTCTTGGAGGAGAGTACGAGACGGCCTTGACGGCGCTTGCCAAACGATTGAGCCTCAATGGCTCAGCCCCGCGAACGGACGGCCAGCCAGAGCCCAGCATCTCGCTTGCGCGGCAACATTTTATTACCCCGCGGCGCGCAGACTTACCCCCCCTATCTCAGTATGCCCAACTAAATATGGGGGACAATCAGAGTCGGATCGTAGGCTACACGGAGGCCAGCCGAGGTTGCAAGCATACGTGCCGCCACTGCCCGGTTGTCCCGGTCTATGAGGGGATGTTTCGGGTGGTCCAGCACGATGTGGTTTTGGATGACATCCGGCAGCAGGTGCGAGCGGGCGCGGAACACATCTCCTTTGGCGACCCAGATTTCTTTAACGGAATCGGGCATGCGCTGCCTATCGTGCGCTCACTCCATACCGAATTCCCTCAGCTAACCTACGATGTGACCATCAAGATCGAACACCTGCTAAGGCACGCCGAGCATCTTCCAACGCTTCGCGAGACTGGTTGCCTGTTTGTGACCAGCGCACTCGAGTCGATCGATGAGACGGTGCTTACCAGGCTGGACAAAGGCCATACCAAGGAAGATATTATCCGGGTTGTCGATTACTTCAATCAAGTGGGGCTTACTCTCAATCCGACGCTGGTAACCTTCACGCCTTGGACGACGCTGGACGGGTATCGGCAGCTGCTCGCTTTTCTCGACCAATACGATCTTGTCGAGAAGATGGCCTCCATTCACTTAGCAATCCGCCTGCTGATTCCGGCCGGCTCAAAGCTGCTCGAGTTGCCCGAAGTGGAAGCCCTTGTTGGCTCCTTCGATGAGCGGCTGCTCACCTATCCATGGCGGAACAGTGATCCATCGGTAGACCGTCTCCACCAAGAGGTCCTTGCGCTGGTCGAGACAGGGGTAGCGCGCAACATGGAGCGGCGCAAGATTTTTGAACAGGTTGCGGCGCTGGCCGGACTGCCCATACGAGAGGCGAACGGCCGACAGCCCAGTGCGCCGATACCGTATCTGTCGGAACCCTGGTACTGCTGTGCTGAGCCGACCGAAGGGCAGATTGTTCCTCTCAAAATGTAACTCCCGAGGCGACAGTATTGGGCGCTTTGGACCTTGACATAACAAGAAACCGTGATAACTTACTGGCTAAGTGGGCAAGGGCCCACAAAACTAATGGCCTTCACATTACTGCTCAGCCTTATCGTTATTGCGCAGCTTCTCGTCCTTATTTTGGGCGATAAGCGAATTCGGGTTGAGGCGGTGTAGTGCACTAAGCACAAGAGCAAGAAGGCCACAGACACCTCCCAACCGGGAGGTTTTTTTTTGCCGCGATGTGTATGTAAGGAGACGGATCATGGAGAGACATAAAAGCAACGGGTCAAAATCTCAGCGCCAGGAGAAGCCGCGGGCTCCCCAGCCTCCATTCGAGGAAGCACCAAGCGTACCAGCGAAGGAGGATGCAGAAGAAGCTGCATCTGGCGATCGTTCGGCACAGCCGGAACCTGAGGCTGATGACGCTCTAATGGAAACATACAATGGCTAACGGAGGGCTTATCCTTGACCGTTGATTTGAGGCATCGCAGCCGAGCAATCACCGAGGGCCCGAGCCGGGCGCCGGCACGCGCCATGTTGAAGGCGGTCGGATATAGCGACGAGGATCTGCGCCGCCCGCTCATCGGAGTGGCAAACACCTGGATTGAGATCGGACCCTGCAATTTTCACCTGCGCAGGCTTGCCGCCAAGGTGAAAGAGGGGATCCGCGCCGCGGGTGGCACTCCGATGGAGTTCAATACCGTTTCAATTTCAGACGGGATCACCATGGGCGCAGAAGGCATGAAGACCTCGCTGGTCAGCCGCGAAGTGATCGCTGATTCTATCGAGCTCGTCGCCCGAGGAAATATGTTCGACGCCATGGTCGCTATCTCGGGCTGCGACAAGACCATCCCTGGAACGGTCATGGCGCTCGCCCGTCTCGATTTGCCGGGGCTGATGCTCTATGGGGGTTCGATCGCACCCGGTCGATACGATGGGCGCGATGTAACCATTCAAGATGTTTTTGAAGCCGTCGGCGCCCATGCTGCGGGCGAAATGACGGACGCCGAGCTAAAAGCTCTTGAGGACGTCGCCTGCCCTGGAGCAGGAGCCTGCGGAGGCCAGTTTACGGCCAACACCATGGCCACCGTCTGCGAATTCCTGGGAATTTCGGCGATGGGCAGTGGCACTGTTCCCGCGACATACGAAGAGAAAGATCAGGTTGCATATGAAGCCGGTCAGCGGGTCATGGAGCTCCTAAGGCAGGACCTTCGACCTCGGCAGATCATTACCCGCGATGCGATTGAGAACGCCATTGCTTCGGTTGCCGCGACGGGTGGATCGACCAACGCCATCCTGCACCTGTTTGCGATCGCTAACGAGGTGGATGTTCCACTGGATATCGAGGACTTTGACCGAATTAGTGAGCAGACACCGCTGCTGGCAGACCTCAAGCCCAGCGGTCAGTATGTAGCCACAGATGTGCACAAAGCCGGCGGGTGGCGCCTGCTAGGGGAGCGCCTCATTCAAGCCGGCAAACTGCATCCGGAAGCGATGACCGTAACCGGCAAGACCCTCAGCGAAGAGACGAAGGGAGCTACCGAGTCTCCCGGTCAGCGGGTCATTCGGCCCCTGGATGATCCACTCAGTCCGACCGGCGGGCTTGTTATTTTAAAGGGAAACCTCGCGCCGGATGGGTGCGTGGTGAAGATCGCCGGTCACTCCATGACCCACCACAAGGGCCCGGCAAGGATCTTTGATTCGGAAGAAGCGGCCTTTGACGCCGTTCAGTCCGGGGATATTAAGAGCGGAGACGTTGTGGTAATTCGATACGAGGGTCCGATGGGTGGACCTGGGATGCGCGAGATGCTGGGAGTTACGGCTGCAATCGTGGGCGCTGGCCTCGGTGAATCAGTCGCGCTGCTGACCGATGGCCGATTCTCAGGTGCGACCCATGGTCTCATGGCCGGTCATGTGGCTCCCGAAGCGGCGAAAGGCGGGCCGATCGCGGCACTTCAAGATGGAGACGAAATCATTTTCGATGTGAAAGAACGAAGAATCGACGTTCAGCTCTCTGAATCCGAGATTGAGAGCCGGCTGGAGAGTTGGGAACCGCCGGAACCTCGCTACACACGCGGAGTCATGGCCAAGTATGCCAAGCTCGTTTCCTCTGCGGCGCAGGGCGCCATATGCGCATAGCCACAGGTACATGGTGCTTGGGTCGAGGAGGATGTGAAGGGATGGCTGCTGAGATAAGAGGAACGCGAGGGCAATAGGTTATAGCGTTGAGCGGAAAGAGAAGACCGCCAATGCATTAGGGAAGAATACAAAGCGTAAGGAGAGGACTATGGAGAAAAAAGGCGCACAAATAGTTTGGGAGGTGCTAACCCAGGAGGGGGTCGAGGTCGTCTTTGGTTACCCGGGCGGCGCAATTCTACCCACTTACGACGCCATGCTTGACTATCCGGTTCGGCATGTCCTGGTTCGGCACGAGCAGGGCGCGGCGCACATGGCGGACGGCTTTGCACGAGCATCCGGCAAGGTTGGAGTCGCGATGGCCACCTCCGGGCCTGGTGCAACCAACCTGGTTACCGGCATTGCGACCGCGATGATGGATTCATCACCGATAGTGTGCATCACCGGTCAGGTGCCATCGGCCGCGATTGGGAGCGACGCATTTCAGGAAACGGATGTGACCGGCGTCACGCTTCCGGTAACCAAGCACAACTATCTGGTAACTGATGTGGCAGACATCGCGCCTAGCATGCGCGAGGCTTTTTATGTCGCCCGATCGGGGCGACCGGGCCCGGTGCTTGTAGACATCAGCAAGGACGCCCAGATCGCATCGATTGACTATGTTCCGTTAGACGCTCCAACGCGGTTGCCGGGCTATCGACCCGATTTGCGTGCGCTTCCTGAAGAGTTCGAGCGTGCGCTGGAATTGATTGAAGACGCGGAACGACCACTCATCTTGGCCGGGCACGGAGTCATGATGTCGGGGGCGATGAAGGTCTTGCTTGAATTCGTCGAGAAGACCCAGATCCCGGCTACGACGACCCTGCTTGGGATCGGTGGTATGCCTGCCAGCCATCCTCTCAATCTGGGCATGATGGGGATGCATGGCGAAGCCTGGGTTAACAACGCCATTCAAGAAGCGGATCTGTTATTGGCTTTCGGTATGCGCTTCGATGATAGGGTGACCGGAAACCTGAAGACTTACGCGGTGAATGCCAAGAAGATCCACATTGATATAGATCCCACCGAAATCGATAAGAACGTGCGGGTCGATGTTGGGATCGTTGGCGACCTTCGCGAAACCTTGGAAACCCTTCTGCCTCGACTGACCCCTCAGAAACATACTGCATGGTTAGAGCACATCGACGAGCTTAAGGGGGACTCGGCCGTGCGCGACATTCAAAGCCTTCCAGATAATGGACTGCTTTACGCGGCGCATGTCATCAACGATCTCTGGAGATTTACTGGCGGCAAGCCGATTATCGTTACCGATGTCGGGCAGCACCAAATGTGGGAAGCGCAGTATTTTAGGCATGAGGAGCCTTTCACTCTGATCACATCCGGTGGACTAGGCACGATGGGATTTGGCCTGCCGGCAGCGATTGGTGCCCGTTTTGCCAGGCCCGAAGAAGAAGTCTGGGCCATTGTAGGCGATGGTGGCTTTCAAATGACACAGGCGGAGTTGTCGACCTGTTCCCAGGAGGGTATCAAGGTCAATGTTGCGATCATCAACAACGGTTTCCTGGGCATGGTCCGTCAATGGCAGGAATTCTTCTACGAGCGTCGCTATGCGGCCACTCCTATGCACAATCCCGACTTCGTAAAAATTGCTGAGGCCCACGGCCTGGCTGGGCTCCGCGTTGAAGAGCGGGGTCAGGTTGAGGACGCCGTGAACTGGGCAAAGCAAGAATCAGGGACGGTTGTGATAGATTTCCGGGTCGAACAGGAAGATAGTGTTTACCCAATGGTGCCGGCCGGAGCGGATCTACACGCCATGATCCGGCGGCCAAATCCGATCGCTGAAACTGCGGAAGACGAGATGGTAGGAGGCACGAGATGAGCGACAACGGCAAGGATCCTGCGCGTGACGGTACCCAAACATTCGTAGTCTACGTCGAAGACAAGCCCGGAGTCTTGAATCGTGTGGCTTCACTCTTCCGTCGCCGCGCATTTAATATCGATTCACTTGCGGTCGGTCCCACGCACCAGCCAGGCGTCTCTCGCATGACCATCGCGATGCAGGCGGATGAGGTCGTGGCGCGTCGTGTGGAGGCGAACCTTTATAAGCTTGTAAACGTGCTACGCGTCGAAAATGTCACGCATGTTCCATCAGTTACACGGGATCTAGCGCTGATCAAGGTCAAGGCAAATGCCTCTGAGCGAGCGCAGGTATTACAAATGTGTGATGTATTTCGGGCGCGCGCGGTCGATGTGGGACCCGAAGCGCTTATCGTTGAGATCACCGGCACCGAAGAAAAGATAGAGAGCTTGTGTGAGCTGTTGCGACCGTTTGGAATACTGGAGCTAGTTCGCACCGGGCGCATCGCAATGGCGCGCGGCTCCGAAGTACCCAGCATCAATCCAGAATTTGTTGCGGCTGAAGTACCCAACGGCGTATCCAACTAAACCTAAAACGGAGGAGAGGCCACCTCAATGGCAGTCATCTATTACGACAAGGACGCCGATCTGGCGCCAATTCAGTCCAAGAGTGTTGCCGTCATCGGCTACGGCTCACAGGGGCACGCCCACGCGCTAAACCTGAGAGATAGTGGAGTCGACGTCCGAGTCGCGCTACGGGCAGACAGCAAGAGCCGCGCGGCTGCAGAAGCGGAAGGCTTGACCGTAAGCTCGGTAAGCGAAGTATCAGACTGGGCGGATTTGATCGTCCTTCTGGCGCCCGATACCAGCCAACCAGCTATCTATAAGAATGAGATCGCTCCGAGCCTGGATAAAACCAAAACCCTGATGTTCAGCCATGGCTTCAACATCCGCTTCGGCGCGATTGAGCCGCCGGAGGATGTCGACGTCATCATGGTTGCTCCAAAAGCGCCTGGTCATCGTGTACGCGAGACATACCAGGCGGCCGAGGGCACCCCAGCGCTGCTGGCGATCCATCAAGACCCAAGCGGCGGCGCAAAGGCGCTGGCGCTTTCGTATGCCAAAGCCTTAGGCGCCACGCGAGCAGGAGTGATCGAAACTACATTTGCAGAGGAGACCGAAACCGATCTCTTCGGCGAGCAGGCGGTGTTGTGTGGTGGAGTGAGCGCGCTGGTAAAGGCCGCATTCGAAGTTCTGGTCAAGGCTGGCTATCAACCAGAAGTAGCCTATTTTGAGTGCATGCATGAGCTGAAGCTTATCGTTGACCTGATGTACAGAGGCGGGCTCAATTACATGCGCTATTCGGTAAGCGATACCGCCGAGCATGGCGACTACACCGGCGGCCCTCGCATCGTTACGGAAGATACCATCGGGGAAATGAAGCAAATGCTGACCGAAATCCAGGACGGCACGTATGCAAAGAAGTGGATCGAGGAGAACGAGCAGGGCCGGCCGTGGTTCAACGAGCAGCGTGAAAAAGAACAGAATCAGCCGATTGAGACCGTGGGCGCGGAGCTTCGGGAGATGATGCCGTTTCTTGATCCGATCACGGTCAAGCCCGGAGATTGAGGTGAGCATGGAACAAGTTCGAATTTTTGACACTACGCTTCGGGACGGTGAGCAATCGCCGGGCGCCACCATGACATCGATCGAGAAGCTGGAAGTAGCCCGCGCACTCTCCCGGCTTGGAGTGGACGTGATCGAGGCCGGCTTCCCCGCTGCATCGCCAGACGACCTCAACGCGGTCCGCAGGATTGCCGAGGAAATAGGCACCGCCGAAACTCCCGATCGAGAGCAGCCGCCCATCATCTGTGGGCTGGCACGTGCCCACGCAGGAGATATTGATGCGGCCTGGAAGGCGGTCAAGCTTGCGGCCCGACCCCGCATTCACACCTTCCTGGCGACTTCGGAGATTCATATGAAGCACAAGCTGCGTATGGACCCGGAAGAGGTTATCGATAGCGTCATCGAAATGGTGAAGTATGCGCGATCACTTTGCGATGATGTTGAATTCAGCCCCGAAGATGCCGGGAGAAGTGACCCTGAATTCCTACATGTCGTGCTCCAGGAGGCGGCCAAGGCTGGAGCCACAACCCTGAATATTCCCGATACGGTCGGTTATACGACGCCGGCCGAATTTGGAAGCCTGATCGCGGGGATCGTCGAGAACGTGGAGGCCGATGGCGACCTGATCATTTCGGTCCACTGTCACGACGACCTCGGACTGGCAACGGCCAACACTCTGGCTGGAATCCAGGCCGGAGCCCGGCAAGCAGAGGTCACGATCAACGGCATCGGTGAACGAGCCGGCAATACCTCGTTGGAAGAAGTCGTGATGGCGCTCCACACTCGTAAATCGAGCTACGAGTTGGAAACCAAAATCGATACGACGCAAATCAGCCGCATAAGCAAGCTGGTCAGCAATTACACCGGAATCATGGTTCCACCCAACAAGGCGGTGGTCGGCGCCAATGCCTTTGCCCATGAAGCCGGCATTCATCAGGACGGAATGCTGAAGAACGAGCTTACCTACGAGATTATGCGCCCAGAGATGGTAGGCCTCAGTCAGAGTCTCTTGGTTCTTGGAAAGCATTCGGGGCGGCATGCGTTCAAGGTGCGGCTGAGCGAGCTTGGCTACGAGCTTGACGATGAGGAGCTTGCGCGTGCCTTCCGCCGCTTCAAGGCGCTGGCCGACAAGAAGAAAGTGATTACCGACGCGGACCTGCAGGCGTTGCTGGCGGATGAGCTTTACCAGCCTCCGGAAGTCTTCGCGCTGGACGGGATGCAGGTCGCCTGCGGAACCATGGGCATGCCCACTGCGACCGTTCGCCTATCTGGGCCAGAAGGAGAGCTTCATGTGCATGCCGCGGTTGGGACTGGACCGGTTGATGCGGCCTTCAAGGCGGTCGATGAGATTGTCGGCATCGAGAACACTCTATTGGAATTCTCTGTTCACGCGGTTACGGAAGGTATCGATGCCCAGGGAGAGGTCACGGTTCGTATTCAGGGTGAGGACGGTCCGAAAGCTCCGAATGCGCAGCGAGACACCGGCCAGCCGCGAACATACGGCGGGTACGGGGCCGACACCGACATTATCGTAGCAAGCGTGAAGGCCTACCTCTCGGCGGTGAACAAGCTTCTCGCCGAAGGTGGCGAGCAGACACGCCCTAGCACGAGTGCCCAGGTGGGCGTCGTTGCGAGTTCACCGTCCGCCCGCTGAGGCGATCCTGAACGGACCAAATTGAGGGCTAAGACATAGATGAATCAACTCAAACACAAGCCGCAAACCATGCTATCGAAAATCTGGGATCAACACGTCGTGGCTCAGGATCCTGAGAGCCCTGCAGTGCTTTATGTTGACCTGCACCTGATTCACGAGGTAACTTCCCCGCAAGCATTTGAAGGTCTGCGGCAGAGCGGGAGACGAGTTCGCCGAACGGACAAGACCTTTGCCACGATGGATCACTCCACTCCCACCCTTGCTCTCGACCTCACGCTGGTTGACACACAGGCCGCGGCCCAGGTTCGGCAGCTAGGCACGAACTGTAAGGAATTTGGCGTGACGCTATTCGATCTTGATTCAGAGCGCCGCGGCATTGTTCACATTATCGGGGCCGAACTCGGGCTCACGCAACCAGGAATGACGATCGTGTGCGGCGACAGCCACACCTCGACCCATGGGGCGTTCGGCGCACTAGCGTTTGGAGTCGGAACCAGCGAAGTGGAGCACGTTTTGGCGACGCAATGCCTGCTTCAAAATCGCCCCAAAGATTTCGAGGTGCGGGTAGACGGCAACCTCGGGCCGGGTGTTTCGGCGAAGGACATTATTCTGGCGGTCATGGCCAAGGTCGGTGTTGATGGTGGCATCGGATATGTATTCGAATACACAGGCTCCGCAATCCGTGGCCTCGATATGGAACAGCGAATGACCGTTTGTAACATGTCGATTGAGGCAGGGGCGCGCGCTGGCATGGTGGCGCCCGACGATACGACCTTCGAGTACCTGGCTGGGAGAGAATATGCACCCAGTGGCCAGGCGTGGGACAGTGCGCGGGAGCGTTGGAGTGGTTTCGCGACCGACGATGGCGCTGAATACGATGGAATGGTCACTCTCAATGCGGCAGATCTGGAACCTATGATCACCTACGGCACCAACCCCTCGATGGGTATGCCGATTACGGATCGAATCCCCACTTTAGACAGGTTTGTCGACGTGGATCAGCGTCAATCGGTCGAGAAGGCTCTTCGCTACATGGACCTTGAGCCGGGGCAACCACTGCTCGGTCATCCTATTGACGTTGTGTTTATCGGCTCTTGCACCAACTCACGAATCTCCGACCTGCGGCTCGCCGCAGGCTTGCTCAACGGACGCAAAGTGGCGGACGGCATACGGATGCTGGTCGTTCCGGGTTCCCAGTCAGTCAAGCGCCAGGCAGAAGCCGAAGGCTTGCATGAAATATTCCTCAGCGCAGGCGCGGAATGGCGCGAGGCAGGCTGTTCGATGTGCCTGGCGATGAATGGCGATGAGCTGGAGCCTGGGCAATATGGAGTTAGCACCAGCAACCGCAACTACGAAGGGCGCCAGGGAAGGGGAGGTCGATCTTTTTTGGCTTCGCCGCTCACCGCGGCTGCCTCAGCCGTAATGGGCGAGATCGCCGACGCCCGGCGCATGGTCTAGGACCAAATCCAATGAATGAATTTCACACGCTCACCTCACAAGTCGTTCCGCTCGACCAGAAGGACGTCGATACGGATCAAATCATTCCCGCACGTTTCTTAAAAACCATAAGCAAAGAAGGCCTTGGGGAGCACCTGTTCGAAGACTGGAGAAAGCATCCTGATGGATCAGCGAAACCAGATTTTGTTCTCAACCGCCCTGATATTCAAGGTGCGCAAATCCTCCTTGCGGGCAGCAACTTCGGCTGCGGTTCCTCTCGCGAGCACGCGCCATGGGCGCTGATGGACTGGGGCTTCAAGGCCATTATTTCAACATCCTACGCTGACATCTTTCAAAACAATTCGCTCAAGAATGGGTTGTTGCCGGTCGCCATCGACGAATCAACGCACTCTGAGCTGTTGGATTTGCTCGAGGGCGACCCGAGCCTGGAGATCACCATTGACCTGGGCGCTCAATCAATCACATATGGCAACGGCCATCGAGCTGAATTTGATATCGATCCCTTTGCCAAGCTCTCCTTAATGGAAGGGGTGGACCAGCTGGGGTATTTGCTCGCCATGAACGAGAAGATCACCGAATTCGAGGCCAAGCATGATCAGCAATGATCCCGGACGAGCTACGGCAGCGAGCTCCAGGGACGAGCGGGCTTTCGAGGTTGAGGTGGAATATGACCGAAACTAGAACCATCGAGATCTATGACACCACGCTCAGGGACGGAACACAGCGGGAGGGCATATCACTCTCCTGCGACGACAAGCTGCGCATCGCGTCACGCCTGGACCGGCTTGGTGTGGCGTTCATTGAGGGCGGCTGGCCCGGATCCAACCCAAAGGACGCTGAATTTTTCGATCGCGCCAGGGATATGAAATGGAAAAAAGCCAAAATCGCGGCCTTCGGCTCGACCAGGCGGGCAGGTAACACACCCGAAGACGATCCTAACTTGCGCGCACTGCTGGAAGCAGAAACACCGGTTTGCACGGTGGTTGGAAAGTCTTCGACGCTGCACGTAACCGAGGTGTTGAAAACCACCCTGGATCAGAACTTGAAAATGATCGAGGAAAGCCTGGAGTATCTAGTTTCCGAAGACCGGCGCGTTATCTACGACGCCGAGCACTTCTTTGACGGCTACAAAAGCGATCCCGAGTATGCGGTCGAGACCTTATCGGCCGCAGTTCGCGGCGGGGCGGAGATCGTCGTGCTATGCGACACGAACGGCGGGACCATGCCGTGGGAGGTCGAGCGGATCGTCAAAGCGGTGTTCGATGAATTGGAATTCCCGATTGGAATACATACCCACAACGATTCTGAGTGTGGAGTTGCCAATTCGCTCGCCGCCGTGCGTGCTGGTGCGATCCACGTTCAGGGCACTATCAACGGATATGGTGAGCGATGTGGCAACGCCAATTTATGCGCCATCATTCCCGACCTGGAAATCAAGATGAATTTGGACTGCCTGCCGGAGGGCGGACTTGCGGAGCTTTCAGAGGTGTCGCGCTTCGTCTCCGACGTCGCCAACCTGCCTCAGGACGAGCACATGGCCTATGTGGGCGCCAGCGCATTTGCCCACAAAGGTGGGATCCACGTGGCTGCCATGCGTCGACACGTGGATTCCTACCAACACATTGATCCGACCCAGGTCGGAAACAAGATGCGAGTGGTGGTTAGCGAGCTCTCCGGACGCGGAAATCTGCTGAGCAAAGCGGAGGAGCTCGGGCTCGACCTGGATGACGGGGTAGACATGCCGGAAGTGCTCAATCGATTGAAGGAACTCGAGGCGCAAGGCTTCTCATTTGAGGCGGCCGAGGCTTCTGTGGTGATGCTCTTGAAGCGACAAACCAAGGAATACCAGGCCCCGTATCAATTGATCGATTATGCGGTGGTGGTCGAGAACCGATCAGGCCGGGGCACATTCGCTGAAGCGACCGTCAAGGTAGATGTAGATGGCGAGGTGGTTCACACCGCTGCCGAGGGCAACGGCCCGGTAAACGCGTTAGATTCCGCATTGCGTAAGGCCCTGGCGCCAATTTTTCCGCAGGTCGAATCATTTCAACTGGTCGATTACAAGGTCCGTATCGTCGACGGCCAAAAAGGTACCGCGGCCACTACTCGCGTTCTGATCGACAGCCGAAACGGAAACCAGGAGTGGAGTACGGTGGGAGCTTCATCGAACATCATCGAGGCTTCCTGGCAAGCGCTGGCCGACAGCATTGATTACGGTCTGGCACTCGCCGCACCATCAGAATGACAGAAGCTAACATCGTCCTGCTTCCGGGTGATGGGGTAGGCCCGGAGGTCGTGGACGAAGGGCGCAAGGTGCTGGCAGCGGTGGCCGAGCTTCATGGTCACCGTTTTGAATTTGAGGAGCACCCGATCGGGGGCATCGCCATCGATGAGGGGGGTGATCCACTCCCCATCTCGACGCTCGATGCCTGCCGTTCTTCAACCGCTGTACTGCTTGGCGCGGTGGGCGGACCAAAGTGGGATGATCCGCAGGCAAAAATACGTCCAGAGCAAGGGCTTCTGGGCTTGCGCAAGGGGTTGGAGCTCTTTGCCAATCTCCGTCCAGTGCGCGTGATGCCACAATTGGTAGGTGCCTCTCCCTTGCGTCCGGAGATCGTCCGAGACGTGGACATATTGATGGTGCGCGAGCTAACAGGAGGCCTGTACTTCGGCGAGCCGCGATTGCAGGAAAAGGTGAACGGCCAGCGCAGGGCGGTGGATACGCTGGAATACTCGGAGCAGGAAATTCACCGAGTGGTTCAACTGGCATTTGAACTGGCGGAGCAGAGGCGAGGATTGCTGGTTTCGGTCGATAAGGCGAACGTGCTTGAATCCTCTCGATTGTGGCGGCAAATCGCAACCGAAGTGGCCGAGTCGTACCCTCAGGTCGAACTGGAACATCAGCTGGTTGACGCGGCCGCAATGCGCCTGATCTCCAATCCTGGGCAGTTTGACGTTATCGTCACTGAAAATATGTTCGGCGACATCCTGAGCGACGAAGCTTCGGTGCTCGCCGGATCGCTGGGGATGCTGCCCAGCGCCTCGCTCGGCGCAGGGAGTCTCGGGGTGTATGAGCCCATTCACGGATCTGCGCCGGACATCGCCGGCCAGGGGATCGCAAACCCGGTGGGGACGATTCTTAGCGCGGCCATGCTGCTGCGTCATTCGTTGGAGTTGGAGTTGGAGGCGGCTTCTGTCGAGCGCGCGGTTCAGGGTGCCATTGGCAGTGGCGCCCGAACGGCTGATCTTACAGGCGGAAGAGCGAGTTCCACCGTGGAAATGGGCCAGGCAGTAATCGAGCAGCTGGGGCAGGCTGGATAGCCATCCATCGATGATCGCATTCCAGGGGGAGCCGGGGGCATACAGCGAAGCGGCTGCCTTAGCGTTCTTCGGAGCCCAGACCGAGACCCTTCCGTGCGATACTTTCGAAATGGTGTTCCAGGCCGTTGACCTGGGAGAGGCCGAACATGGGCTGATCCCGATCGAAAACTCTCTGGCCGGCAGTATCCACCGCAACTACGATTTGCTGCTTCGATACCAAATTCCGATCACAGGCGAGGTTCACCACCGCATACGACACTGCTTGCTGGCGCTCCCCGACGTGGAAATAGCAGACCTGCGCAGGGTAATGTCGCATCCCCAAGCCCTGGCTCAGTGTGAGCAGTATCTCAGCCGGCTCAATGAAGTGGAGATCGTATCGGAGCAAGATACGGCTGGAAGCGCACGCATCGTTTCCGAGCGTGGGCTGCGCGACACGGCTGCTAT
>CBDTZL010000048.1:0-14292 GCA_965364895.1 uncultured bacterium
CGGGAACCGGAAACCGCTCCGGCTGACCTAAATCCATCCAGAGGAATTGGCTGTCCAGCGGAATGATTGTGGAGGAGACACTGCTGTAAATGTGCTCGGAAAACTGAAGCAGCGGAGAAGGTGAGTCGGCCAGGGAGCGGATGATCGCTCCGTACAGTCCAAAAATAATCGGAAGCTGAATAATAGTGGGCACGCATCCAGCAAAGGGATTAATGCCCTTCTTTTGATAAAGCTTCATCTGCTCCTCTTGAAGCTTCTTCTTATCTCCCTTGTACTTCTCCTGAATCTTGATGTACTCCTTATCCTTCTGAATCGCCTGCATCTTTTGGGTGCTCTGCTGCTGCTTATAGGTCAGAGGCAGGGTTATCAGGCGGATCAGGATGGTGAATACGATAATGGCCAGACCGAAAGCTCCCGCCAATCCCACAGTCGGCCCCAGGAAGTTGTAGATGTAAAGGAGGGCATTGATCATCGGATTGAGGATCAGGGTGTCCCAGATATTCAAGATACGCTCCTTTTATTCAGATCGGCAGCGTTTGTCGCTGCCACCCGGTGTATAAGACCAGCGCTCCGTACCATTCTCAACATCAAAGGCACACAGAAGCGGTTCGCCCCCGTTAGTGGCGATATAAACCGTGTCGCCAATAACAAGTGGCTTCGTGTGAAGATCTCCGTCGAGCGGAACGCTCCACAGGTCTCGTTTGGACGAGATCTCTCGTGCATAAAGGGTACCCGATTCAGCGGCGACGAAAATCCGATCCTCACCAAGTGCGGGTGAGGCCGAGATCCTGCTCGACAGGGTTTCGCTCCAGATTTCCGAACCACTGCGGATATCAACCGCGTGCAGCTGGCCTGCCAGGTCGCCGAAGTAGGCGACGCCGTCTCCGACGGCAGGGCTGCCCCAGATCCAATTTCCGGCATTAAAAATCCATGCCTCACGTCCGCGATCCTCTTCGAGGGCGATGAGCTCGTGTCCAAAGGTGCCTGCCAACAGCAGATTGTCCACCAGAACCGGTGAGTCAGCGATCGCGCCTCCGATGTCTCGGGTAGCCATCCACAGCTGACCGCCTTGCGCCAAATCCACCGCGTACACGTTGTGATCCATGGAAGTGAAAAAGACCCGCTCGCTATCCACCACCGGCGCAGACCAGATGGCTTCTTCGAGCGGCTCGCTAAACTCAGGAGGAAAAGTCCAGATTGCTGACCCATCCGAAAGGTCGCGCGCGTAGAGACGTCCGTCCCCTGAGGGGACCAGCAGTTTGTTGCCGGCGACGGTTGCTCCGCCAACTATGCGACCGCTATCTTCGCCCAGCTGTATGGGTCCCCACTCAACCGCTCCAGTCGAAGCGTTGAGTGCCACTACCTTGTTTTCGAAGTCACCAATAAATACCAGGCCATCCTCAGAGACGGCAGGCTGGGCAAAAAATGTGCGGCCGCTTTCGGACTCGGGAGGGTAGGACCACTTGAGATTGCCGTTGCCAGCATCGATGGCATAGACCGCCTGTTCGAAAGCCATGTAGATCGTTTCACCATCCGAGCTCAGACCCGGCCAACTGGTTGCCGAACGAAAGCCAGCACCCGCACACGCGCTGAGCAAGATAGCACCGCCGATCAGGAGAGGAGTTCGCAACTTTGATCTCATACTAGGGAACGGGGTCGAAGCCACCTTTACTAAACGGTTGGCAGCGTGCGACTCTCCAAACTGCCAGACCAGATCCTTTGACCAAGCCGTGTTTGACAATCGCCTGGTAGCCATAGTGCGAGCAGCTAGGGTAAAAGCGGCAGGTTCCCGAGGGTAACGTCTTCGAAAAAGTCATCTGGTAGAAGCGAATGAGACCCAAACCGGCCAACCGCGGTAAATTTGTAATCTTTAGCGGAATATCACGCAACGAGGTTTCGTCGTCATAGTCATGCTCCATTTCGTATTCTTCCAAAGCGTGCTCGTGCTCTGAAATGCCTTCTATTTCTTGTGCTTTCATCCTATTGTCCAATCGCCCCAGCCTTCTTGAGCAAGTTGCCAATCACTCTGGTGAGTTCATCCCACGGAGCTTCATCCAGCCCGGGCCGGGCTGAAAGGATCAGATCCCATCCCGAATTCAGGTCAAACTCCTGAAGGGCCGTTCGCATGCGCCGTTTGGCTCGGTTGCGCGTCACCGCGTCGCCTACGGAACGGTTTGCAGTGACCCCATACCGATTCTGCTCACCGGTAGATCGGCTTGCAATCAATAAAACAAGCGGGTGGGCATAGGATTTCCCAGTACGCCGCACCCGCAAAAATTCCGTCGTGCTGGTAAGCCTGTTTTTACGACTCATTTGAGGTCATGCAGCGCTATGTTGACCTCTTCCTGACTCCTCAGGCGTTCCAGTTGACCTTCTTCACGTGCTGGTTCTTCCGAACAGCCAGGCGGTAGCGACCTTTCCGTCGCCGTCGACGGAGAATGGCCTGGCCACCTTTGCTGGACATTCGAGCTCGGAAGCCGTGGACCCGCGCTCGGCGCCGGATCTTTGGCTGGTAGGTTCGTTTTGGCATGGTTAATTCAGCTTGTCCGCTATCGAGGGCGGATTATACCGCACGCGCCTGCTCGCTGTCAGCTAGTCGGGTACTCTCTCGATTCTGGCTCCCAATTGGCGCAGTTTTTCGTCGATGTTCTCATATCCGCGATCAATCTGGCCAATGTTGTGAATGGTTGAGGTTCCTTTTGCCGCCAGGGCAGCTAAAACGAGCGCCATTCCGGCCCGAATATCGGGGCTCTCCAAAACTTCTCCAATGAGCTGAGTCGGGCCTTCAACGATGCAGCGGTGTGGATCGCACAGGATGATTCTGGCTCCCATCGATACAAGCTTGTCGACGAAAAACATGCGGCTTGGGTACATCCAGTCGTGAAATAGGACCGATCCTTTGGCTTGCGAGGCCACAACGATAGCGATGCTGACCAGATCCGTTGGAAAGGCCGGCCACGGCTGAGCGGTGATCTGTGGAACGAATCCGCCGAGATCCGGGCTGATCTCAATACGGCTTTGACCCTTGATGACGATATCCTCTCCATCCTCAACCCAGTCGACCCCAAAGCGGCCAAACACAAGACGGACCATGTCCAGGTACTTAGCGCCCGCATTGACGATACGAACGTTGCCACCCGTTACCGCGCTCGCTGCAATAAAGCTTACGACTTCCAGATAGTCTGGACCAATGGTGTACTCGCCGCCGTGCAGTTCTTCCACGCCCTCAATGTGCAGCGTGTTTGAGCCAACGCCTGAGATCCTGGCGCCAAGCACTTCCAGGAAGTGGCAAAGCTCCTGTACATGTGGTTCCGAGGCGGCGTTGCGAATCTCAGACACTCCATCGGCGGTGACGGCTGCCATAATGGCATTTTCGGTCGCGGTAACGCTCGCCTCGTCCAGCAAGATCTCGGCTGCTTGCAACCTGCCCTCGGTCTGCATGTGAAATTGGCGCTCGTTGTGTTCGACTTTTGCGCCGAAGGCTTCCAAAGCCAGGAAGTGAGTGTCGATCCGTCGCCGCCCGATTACATCGCCTCCCGGCGGAGGTAGATCAATTCCTCCAAATCGGCTCAGCATTGGCCCCGCAAGTAAGATCGAAGCACGGATGCGCCGGCAAAGGTCCGGATCTAGCTTCGCTCGTTGTGCCCCTTGAGAATGCAGCGTGAGCGTCGATCCATTGGAGAGTTCTGATTCGACCCCCATGCTCTCCAGCAGACGGCGCATGGTCGCCACATCGCCAATTTGAGGAACGTTGTGAAGCGTGACCTCACCCTTCGCCATAAGGCTGGCAGTCATGAGCGGAAGTGCGGCATTTTTATTGCCAGAGGGGACCACCTCGCCATTTAGCGGGCGGCCTCCTTCAATTCGGAAAGATGGCATCGCTATTCCTTGTTGAGCAATTGAATGGCTTGGCCGGTCTGCAATTCGAGCACGCTCGCGGCTGAACCACGATTTACACCGATCTCCAATAGACCGTTGCTTCCGATATAAGCGAGCCCCTGCCCTTCTTGAACATCGTTAAAGGTGCGAACGAGCGGTAGCTCATCGCCGTTGGGAAGCCGGGCGGCAAGATTTCGGGCCGGGTATTGAGATTCCGGTTCCTGACCCAGCCATGGATCCAATCGAATATGGCCACCTTCAGGATGCAATACACCGATGCTGGTAACCATATTTCCAAACGGATCCTCATAGATGATTTCGCCCTCGATCGAACCGGAGCGCTTGGCAGCCAGTCGGGGTGCAGGCAGCATCTTCTCCAATTCGACCGGAGGGCCGAGCTCATCGAACACCGCATCCAACGCGAGCCGAGCTGCGAATGGAGCAAAGATGTCCCTCCCATGGAAAGTAGTGCTGACCTGCGGGTCCCAGAGTTCAATGACCTCCGGAGCCCCATCGCGAAAAACCAGGTAGCTGAACAAGCCGTTGTCAGGGCCGACACAGATCTGCGAGCCCCACTTTGCCGCTACGCCCCGTCGAGCGGATCCGACTCCGGGATCCACCACACATAGAAATACCGTGTTCGAGGGCATGTAAGGCGAGGACTGCCAGAGCATGAACGCGGCCGCCTGGATATCACCACGCGGGACATCGTGTGAGATGTCAATCAAATTAGCCTGGGGGGCGTGGGTGCTCAGGACACCCTTGAGCACGCCGGCGTATATGCCCCGCGTTCCGAAGTCCGTAAGAAGTGCGATCGTTGGTCTTGCCACGAGCAGTGCAAATTCTAACGGACGCAGCAAGAGGGGTCAAATGGCGGCCGTATCGTGTAAATCCGATGCAAATTTGGCTCTCAGACCCCCACATGGTAGAATCATGTTTCATGGCCGAATCGAAGCCTATAGGCATATTTTCCTCCCTATCAGCAGGCTTCGATGGAGTGGCGTCACGGCCGGCACTGATCATTCCCCCCTTGGTTTTAGACCTTTTTCTGTGGCTCGGACCGCACCTAGGGATAGCGCGTTTGATCAATTCGTTGACGGAACCTGCCATCCAGGCCGGAGGTTTGGTAGGAGAGCAGGCTTCGTTAATACGACAGGTTATCGAAAGTGCCGGAGAGAGATTCAATTTGTTATCGGCATTAAGCACGATTCCGATTGGAATTCCGAGTTTGATGGCAGGCAGGATGCCGCTCGATAACCCATTGGGGTCAATAACCAAGATTGATGTGGACGGCGCCGGGAGCGTGCTGTTGATATGGATTGGGCTATCCGGAATTGGGCTGGTAATTGGTGCGTACTATCAGTACTGGATCGCGGGAGCGATCGCGCCAGATGCCGAACTTGGCCCCGGATGGATGGCTGCCTTGAGAATGGTGGGATTTGGCTTTCTAATATTTGTGGGGGGCCTGGTCGCAGGGATCACGGTATTGATCGCGATTACTCTGGCGACACTAATCCTTCCTCTGCTTGGAACAGGAGTGTTCTTCCTGGGATTTGCGCTGCTATTTTGGGTGGCGGTCTACTTGATCTTCACTCCGCATGGAATTATTCGTTACGACCAGGGCGTGTTCCGATCGATGTTCGAGAGTTTCCTACTTGTCCGTTGGAATTTGCTGCCGACGGTTGGCTACTTGGCTATGGCTTTTGGCGCGTACTGGATCCTGAATCTGGTCTGGAACCTGCCAAGCCCTGCTTCCTGGTTCTCGTTGCTGGCTCTCGCTGGACATGCTTTTGTCGCTACAACGCTATTAGCCGGGAGCTACGCTTACTATCAAGGCCGACGAGAATGGCTCATGGCCGCTAGGCGAGCAGTTTAGATAAAGGACTGCACGTAAGGAGAAATGGTTTGACCGAGAAAACGACGAAAAAAACCGCTAAGAAAACAAGCGCAGCGAAGAAGCCTTCAGCGGCGAAGAAGACTGCGAAGAAGGCTCCTGCGGCAAAGAAGACTACTGCTGCGAAAAAGCCTGCTGCAAGAACCAAAAGGAAAGTCAGCAGCTATGCTGCCAAGGACATCCAGGTACTGGAAGGGCTCGAAGCCGTTCGACGCCGTCCCGGTATGTATGTGGGCGGGACCGATGTCAAAGCGCTACATCATCTAATCTATGAAGTGGTTGACAATTCAATCGACGAAGCTTTGGCGGGAGCTAGCGATCAGATCACCGTCATTATCAATGAGGATAGCAGCGTGACGGTGGAGGACAACGGCCGCGGTATTCCGGTTGAAAATCATCCCCAATTAAAAAAGCCAGCGCTTGAAATCGTGATGACCACGCTGCACTCCGGCGCAAAATTTGGCGGCGGGGGCTACAAGGTCTCAGGCGGCCTGCATGGCGTAGGAGTCTCGGCGGTGAACGCGCTCTCCGAATGGTGTGAGGTTGAAGTCAGACGTGGAGGGAAGGTGTATGCCCAGCGCTACGAGCGAGGCGCCCCCACCGGACCAGTGAAGCCCATTGGGAAGACAGCCAAAGGCGTGACTGGTACGAAAACTACTTTCAAGTATGACCAGGAGATATTCAAGGGGGACCTTGACTATCGGTTCAACACGCTCGTCCAACGCTTCCGAGAGATGGCCTTTGTCACTCGCGGGGTAACCATTCGGCTTCTGGATCAGCGTGACGAGAAGGAAATGACTTTCTACTTTGAAGGCGGCATCGTTTCCTTTGTGAAGTACATGAATCGCAATCGGAAGACGCTGCACTCTGTTGTTCATGCCGAAAGTGAAGTCAACGGTACTGGGATCGAAGTCGCGCTCCAGTACTCTGATTCCTACGCCGAATCGCTGTACTCATTTGCGAACACAATCAACACCGTGGACGGCGGAACACATTTGACCGGGCTGCGGTCGGCGGTCACCCGTACGATCAATGATCATGCTCGTAAGAGCGGCCTGCTCAAAGAAGCCGACCCTAATTTCACCGGTGAGGATACGCGAGAGGGGCTGACCGGGATCGTCTCTATCAAGCATCGCGATCCCCAATTTGAGAGTCAGACCAAGGTCAAGCTGATGAATGCCGAGGTCCAGACCCAGGTCATGCAGGCGCTGCACGAGAGTTTCAGCGACTATCTTGAAGAGAATCCGAGAGCCGCGCGTGCGATCGTCGAAAAGTGCCTGACCTCCTCCCGGGCCAGGGACGCGGCTCGCAAGGCGCGCGACCTGGTGATTCGAAAGAGCGCGCTGGAGAGCCTGACTCTGCCAGGCAAACTTGCCGACTGCTCCGAGCGCGACCCCAACAAATGCGAGCTGTACATCGTTGAGGGAGACTCGGCGGGCGGCACGGCTAAGCAAGGACGCGATCGAAACTTCCAGGCCATACTGCCGCTGCGTGGCAAGATATTAAATACCGAGCGAGCACGGCTGGACAAGGTGCTAGGCAACAATGAAGTCAAGGCCTTGATATCTGCTCTGGGAACCAGCATCGGAGAATCGTTCGACATCGAGGGTCTGCGGTATGGCCGCGTGATCATCATGACTGATGCCGATGTGGACGGCAGCCACATTCGTACGCTGTTGCTTACGTTCTTCTTCCGTTATATGCCGGAGTTGATTGAGGATGGTCATTTGTTCATTGCACAGCCGCCTCTGTACCGTATCAATGTTAAGAACGGGGTGCAGTATGCCTACACTGAAGCAGATCGGGAACGGATCACCAAGGAGCTTGGCCGCAAGAAATTCACGCTGGGCCGCTTTAAGGGCCTAGGCGAAATGAACGCCTCTCAGCTTTGGGATACAACGATGGATCCCATCAATCGCACGCTGCTTCAAGTGACGGTGGAGGACGCGGCTGCTGCCGATCAAACCTTCGATATGTTGATGGGCGCCGCGGTCCCGCCGCGCAGGCGCTTCATCCAAACTCACGCCCACGAAGTTAGCAATCTGGATATCTAGCCCGGCGACCGCAAGCTGAGCATGGGGCAGTTGCCCGACAGACGCTATTTGCGATAACCCTCTATATAGTACGAAGTCTCAGTCAAGGTGTTTGATGGCAGATTCAAAACCTACTGACGCCCAAATCGAAGCAGGCTGGAGGAGCTATCTCGAGAAGGGTGAGTTCGCGGGTGAGATCAGGCAACGCCGGCTATTTCGGCATCTTCCAAGCGAACCTCGCTGCAAGTTTTGCAATGCTCCCTTTCATGGAGCAGGCGGAGCGCTGTGCAGGATCCTGCTCAATAAAGGGCCTTCCCGGTTTAACCCACGCCTCTGCAATGTCTGCGAGCAATTCGCCACCAAGAATCTAGGGGGTGCAGAAATTGAGCTATCCATGCTATTCGCCGATGTGCGAGGTTCCACTGCCCTTGCAGAGAAGGTAAGCCCAACCGAATTTAGTCGGCTTATCAGCCGCTTTTACAAAGTTTCCACGGATGTGATGGTTAACTCCGATGCAATGGTCGATAAGCTCATTGGAGATGAAGTAACCGGCCTGTACATGCCCGGCCTGGCTGGGTTGGACCACGCGCGGGTGGCGATCGAAGCTGCTAAGCTCTTGCTTACCGTCACTGGCCACACGGATAAAGAAGGGCCCTGGGTGCCGGTCGGCGCGGGTGTGCACACCGGACGAGCATTTGTGGGAGCGGTGGGTTCCGAGCAGGGTCTGACGGACATTACCGCTCTAGGCGACGCGCCAAACACCGCGGCCCGCTTGGCCTCCGCGGCCGGAATTGGCGAGGTGGTTGTGAGCGAGGATGCCGCGAAGGCGGCCGACTTAGATATCTCCGGACTTGAGGGTCGAAATTTGGAACTTAAGGGTAAATCCGCGCCGGTGGCGGTCCACGTGATCAAGGTTCAACCAGAGGCCTAACAACTGCAAGCGCACAATTCCGCATATTCACCCTCAGTTGCGAATATCAACCGTGCCTGGAGTCTTCCAGGCACGAATTTCACGAGCTAACACGTACAGCTGTAGCCTGGAATTTGTCCTTAGCTGCATCATTAAATTAGAAGGGGCGGACCGGGGGGAGGTCCGCCCCTTGCGACTCGAGACAACTTGCTTTTGGGTGCTTAGCGGTCGAAATGCTCGTGGGAGTACGCTAAGTTGCTCCAGTGATACGCCCCGGAATCGTCCTCAACAAGGTACAAAATGGCGGCTCCAAGACCGTCGGGTCCCCAGCCTTCGGAGTAGACCAACAGTGAAGGATTGAGTTCTGGGCCGAACATCTGCTCCGGTGGCGCGCCTGCAAGCGGAGGAAACAGCGCGCGATCGGTTGTAAAGGTCAGGCCGCTCGTATCTTGTGGCATTCGGGCGTTGTCCAATTCTCGGACCATGTCCTCAGGGCTAGCCCAGCCGCCCTCCGAGCCCCAATATCCGATTGTGAATGGATCTGCCATGAAGCTCGGGAGATTTTGCATGTCTCGGGCAAGCAGCGCGGTCTGCAATTCGCAGGCCAGGCTCTCAGGTGATCCCTGCGCAACGCCCTCGCAGGCCAAGAGGCCCGAGAGATCCTGCGCACCCGCACCAGAAGGCTTGCCCATGCATTGAGCGTCTACCCCAAGCGGTGGGTCAGCGGGGTCGAAGCTCGGGATCACCACGCTTGCATCGGGTGTATAGGCAATCGAATTCAGAATCCCTTGAACGTCCTCCGAATGAAAATCGCCGGACCCAACCAGGAGGTAAAGATCTTCTTGCAAGGCAATCAGCGCGAAGTAGCCGATTCCGTACGCGCCCTGCTGAGTCACAATTAGCGCCTCATGACCATTGACCGTGGCAGGTTCCGTAGTCTCAATGCCCGATTCACCAGTAAGCGTTTGGGCGAAGTCAGTCAGGTTGACACCAGCAGAAATCCCTAGATCGGAAGGAGGGATGTAGGATACATCGACCTTAATTGCACCTTCATCCTCCCCGATGGCTCCCCGCGGATGTGCCTGGACAAACGCCATGTCGTAGTTCCGCAAAGTGACTGCTCCTAATCCGGACGGATCTTGCTCGCCAAACGGGATGTCCACTTCCCAGTAGCAAGGAACCGCGAATCGCAGGCCAGTCCGAACATCAGCGGCCTCGACCCAAAACTCGGAGGCGACTGGGTCGGGAACATCCGTAGGATCGGCCAAAAGTTGGGTCACGAATTGCAGAACAGAGTTCCCGCTCTCGTCAAAAAAAGTCAGCGTGGCAGGAGTTTGCTCATATCGAATAGCTGAGAGTAAAGCCTGTTCGAATACCCCTTCTTGCACGAGCACACCCTCCGGTTCGAGGCATCCCATTTCTGTCCTTTCGACTTCCATTGCCTCAAATGTGCCAAGCGTGGTCGCCGTATAGGGAGCTCCATAGTTGTTGCAGCCAGCGAAACCAACCAATCGATCTTCCATGAACTCAAGCGTAATCGAAGTTCCTGGTATGGTCTGTGTGCCGTACAGGGAGAGTAGGTCCCATTCGGTTCCAGTGAATGCTGCAGGCTCATCCGGAAGTTCAGTTTGATCAACGCTCCCGGTGCAGGCCACAAGAGCCAGAGCGGCCGCGCTCCCAAGGAAAACTATTCTCATCATTTGGGTGTCCTTCCCTCAGATCCGCCCTCAAGCAGCATCTGCGCCATCCACTCGAAAGTCACTTCCAGTACGCTAGCTACATATCCACCCATCACATAGCCAGTGAATGCTCCAATAAATCCAAGGATCCAGCCCAGAGACGGACCCACAAGGAGCCGGCCCGTGACGGCCAGTAACCCTCCAAGTAGAATCGTCCCAGCGACGACCGAGAAGACGCGCGTGGCATTCCCAACCTTCACCAGCCGATCTACGATCTCAGAGGTTCGTTTTTCCTCGTATTCCATCTTTCCCTCCCTGTTTAACCCGTTAGGCCAGGCAGTCTTTGCCGTTGCTGGGTCCAAGTATCGCTTCCATCAGCTGGGAAGAAGGGGCACCTTTCAAAAAGAAGTAATCAGCGCCTGCTTCCAGAGCAGATGGCTTATAGCCGCTATACATTGAGATCAATATGACTCTGACTTCTGGCCAACGCAATTTGATTCTACGAGCGGCCTGGAGTCCGTTGATTTTTGGCATTTTCACATCGAGCAATACGACATCGGGAGTGTGTTCCTGCAGCAATGTAAGTGCGTGTTCGCCGTCCTTGGCAACGCCGATCAGCTCAAGGTAGGAACATGTTTCTAGAAGAGCGCGCAATCCATTCCTCGAAAACGGATTGTCATCTCCCAGTAGCACCCTGATCTTCTGATTCAAATTACACCTCCGTGCCTAAGCGATTTAGCGTTCGCATTGTCGCTTCCTGCCCGAAGAATCACATCAACAAAAGAAAGGAGTTTGCCTCAACGCAAAAGACCGTCATACAGACGGTCTCTATCCTTCCTTCTATTGAGAAAGCCTCAATCAAATGCTGTAGTTTGCCTCAGTCTTCGACGTCAAGTGATGCCAGGCCTTCTCTCAGCGCGTAGAGAGCAGCCTGGGTCCGGCTCGCCAAATGTAGCTTCCCCAAGATATTACTGACGTGTGTCCGGACGGTGGCCTCGCTAATAACCAACTCCTCCGCTATTTCCTGATTGCTCCTGCCTTTGGCGATCAAGCCCAGGACCTCTAGCTCCCGCTCAGTCAGTGGATCGGCGGTCTGCTTTCCTGCTTGTGGTTGGGATACCTCCCTCAGCAACTTTCTTGCAATCGTCGGATTGAGGGACGATTCACCCCGGGCTACTTGCTGAATAGCCTCAACTAGATCCTCCGGGCCGGTATCCTTCAGCAGATATCCGGACGCACCCGCCTTGATGGCGGGAAAGACCTTATCGTCCGCTGCAAAGCTGGTCAGCACAAGGATTTTCGCCTCCGGGTCTGAGCCGACAATCCTCCCGATCGCCTCGATACCCCCAAGGCCAGGCATTTCAAGATCCATCAAGATCACATCCGGTTCCAGTTCAGCCGCTTGCGCGATTGCCGCTTCACCATCCGCGGCCTCGCCGACAACCGATATTTTGTCTTCTGTAGCGAGAAGTGCATCGATCCCGCGACGAACGACTTCATGATCATCGACCAAAAGTACACCGATAGGTTCTAGGCTCATGCTTGCGATAGGGAGGGGTATTGACTAACCCGTTCGATCTCGTGCAACACCAATCACGGTAATATCGTCCGACCTTGAGGCGTCACCGGCAAACTGCTGAACGCGGTTCAATAAACTTTGAACCGCAATCCCGACCGGCCGGTTGCGATTTTCCAAAACGGCTGCTTCAAGCTGCTCGGCCCCGAAGAATTCTCGCGCTGCGTTTTGCGCCTCCGGAATGCCATCAGTGTACAGCAGAAGCACATCTCCGGGAGCGAGGGTGAGATCGCCAGACTCCCATGTGGCTTCTTCGTATGCACCGAGCGGAGGACCAGTTCTGGGAAGATCGTCCAACTCAGTAGCAGCAGAATAGCGAAGGACATAGCCAGGGGGGTGCCCGGCCGAGGCATATTTCAAGTTCCCATTTGCAGGGTCAATGACTACATAGAGCAAGGTTACATATGGGCCTCCGTGAGTGTCGGCCAATATGCGGCGATTGACGTCTTGCAAGACCAAATGAGGATCCTGGGGATGCTGCATTGCATAGGTCCGGACCAGGGTCCGACTAAGCGCCATGAACAATGCGGCACCCATCCCTTTGTTGGTGACGTCCGCAATCACAAGCGCTATCCGATCATCTGGAAGCTGCACGAAATCGTAAAAGTCACCAGAAATCTCCCTCGCTGGCAGCAAGTTAGCGGTGATCTCCCAGCCCTGTAGGCTCGGGGTCGCCTCCGGGAGAAAGGTGGACTGTATTTGACCCGCCAGGGTTCGCTCTTCTGCCACTTCAGAATATTCCTCAATCAGCTCCGCTAAGTTGAAATCGCCGGCAGCTCTGCCGTCGGCCTGCGGAATATGTGCTGGGATAGCGCCATCCTGATCGTATTCTCTAAAGGCATCCAGGAGTTTCTGTACATATTTAGGCGCGGTCTCGTCAGGCGAAGCTAGACCCTCTTGCATCGCGTATAGGACGGCCTGCGCTCGACTGGCTAGCCTCAGCTTTCTCAAGATGCTCTCAACATGCGAGCGCACGATTTCTGGGGAGGTGGAAACTCCTCCTGCAATTTCGGCTGTATCCCTGCCTGCTGCTAGCAACTTAAGCACCGCCACCTCATCCTCGCTTAGACGAGCAGTCGGTGATCGATCAGCATTCATCTCAGGCAATTCATCAAGCAGCTTCCGCGCGATGGTTGGATGCAGCGAGGGTTCTCGACGGTGTACTCGGCGAATGGCATCCAGCAGCTGTTCCGGTTCAGAATCCTTGAGTAGATATCCGTGCGCGCCGGCTTTGATCGCGGAGAATACGCGATGGTCCGTGGTGAAGCTGGTCAGCACCAGGATGCCGATATCGGGGCAGCTTGGCAATATCCTCTGGATGGCCTCAATGCCATCCATTTCCGGCATCTCAAGATCCATCAGGATCACGTCTGGCACGATGTCGCAGGCCAACTCGACCGCCTCAATTCCGTTCTCGGCCTCGCCTACCACCTGGATGTCCTGCTCGGTATCCAGCAATGCTTTGATACCGCGGCGCACGATCGAGTGGTCGTCGACCAGAAGTACGGTGATGCGGTCACTCACAGCTCCACCTCGACCACTATGCTTGTTCCTCCGCCCGGCTCGCTGTTGATGGAGAGATGTCCCCCAATTTGCTCCGCTCTTTCCTGCATCCCCCGAAGCCCAAGCCCTCCTTCCGGGGAGTCTCCGTTTGGATCAAATCCAACCCCATCGTCGCTGATCTCCAATCGGACGGATGGTTCAGACATCAACAAATTCACGCTAAGGCTCGAGGCATGCGCATGCTTGAGGGAATTATTCAATGCCTCCCGCGCAATCCCATAGAGGTTTTCCTGAACCTCGCGCTCCAGCTCCGCCTGGCCTTCCGCGGAGAAGCGAGTCTCCAGGCCCGATCGGCCTTCAACAGCTTCCAGCCGTGCTTGCAGCGCACCTTGCAGACCGACCTGTTCCAGTACAGGCGGCCGCAGCTCGTAGATCAACAGGCGCATCTCCGCTAGCGCCTCTTGGGCCGAGGCTTGAAGCTCTCGTAAGTGCTCGGCGGCCTGGGCCTGCTTACCCTGATCTAGCAATCGCCCTGCGGCCTCAGCAAACATGGTGACCCCGTAGATTTCTTGCGTTACTGAGTCATGGAGCTCCCGCGCCAGCCGCTGCCGTTCCTCGAGCACTGCAAATTGGCGCGCCTGTTCGTATAGCTTTGCGTTTTGAATGGCTACTCCGGCTTGATTGGCTAAGGATTGAAGAATCGCGACATCATCTTCGGCGAAAGCGTTCAACCTATCGCTTTCGATGTCTAGAACGCCGATCATCTCTCCTCTCCCCATGACTGGGAGCGCCAGCTCAGATCGGATCTCAGGCATGCC
>CBDTZL010000049.1:0-14018 GCA_965364895.1 uncultured bacterium
CAAGGCCACGCGCTTCGAGGCGCTCATCAATCACCTGTTCGAACGGGTTGGGATCGCCAGAGATCCCCATCACTACGCCGCCGTACATCTGCACTAAACGGCGATATGCATCGTAAACAAAGCGCTCGTCCTGGGTCTTTTCGGTCATACCCACCGCGGTTTCGTCATTCAGTCCAATATTGAGCACGGTGTCCATCATGCCTGGCATGGAGAACTTTGCGCCCGAGCGGCAGGAGACCAATAGCGGATCCTTGGGGTCGCCAAATTTTCGGCCAGCACTCTGCTCAGTTTTCGATAGCGCATCTAAGACCTGCTCCCACATGCCCTCTGGGAACTGATCGCCCTGGTCTAAAAAAGCATTGCAGGCCTCAGTTGTGATCACAAATCCCGGTGGCACCGGGATTCCTAATCGCGTCATGTCTGCCAGGTTGGCGCCTTTGCCTCCCAAGAGCCCGCGCACGCCATCCCAATCGCCTGCTGCCTTCTCTGCTTGCTCAACTTCTTCAAACCGGTAAACCCATTTATCTGCCATCTTCACTTCATCCTATTGAACAACTTGATATCGGGTGGTTTTCAACCGCACAATGTTACAACGAAATTTGGTGGACTTGAGCTGATGAATGTCTCTATCCAATCACGCATCAACAGGAAGGCCGATCTGGATCTCGTTTCCCTCGATCCGCACCGGGTAAGCCGGAATGTCGACAATCGCGGGGAGAGTTAGGACATGCCCATCGCGGACATCAAATTTTGCGCCGTGTCGGGGGCAAATAATCTCGAACTCGTTGAGCTCGCCTTCCGCTACCGGGCCATCATCGTGCGAGCAGACGTCCGCGATTGCATAGTAGAGGCCGGCTATGTTGAATACGGCGATCGCCTCTCCGTCAATATCGATAATCAATCGCTCTCCGTCGCCAAGTTCTTCTACCGAGGCAACGGTTACATATTCAAGGTTCTCAGAGTCGGCTTCTATGTAGTTGTACATATTTTTGTATTCGAAGTTGGCGCCTCGTGCTGGTACTCATGAGGGAGCATCCTGCGGCCTCAGCAAAAACCGCCGGCGCATACCGACGGGATTGGATTAAGCGCCGAATCCTGCCGTCTACAGAGCGGCCAACTCTTCCTCAAGTTCATCTAGACCGTATACGCCGGCCTTGAGTACCTTCAGCGACAGCAGCGCGCACTTCAAACGCACCGGTCCCAAATCGATTCCCAGCATTTCTATCAATTCATCCTTTGAATAAGACTTGACCTCTTCCAGGGACATACCCACTGCCCTCTCCGTTAGCAGATCGGCGGAGGCTTGTGATATGGCGCAGCCCTCGCCCGAAAATGCGGCTTCAGTGACTTGCCCCTCGCCGTCCACTCGGAGATCTATGCGGATGCGGTCCCCGCAAAGCGGATTGTCGTCCTCATAGCTGTAGTCATGAGGGTCGAGATTGCCCCGCATCTGAGGATTCTTGTAACGGTCGATGATTTGTTCGCGGTAGAGATCGTCCATGTCTAAGCAAAAACCTCCCGAACAGCGTACAGACCCTCGACCAGGCTATCGATTTCTTCCGGAGAGTTGTACAGATAAAAGGAGGCGCGTGTAGTGGCCGGCAAACCAAGTTTTTCGTGAAGTGGCATCGCGCAGTGATGGCCGGCGCGAACTGCGACCCCTCGACGATCCAGGATTTGGGCCACATCATGTGGGTGGGCATCGGCGAAAGTGAAAGCGGCAACGCCGCCCTTGTGTTCTGCGTCGGGCCCGAAGATACGCACTCCCGGGACCTCTTCTAGCTGCTCCAATGCGCGCGCGATCATTTCCTGCTCGTGCTCTCGGATGGCCGACATGCCCAGATTAGAAAGGTAGTCAACTGCTGCGCCGAATCCGACCGCTTGAGCGATTGGCGGAGTTCCGGCCTCAAACTTACTCGGAAGCTCGGTGGCAGTAAATTTGTCGAACTGCACACGCTTGATCATCTCGCCCCCGCCCATAAAAGGCGGCATCTCTTCGAGTAGCTCCCGGCGACCGTACAGCGCCCCAATTCCCGATGGGCCGCACATCTTGTGCGCCGAAAAGGCCAGGAAATCGACGTCCAGCTCGGTGACGTTCACGGACATATGCGGTACCGATTGCGCGCCGTCGACCAGCACAACCGCCCCGGCCGTGTGCGCCATCTCGGTCATCTCTGCTACCGGGTTGATCGTCCCCAGCACATTCGACATCTGAGTGAAGCCCACTAGTTTCGGGCCGCGCTCGAGCAGATTTCCGAACTCAGTGAGATCGATGCGGAGGTCTTCCGTCATCGGGGTGAATTCGATTTGGAAACCGATATGAGCCGCAAGCATCTGCCAGGGAACAATGTTGGAATGGTGCTCCATCTGCGTAAGCAGCACCAGATCTCCTTCATCAAGGTTGGCCCTGCCCCAGCTATTGGCAACCAGATTGATGGCCTCGGTCGCATTGCGGGTGAAGATGATTTGGCGGGGCGATTCCGCACCAACAAACTCCGCCACTCGCGCTCGCGCAGACTCGAAGGCCGCTGTGGCTTCCTCGGCCAGCTTATAGATACCACGGTGAACGTTTGCGTACTCGGTCTCGTAAAACCGAGACATGGCATTGATTACCTGCTTCGGCTTCTGGGAGCTCGCGGCCGAGTCCAGAAACACCAGGGGAACCCCCTCCCGCATTTCTCGCTCCAGGATGGGGAAATCCTTTCGTATCGCTGCTACATCGAGCGTGTTTGTGGTTTGAGGGATTGCCACTTAAGCGAAGCCTCTATATCTGACCGGTCAAAAAAAATGAGTTCTTGATCTGCTATTTCTTCTTTGTGCTTATTGCGCTCTTCTTGGCGCGGCGCTTTTTGGACGGCCGAATCTTGTCGCTATCTTGTCGAGTCCACAGCACACGATCCGGCACCATCCAACCATCCGTTAAATAGACATCTTGATTAAACTGAACCGCCACCATTTTATAGTCGGCCTGCACGACCACGCCTTGCAGCCAATCGTTTACGCGCTGGTCGCCTTGCATGTGGTCGCAAAGGATCTCAACCAGATCTCCGACATCATAGTTCCTTGGTTCTACCGCAGTGGCTGCCCTGTTCTCCAATGCCATTAAATTCTTATCCTCCACAATTCGAGTTCAAGCCTGTTAAACGAGAGGTCCAAGCTTTCTGTCAATCATCTGTTCGAACTGCTCTCGAACAGTTTCGAGCGGAATGCGCTCCATTACAGTAGCAAAGAATCCTTCAATTACCAACCGCTCTGCCTGCTCGCGCGGGATTCCTCGGGACATCAAATAGAAGATCGGTTCCTCCTCCAGTTGGCTGACGGTTGCTCCATGCGTGCACCGGACGTCATCAGCGAGGATTTCCAGACCAGGAATGGAGTCGGCCCGCGCATGCTTGCTGAGAATTAGATTGCGATTAGCTTGAAATCCATCCGTTTGTTGAGCGCTTGGAGCGACGTAAATCATGCCCTGCCAAACCGATCGGCTCTTGTCGACCAGGGCACCCTTGAACAGCAAGTCGCTGGTTGTATTGGGAGCCATGTGGTTCTGCTGCGTATCGTGATCCAGATGCTGCTTGCCGTCTGCAAAGTAAAAACCTGTCCAGCGACCATGCGCACCCTGACCATCCAGCGAGAGTTCTGAGAAGTTCTTCGTGAGGTGGCTCCCTGCTGCACCAAAGATCCAATCCATACGCCCATCTCGGCCGACACGCGCCCGTTCATGTGTGAAATTCCACATGTGGTCGCCCCAGTCTTGAACTTCGGCAAAGGTAAGTTCGGCATTCGCGCCAACGAGTATTTCGACGATCCCCGCGTGCAGCGCGGCCTGCTCCCCTCCAGGTGAAGCCATTTCATGGACCACCGATGCAGAGGCCCCATCTTCGACAATGATCAGCACACGGCTAAATACAGCAAGATCATTGCCGGGCGCCCAGAGCGTTGAATGGAACGGGATATCTATCTGTACCCCGGCTGGGATATAAACCAGTACCCCATCTATAGCCAATGCGGCAGCCAGAGCGGAAAACTTTCCCTCGTCATCGGGGACGACTGAGCCCATGTATTTCTGCAGGAGCTCCGAATGATCCCGCACGGCAGTTGCCCAGTCTGCAAAAACGACGCCCTGGTCGCCGATCTGCCCAAGATTTTCAAGTTGAGGTTCGTGGCCAGGTCTCAGCAGCAGCGAAGGGCCGGGTTTGGCCATTTCTCGATCGACCCGACCATTTTCGCTTGGTTTTGTGGAAAAACGATCAGCTGGAATATTGCGTAGATCTGTCCGCCTCCAAGGTTCGTCCTTGGTTGTGGGGAGAGGGAGCGATTCCCACGAGTTCCATGCAGAATTTCGACGCTCTCTCAGCCAATCTGGCTCGTTGAGCGCTTCAGAGGCCTCGACCACCTGCTCCAAGGAGAACTGAAATTCTGCGGAGGTTGCTCGCCGGACGATACGCTTGCGCTTTACTTTGGGATCAGTAGTTGTCATCTTAGTAAGTTTCAGACGAAGAGCCGGCTCCCGCCGGCCCTGGGGATTCTAGAGTTGAGCCTCAGGCCCAACCCGCGTGCCCCGGACTTCGACGATGCTAGCCGATCGATCCTTCCATCTGCAGCTGGATCAAGCGGTTCATTTCCACTGCGTATTCCATGGGAAGCTCTCGCACCAATGGCTCGATAAAACCTGAGACCACCATGGTGATCGCTTCCTCTTCGGATAGGCCGCGGCTCCTCAGGTAAAACAGCTGCTCCTCGCCGATCTTGCTGACGGAAGCCTCATGCCCGACGCTGACATCGCTCTCGTCAATCTCAATATAGGGATAGGTATCGGAGCGAGACTCTTCATCCAGCAGAAGCGCGTCACAAACGACATTGGAACGTGAACCAACCGCGTTCTTATAAATTTTCAGCAGGCCCCGGTACGACGCGCGGCCGCCGTCCTTGCTGATGGATTTTGATGTTATGCGGCTGGTGGTATGTGGGGCTACATGGATCACCTTGCCGCCTGTATCCTGATGCTGCCCCTTACCTGCGAAAGCCATAGACAGGATCCCCCCGTAGGCCCCCTCGCCTATCAGATAGCAGGAGGGGTATTTCATCGTCAACTGGCTGCCGAGGTTGGCGTCTACCCATTCGTGCTTGGCGTTTTTATGAACCATTGCGCGCTGGGTGACCAGGTTGTACACGTTCACGGACCAGTTTTGGATCGTTGTGTAGCGCGACCGGGCGCCGTCCTTGACGACGATCTCGATCACGCCGCTGTGGAATGAATCGGTGGTGTAGATCGGAGCAGTGCAGCCCTCGACATAATGAACTTCGGCACCCTCTTCGACAATGATCAGCGTGCGCTCAAACTGGCCAAGATTGGCTGTGTTCATGCGGAAGTAGGCCTGCAATGGAAGCTCTACCTTAACCCCTTTCGGAACATAGACGAACGAGCCTCCAGACCACACCGCGCTGTTTAACGCCGCAAATTTATTATCCGTGTGTGGAATGACGGTCCCAAAGTATTCCCGAAAGAGATCTTCATGATTTTTAAGTCCGTCTTCAATGCTGACGAAGATTACCCCCAGCTTGTCCAAGTGCTCCTGGATGCTGTGGTACACCATTTCTGATTCGTATTGGGCTCCAACGCCGGCAAGGAACTTCTGTTCCGCCTCCGGGATGCCAAGCTTGTCGAAAGTCGCCTTGATCGTGTCGTCGACGTCGTCCCAGGATTTGCTCTCATTATCCGTGGGTTTGACGTAGTAGTAGATGTTGTCCAGATCCATCCGGTTGAGATCACCGCCCCAGTCCGGCATTGGACGCTCGAAGAAATGCTCCAGAGCACGGAGCCGGAACTCCAACATCCACTCCGGCTCTTCCTTCATGGCCGAAATTTGACGCACGACCTCTTCATCGAGGCCCTTGCGGGTCTTGAACACAGTGACGTCTGGGTCACTGAATCCGTATTTATATTTGCCGATGCCGTCCAGTTGTTTTAGATCCGCAGGTGTGGCCATCGCTATAACTCCAGGATTCCTTCGTAGCCGACTTCTTCCAAATGCTCAGCAAGCTCCGGGCCGCCGGATTGGAGAATCCGACCGGCGAGCAGAATGTGCACGAAATCGGGTTTGATGTAGTTCAGGATGCGTTGATAGTGAGTGATGATGAGGATACCGAGCTCTTCCCCGATAAGTGCGTTGATCCCCTTCGCCACGATTCGGACCGCGTCGATATCCAACCCAGAATCGGTCTCATCTAGGATCGCGATCGCCGGCTCCAGTGTGGCAAGCTGCAGGATCTCGGCACGCTTCTTTTCGCCTCCCGAGAACCCATCATTGAGGTGACGTCCGGCAAATTCATGGGGAATTTTCAACAAGTCCATTTTGGCCTTGAGAAGCTCACGGAATTCTGGAAGCGGAATTGCCTTCCCGTTGCCGTTTTCCGCGGTACGACGTGCGTTTACCGCCATTCGGAGGAAGTTCGCGACCGACACTCCGGGGATCGCCACAGGATACTGAAAAGCTAGGAAGAGGCCCTTGCGGGAGCGCTCGTCGGGAGGCATACCCAGAATGTTCTCGCCTTTGAAGATGACCTCCCCCTGTGTCACTTCGTAGGAGGGGTGACCCATCAGAACGTTGGCCAAAGTGGTTTTGCCAGCACCGTTTGGGCCCATCAAACCATGGATTTCGCCCTGTTTGATCGTGAGATCCACGCCTTTGAGGATCTCTTTCCCATCGATTGATGCGTGCAGATTTTTGATTTCTAAGGTGACAGAAATGGGATTTCTCCTTAGTTACTACGAATGCGGCTGGATTATAGCACGCCGTGCTATTTTTCGTCAATATTCTTTGAAATATTACCTATCAGGCAGGCTCAAAGGGGGATTTACAGCGGCGGAAATGGCGCGGGCACACCTTGACTCAGTGCTGATTGGAGCACTTTGATGGAGTAAATGCTCCGACACCCCTACATTCTGACTGATAAATATAGGAAAAATGAGAATTATTGACCCGTTTGAGGTCTGCATGCTATACTTTCTTCGCTATGGCATCACCGACTAGAGAGGTCATCCTACGTACCCTCAAGGCGCAGGGAAAGTGCACTGTGAACGACCTTGCGGATGCAGCGGAAGTTTCGCCCGTTTCCGTTCGCCACCATATCACCGCGCTCCAGGCGCAGGATTTGGTGGTAGCAGAAGAGGTAAAGCACGGCGTTGGCAGGCCATATCACGTATTTTCGCTCACTGAAAAGGCCTTCGAACTTTACCCTGGGCGCTATTTTAAGCTTACCAATCGATTGCTCGATGAAATTAAAGATCATGTTTCTGTAGATCTCGTAACTGAATTATTTACTGGGGTGGCCAATGCGATGGCAACCCAATACGCCTCCCAGCTTCAGGGTTTACCGCTGAAGGAACGTCTGCCTCTGCTCATGGATATGTTGAACGAAGAGGGCTTTGACGCCGATTATGAGTGGCGAGGGGACGAGGTAGTCATTCGAGAGATGGGCTGCCCCTACTTCCAAATCGGACGTGCACATCCTGAAGTTTGCGCGGTTGACACGAGATTTATCGCTACCGCGCTTGATCTTCCCACCGAACGCGTGAACTGCCTGTTAGATGGTGACACTCACTGCACCTTCACGCTGCAAGTTGCACAAACCCCGGAGGAATTACCCGCATGACAGATGACGCTGCCACAAGTTTGATCTGGGAAGCGGATTCAACCAATCCAGATGAGTCTGAACAGGTGCGCGAAGCGCTGCGCCAGGTGATGGATCCCGAAATCGGGCTGAGCGTGATCGAGTTGGGTCTGGTGCGAGATCTATCCATTGAGGATTCAAAACAAAATGTAAAGATGATCATGACCACTCCCTTTTGCCCCTACGGGCCAGCGCTATTGGAGTCGACCCGTGCCAAGGCCGAAGAAGCAACCGGAAACACCACAACCATCGAGATGGCGATGGACCCGTGGGACCCGGGCATGATGGAAGAAGGCGTTGGCTCCGACTGGGGACTTTTCTAGAAGCGGGCTGCGGTTACAAAGAGACTTTATAAACAAATTCCGGGATGAGCGTGCTCATCCCGGTTCGTTTTAATGCTATGCGGAGAGCGCCTTAGAGCTGCGCCTTCGCCGCTCCATGAGCCCAACAAGACCCAGCAGCGCAAGCAGAACTCGAAGGACAAGGCCTAGCGCACTCGCGATGAATATGACGACGGAGGCTAAAATCAGAATCAGCATCCAAGGCGAAAGCACCTGGCCGCCTCGAACGG
This sequence comes from uncultured bacterium, assembly GCA_965364895.1. Taxonomy (GTDB): domain Bacteria; phylum Chloroflexota; class Anaerolineae; order Anaerolineales; family E44-bin32; genus JADFRG01. Next base: position 8,243 of record CBDTZL010000049.1, read on the forward strand.
TTATTAACCGCGCTCGCAGATCGCTGACAAACGAAGTGCTAGGCTCAATAGGAACGAGCGAATCTTCGAGCAGCTGCTCGATTCGCTTGCGATTTAGTCTCTGTCGATTTGCACTCATCGGCTCATCTTCCTAGTTTGAATTGTCTTCCATATTTTTAATCTGATCTCTCAGCGAGTTCAGGGTCCGATGGTATAGGCTTTTAATTGCGCCTTCGGTCCGGCCCATAATCTGTCCGATCTCAGCATTCGAGAGCCGTTCAACGAACTTCAAAATCAGCAGCTGCTGTCGGTCGGGAGGCAGCTTGCGAACCGCCACCAGTAAGGTGCGGTTCTGCTCTTCAGCCACTGCCAGTGCTTCGGGGTGCGTAATCGCACCCGTGTCGGCAACATGGTCCTCCAGCGGCACCACCGGGCGCCGGCTGCGATCGCGATGCCAGTTCGCTACCAGGTTATGCGCTATCCGGTACAACCAGGCCGAGAACGGCACGCCCTGGTCTTGAAAATTAGCTACGTGCTGCAGCGCTCGCTGGAACACGCGCGCCGTCAAGTCCTCGGCGTCCTGATAGTCGCCGGTGCGGTAGTAGATATAGTTATAAATACGCGTGACGTGCCGATTGTAGAGTTCACCGAAGGCTTCCGAGTCGGAAGCAGCCCGGCGAACGAGCTCCATCTCGTCGCTTTCGCGGGGCGTCATTCGGTCACCCGGCTGAACCCTGCGCTTCCTTAAAAGAAACCCCAATCATCACAACTCGTTGCCCTGAACTAATAGCCTTTCGGTCCTCCTGGCGTTGCAGGGTTGCCACAAATCACGACCTTTTTGCCCATCGTGGGCGATGCCAGCACGAATCCCCCGCCCTCTTCTCGCGGCGCGCGCAGTATAGCACAGCGGTTATACTGCCAGACCCTGCCACGGAACGCACCTCGCACATGCAGACCCTTGTCTCATTAGACATAGAAACTACCGGTCTCGACCCCATAACCGACGCCATAATTGAGATTGGCGCCGTTCGCTTTCGCAATTCACGGCAGGAAGGCGAGTGGAGTCGGCTCGTCAACCCTGGCCGGCCGCTCTCCCGATTCATCACTCAGTTGACTGGAATCACCGACGAGATGCTCTCTGGAGCCCCAAGAATCAACGAGGTGCTCCAATCGCTTGAGGAGTTCGTGGGCGATGAGCCAATTTTGGGGCATCGAATCGAGTTTGACCTGAGTTTTCTCCGGCGGAAAGGGCTTTTTAAGTCCAACCAGCCACTCGATACGTATGACCTGGCGGCGGTCGTATTGCCGGACGCCGGGCGCTATGGCCTGGGTTCGCTGGCCAGCCTTCTGAAGGTCCCGCTTGCGAATGCCCACCGCGCTTTGGATGATGCCAAAACCACGATGCAAGTCTTCCAGCGTCTTTACGAAAACTTGCTCGAGTTGCCCTACCCGCTCTTGAAAGTGCTGAGCGAGATGGCAGAACCGATCGATTGGGGAGCCGGTTGGGTGTTTGAGGCCGCGCTCGACGAGCGCACGGAAGCCGGCGACGTCGAACCGGAGGACGGTCGACTGGAGTTTGCCTCATTTTCCTCTCCGCCGAGCACTAATGGCGTGCTGTCTCCGCTGGACCAGCCATCGGATCTAGATATTGAGGAACTTACTGCGCTGCTTGAGCCTGGAGGCGACCTTTCAAAAGCAATCGAAGGCTACGAACACCGAACACAGCAGGTTCAAATGCTCAAAGCCGTAAGCGAGGCGCTTGCCGAGAGCCGTCATCTGCTGGTCGAAGCTGGCACCGGGACCGGAAAATCGATGGCCTATCTGATTCCCAGCCTCGAGTGGGCTGCGGCAACCGGAAACCGAGTGCTGGTATCCACAAACACCATCAACCTCCAGGATCAACTGGTTCACAAAGACGTACCGGATTTGAAGGCTGCACTGGACAAGGATTACAAGGTGGCTGTGCTCAAGGGTCGGCGAAATTACCTTTGTCCGCGGCGGTTGTCCGCCATGGCCCGATTGGGACCCCGTTCCCCCGAAGAAGCGCGTGTGTTGGCCAAGGTTTTGGTCTGGTTGGTAAGCGGCGGAACCGGTGATGTGAACGAGATCAACATCCGAGGACCGGTTGAAGCCGGAATCTGGTCGAGGCTGTCGTCAGATTACGAAGACTGCAGTTTGGAAGCCTGTTACCAGCATACTGGGGGAACCTGTCCATACTACCGATCCCGCAAGGAGGCCGAAGGCGCGCATGTGGTGATCGTCAATCATGCGTTGCTGCTGGCGGACATCGCAACCGGCAGCCGTGTGATACCGGACTACGAGTATCTGATCATCGACGAGGGCCATCATTTGGAGTCCGCTACCACGCGTGGGCTTCGTTTTGATGTCACAGAAGCCGATCTCAATCGAGTGCTGCGAGAGCTGTCAGGATCGCCGATCCCGCGCGTGCTGAAGATAGCCAAGCAAGCCCTGCCTCCAGACTCGTATGAGCAGCTGCAGAAGATTGCGAGCACCGTAACAACCTCCGCGCGGGAAGCCCAACCGCTCACCGCTCGCTTCTTCGATCAACTTCAGGAGTTTATGGATCACAGACGGGATGGGGAACCCCTCAGCCGGTACGGGCAGGAGGAGCGAATTCTTCCATCCACGCGCAGCTTGCCGTTCTGGAGCGAAGTGGAGATCGGCTGGGATGAGCTGCGCAACCCACTGGCCAAGGTGCTGGATTCGCTCCAGGCCATCGTGGCTGCATCCGAAGAGTTGAACGCGGGAACTTCGGAGCCCACTCTGGGATCCGAGCCTGGCACGCTCCAACTATCGGAGGCGGGCTTCTCCGAGGATTTGGCAGTTAGTTTACGCGCGCTGACTGGTGATCTTGAAGAAATCATGACCAGCCTGGACGAATTGATTTTTCAAGCCGACCCGCAAAGGATCTATTGGCTTCAGCTGCGCGGGGAGCCCCGGCGCCTGTCCATGCACGCTGCCCCACTTGAGGTCGGTCCCCTGGTCGAGAAGTTCCTGTGGCACGAAAAAGAGACGGTGGTGGTCACCTCGGCTACGCTGACGACTGCCGGAGAGTTTGATTACCTCAGACGTAGGTTGAGCGCGGAAGATGCCGACGAACTGGCCGTAGGCTCGCCCTTCGATTTTGAGAGCTCGACCATGCTGTACCTCATCAATGACATTCCCGAGCCTCGCGAGCGCCGCGCCTACCAGGCCGCGGTCGAAAGAGGACTCATTGCGCTCTGCCGATCAACCGGCGGAAAAACGCTTGTCCTCTTCACTTCAAACGAGCAGCTCATGACAACCGCTAGGGCCATCACGGCTCCCCTTTCCAACGACGGAATCGTCGTGCTTGAGCAGAGTGCAGGAGCTTCCCGTCACGCGTTGCTCGAGAGCTTCCGATCGACCGAACAAGCTGTGCTGCTGGGTTCGAGGTCGTTTTGGGAAGGGGTTGATATTCCCGGTGATGCGCTGTCGGTGTTGGCAATCGTTCGGCTGCCTTTTGATCGCCCTACCGATCCGATCATCGCTGCCCGCGCCGAGACCTATGAAAATTCATTCAGCGAGTACTCGCTTCCGGAGGCTATTCTTCGGTTTCGGCAGGGATTTGGCCGGCTGATCCGGACGCGTTCGGATCGTGGGGTGGTGGTCAGCTTCGACAGCCGCTTGCTCACGAAGAGCTATGGCAAAGCGTTTATCAATTCGCTACCGAATGTAACCCAACGCATAGGACCCATGAGCGAGCTGCCTGGCCAGGCCACGCGCTGGTTGGGACTTTAGTCGCGCTATAATCTTTTCCGCCATGATTGATGTTAATGAACTTCGCGGGGGTGTCACCTTTGAGCTGGATGGGCAGATCTACAAGGTGATCGAATACTCTCATCACAAACCGGGGCGCGGCAAGGCCACCATCCGGGTCAAGATTCGCGATCTTCGCAGCCGTGCGCTGGTAGAGAAGACTTTCAACTCAGGCGATCGCGTGCAGGACATCCGCCTTGATTACAAGATTGCGCAGTACCTCTATCGCGAAGGGGACCTGCTGACCTTCATGGAAAATGAGACCTACGAACAGCCGACCATCAACTCTTCGGTTCTCGGGGATTCGGTCCAGTACCTGACCGAGGGACTCGAAGTCAAACTGACCTTCAATGGGTCTGAGCCCCTTGAGGTGGAACTTCCAACCGCAGTCGACCTGAAGGTCACCGAGTCGGAGACCGATGTCAAGGGTGACACCGCCACAGGTGCTACGAAGAGCGTAACTACGGAGACCGGCGTCAAAGTAAAAGTGCCCCTTTTCGTGGAGGCCGGCAACACCATTCGCGTGGATACCCGAAACGGGGAATACCTCACCCGCGTATAGTTCCTTCTTAACCTCAAACTCACACACCCTCTTCCATCACTTGCTATAATCTTGCCGGCTCGGCTCGAGTGCCGAAGAACGCTTGACGAGCGCGAGCAACGGAGTTATCAAAGGGAGAAGCCATCGAATCTCCCGACGCATTAAGGAATATTGGCTATGCGCACACCCGCTGGATCAGAATGCCCGTACTATTTTGAGGACTACCACCGCGGCAAGGATCATCAGGAATGCCGCTTAATTGCGGATTCACGCAATGCTGGTACATGGGCTCCCGACCTGTGCGGCAAATGCCCAGTGCCTCGTATTGCAATGGCCAATGCCTGCCCCAACCTGGTGCTTCATCCTAAGGTCAAGTCCGGAATTCTTGGGATGGGCCGGGGCGTCGAAATTTCCTCTTCCTGCTTACATATCGCCGGACCGGTTGAGGTGCCCCAGATCGGATGTGGGCACTGCCACGAATTTCTCGATTTCTACATTCAAGACGAATAGCCGAGGCTTATCTCCAGGATAGGAATCATCCTAACCTGAAGAGGTAAGCTGACAGCCGCTGTCAAATTCGAGGTCCAAGCTGTAGCTCGAGGGATTTGCGGTAGCGCTAAATTCAAACAATAGGATCTTGTTGGGCGGACCAGCAGGCAAGTTACGATTCCCCTTCCATCCGTCTTGGATATTGGTCTCCGGCGCATCATCTCCCTGATTCCATATCAGCGATCCGCCCAACCGCACTTTCTTTAGACTGGCATTTGCACTGGGCCAATTCAGAACCAGTCCCGTCAGCGTTCTTCCTCCTGAGCTATCGTTGACGAGCTGCCAGGTCGCCTCTGATCCGTTCAGCTCGAAAGCGCCGATCGACAAGCCCGAGCAAGAATCAGCGACTGGAGTAGGGCTCGGGGGGATTGCGCTGGCCGTCGGTGCGGGCGATAAGGTAGATGTTGCAGTTGGTGGCGAGGTCGCTGAGGGCATCGGAGTATTGCTAGCCTCCGGTACGAAAAGTGCCTGCGGCGTCAGATAAGTGACACTCGCCTCTTCGTTTGACGAGTCGCCGGTCAAAGCCGACGGGGTCTGCGATGGGTAAGCCTCAGCCGCCTGAAGAGTTAAACCACCGCGGTTTGAACCTGTTCGGCCCGCATCAGTTCCGCGCGCGATCCGGCCAGCTCGGTCGACATCGCCGACATCGTGGCTTCTAGCTCAGTCAGCGGACCATCAGTTTTCCCGGAAGGGATGACCTCGGATTGGATCGCGGCCGGCTGAATTGACGATCGACCGAAGCCTGCCGAAGCCAGCACTGGGTAAACAACCAACAGCGCCAGGATCGCATTGCGCTTGTCGGCCTGAGTGCGGCGCAACCCGTGGTCGGCATTGGCACCGGCGGCGAATAGCTTGGCATCACGCAAATCGCCACTGCGGATTTCCGCGTTGATCTCGGCCAACCCGGCA
>CBDTZL010000050.1:0-14003 GCA_965364895.1 uncultured bacterium
ATCTGGTACTTCTGGTCCTGCTCCAGATCGACAAAAAACAGCAATCTGCCCCCGGTGGTGATCAGGCGTAGCGGATAGCAAATCTCGCTAACCAATGCCGGAGGCGCATGAAATACACGGAACAGAAACACCAGGCTGCCGGCGGGCTTACCGATACCGGGAACCGGATTCTGGATAAGGATGCTTCCCCTGGGTAGATCCAGATCGAGCACATCTCGGTAGGCGAAGTTGAGGCCGCTTCGGATGATCAGATTGCGGGCGTCAAGATACTGCATTCCTATGACGTCTGGAACTTCCACCCAACCCGCGGGAAGCGGCGTGGGCGTAAAGGTTTCGGTGGGAGTTGCCGTCGGCAGCGGCGTTTCGGTCGCTGTTGGAGTAGGGATAGGGGTCGGGGTTTCGGTTGAGGTCGGCTCCGGCGTGGAGGTGTCGGTTGGGAGCGGAACGTCGGTCGGAGGTACGACCTCAGACGTCGACTCGACTTGTGTGCCCGCAAACCCCTGGCATGCGCTGAGCGCGACGACCAAAATAATAGCCAGCCCCAACTCTTTCCAACGCATGGTTCAAGTCTGCGTCAGAGCTTGAAATGACGCAAGCGGGGGCGAATAGTTAGCTCCCGGCCGGCGCCGCGACGCCGCTCTCTCCATCACCTGGTGCATAGCGCTGCCGCAGATGGACCGGCTCTGAAGCCGGCTTGCGCAACCGTAGGTTAAGCACTTGCACAAAGAGCGAGAAAAACATGGCGAAGTAGATGTAGCCTTTCGGAATGTGGAAATCCAAGCCTTCCGCAATGAGCGAGACGCCTATTAGCAGCAGGAAGCTGAGCGCCAATATTTTGAGCGTTGGACGCTCATTTACGAATCGGCTAATGGGGCCGGAGGCCACAAGCATGATCAACACCGCGATGACTACCGCCGCGACCATGACTCCAATCTGAGTGACCATACCGACTGCGGTCAGCACCGAATCAAGAGAGAACACAATATCCAGCAGAACGATCTGAACCAAGACTGCCCCAAGGGTCGCTCGCACCGCGGCCGAACTGTGGCCCTCCTCGCCCTCTAGCTTGTCGTGGATCTCCAAAGTGGCTTTGCCGAGCAGGAACAATCCGCCACCGATAAGGATCAGAGCCCTTCCGGTGACCTCTAATCCAAAGATTGTGAAGAGCGGCTCCGTCAAACCTACAAGCCAGCTTAACGAGAAGAGCAGTGCGATTCGCATCAACATTGCCAGGAGTAAGCCTATTTGCCGGGCTTTGTCCTGCTGATCTGCTGGCAATTTGCCCGCCAGAATCGAGATGAAGATGACATTGTCGATCCCAAGGACGATTTCGAGCGCTGTTAGCGTGAGCAAAGCAATCCAAATCTCAGGGTTAGTGAGCCATTCCATGTTTTATCCCTCTCTAGCGATTAGTCCCAATCCCTGGTGACAAGCTCGTCGCCCATTTGAATTTGGTCCGGCTGGCTGGGATCGAGCGCCCATTTGATGCGGCGAGCGCCCTCCACCGCATTCTCTGCTGTACCGGCGAATCCCAACCGGATATGACCTTCCATACCGAACTCGACGCCCGGCACCGTCACAACCATTGCCTTTTCAAGCAAGAACTCCGCCAGCGCATTCGAATCGGGATTGAAGGCCGAAAAGTCCGGAAAACAGTAAAGGCCTCCCTGGGGACGCTCCACTTTAAGGCCCTCCAGGTCGGCCAACTCCTCCAGCAATCGATCTCGATTTTCCTGCAGGTGGAGGCGGAGCTCATTGACCACACTTTGATCGCCCAAAAGTGCCCCCTCCGCTCCGGCCTGAGATATGACCGAAGCATTGGACGTCATCTGCCCTTGTATCTTGTTGATTGCCGAGCTTACTTCGGCCGGCGCGACCGACCAGCCGAGCCGCAGCCCGGTCATCCCATAGAGCTTCGACACTCCGTTAATCACAATGACATGCGAAGAGTCGAGCGCCTCGCTTGTGTACCGATACGCAGAGTCCGCCGCGCCGTCATCGAACACCAAATCCCGGTAAATGTCGTCCATGATGAGGTAGACGTCCTGGCTCTCACAATACGCCACAAGCTCCTCCAGGAAGGCTGCCGACGCGACCATTCCGGAAGGGTTGTTGGGGCTGTTGATCAGAATTGCTGCCGTGTCCTGATCCACGGCCTCGATGACCGCGCCAACGCTCGGTATGAGTGTGCCCGGCTCCGGCTGAACGAATGCGGGAGTGCCGCGCACCAGTTTCACCATTTCCGGATAGGTTACCCAATACGGCACAGGCATCAGCACCTTATCGCCGGGATTGACGATCGCCATCAGCACATTGAACAACGCGTGCTTCGATCCATTGGAGGCAATCACGTTTGCCGGGGAAACCTCAACACCGTAGCGCTCGGTCGTGTAATCCGCGATTGCGGTGCGAAGCGAGGGCAGCCCGGCTGCCGGAGTGTATTTGAAGTACCCCTCCGCCGACTTTTTCATAGAGGCAGCTACCGCGGCCTCCGGGGCTTTGTTCTTGGGCTCCCCGATACCGAGATGGATGATCGGTTTGCCCTCAGCCCGCATCTGATTGGCTCGTTCGTTGAATTTCATGGTGGCCGACTCGGACAGGGAGGCAGCCAGATCGCTAATTTTCATTGGACTTCTCGCTTCTGCAGGATCAGGAGAAAATTGTAGTACGGAATTCCCAATGTCAGGCATTTTTTGTAAGCTAACTTAAGCACGCCACAGCAGGCAGAAGTTATAATCCCTGGCTGCGGAGGTGCACCATTCCAAATTCAGAACTCATCCTAACTCTTGGCAAGGTTATCGTGGCTGCTGCATGGGCGGACCATGAGGTCTCCAACGAGGAGATCAACAGCTTGAAAGACCTGCTGTTCCGCCTGCCAGAACTGACCGGTCGAGAGTGGGCGACGCTCGAGATGTACATCAAATCACCAGTTGGCGAAGCCGAGCGCGAACGATTGGTGGATCAGCTGAAAGATCAATTGAAATCCTCTGAGGACAAGGCGCTCGCCAAACAGGCGCTGGAGGAATTGGTAGGCGCGGACGGCGTCGTGACCGACGAGGAGCGCACCGTCATCGATTCCATCGAGGCTGAGATTGATGCGGTCAGTCTGGGTCGGTTCGGCCGACTGGTATCCGGATCGGTCTCACGGCGAGAGGAAGCTTTGCGCGATGCGCCCAACCGTGAGGAGCACTTTGAGGATTACATCAAGAATAAGGTGTACTACGGCCTCCAGCTGCGCATGGATGGTCAGGAGGTCAGCTTAGATATCCCTGACACAGAGCTGCGACTGCTTTCGCTCGCAGGCGGGTTAATGGCCCGGGTAGCGCATGTTGATCTGGAAGTTACCGATGACGAGCTCACGGCGATATCCAAGGCTTTGGAAGATGGTTGGAAGCTGAGCGCAGATCAGGCCGCGTTCGTGGTCGAGGTAGCGGTTTCAGAGATCGGCCCAGACATGGATTACTATCGGTTGTCACGCGAGTTTTTTGAGAACACCGATGAAGAGCAGCGAATCGAATTCCTTAAAGTGCTATTCCGGGTAGGAGATGCAGACGGCCGAGTGACGAACGAAGAGATCGAAGAAATTCGCACGATCGGAAACTCGCTGCGTTTGCCCCATAAATACTTTATCGAAGCAAAGCTGACTATCCCCAAGGATCGCAGATCGAGCTAAAGGAGAAACTGATGGAACCCCAAGAATTAGTAGATCAATTTGTAAGTACCTTCAACACGGGCGATTACGACAAAGTTATGGAATACCTGGCCGACGATTTTACATTCAGCGGGCCAGTTCCTGAGCCTGTGGACGCCCAAATGTGGCTAGGTCTCTCAAAGGCGCTTAAGGGTGGCATACCCGATCTGGATTTCGGCATGCATACCATGGGAGCCGAGGGAAATGTCATTAACACGGGCACTCACCTGAAGGGAACTCACACGGCGGATCTGGACCTCACGCCAATGGGCTTTGGTGTAATTCCAGCGTCGGGAAAATCAGTCAAGCTACCGCACGAAGCCGGAAAGCTCACCGTAGAAGGTGACAAGATCGTGTCATACGAGATTGAGGTTACCGAGGGCGGTGGATTAATGGGCGTCCTGGCGCAAATTGGATTTCAGCCCCCTGCGGATTGACCACGTTCGCACAGAGTGAGATTGCGCCGCTTCAAGCGGCTGAGATTTGCAGAAACCATCAACTAAAAAGCGCTCCCCGCTGGGGAGCGCTTTTTTCGATTAGCTAGCTCTCACCCGGGATATCCAGGGTCGCGGAGAGAAACGCCCAAATGTCGGCCGCCTCGTCGATAAGCATGGCGGTAGGCTTACCAAGCCCGTGGCCGGCCTTAGTTTGAACGCGAATCAGGGTCGGAGCATCTCCAACGTGCGCTGCCTGTAACGCGGCCGCGTACTTGAAGGAGTGGGCCGGGACGACCCGGTCGTCGTGGTCCGCGGTGACGATTAATGTAGCTGGATATTGGACTCCAGGTTGCAAGTTGTGAAGCGGCGAGTAGGCCTTCAGTGTCTCGAATTGCTCAGGGTCCTCCGCGCTTCCATAGTCACTTACCCAGGCCCATCCGATAGTGAACTTGTCAAATCGCAGCATGTCCATCACTCCCACTATCGGGACCGCAGCGCTAAATAGATCAGGACGCTGGTTCACGCACGCGCCGACCAGCAACCCGCCGTTTGAAGCCCCCATAATAGCGAGCTTGTTCGGTCCCGTGATGTCAGCCTCAATCAGATACTCAGCGCATGCGATAAAGTCGTCAAAGACATTTTGCTTGTTCTCCAGCATGCCGGCTTGATGCCACTGCTCGCCATACTCGCCGCCTCCGCGTAGCACCGCCCAGGCCAGCACTCCACCCTGCTCAAGCCACACTAAGTTGCTCACGCTAAAGCGGGGTGTGAGCGAGATCTTGAACCCGCCATAGCCATATAGCAGAGTGGGGTTTGTCCCATCGGTTTGCATGTCACTGCGATGTGTGAGGAATAACGGCAGCTGGGTACCGTCCTTGCTTCTCACAAATATCTGCCGGGTTACGTAACCACTCACATCGAAATCGATTGGGGGTAACGATATGGGCTTGGCTTCGCCCGTTTGAAAATCGAAGCGGTATGCTGTATTCGGATGGAGAAATGACCAGAACGAGAAGAAAAGCTCATCCTGATCACGCCTGCCGGTCAGCTCAAAGTCGTTCAGGGTGGTGGGTATCGACCCGAAGGTTGGAAGATCGATGGCTCCGAGTAACTTGCCGTCGAGGCTAAAGCGGGCGATCTGATGGGTTGCATTGTGCAGGAACAGCCCGACAAATTCATTGTTCACCATGAGCATATGTTGTAGGGCATCCTGCTGTTCGGGAATGAGCGTTTTGCGATCGATGGGATTCTCGGTATCTATCGCTAGTACGCAGCCAAGCGGCGCATTGGAATCAGATCGAAAGTAGAAAACCGGGCCATCGTTGCCTAGAAAAATGTACTCGGCTTCCAGTTCTTGAATGAGTTCCACGAAATCTGCGTTTGAGTCGAGGTCTTGATAAAAGACGCGGTTCCGCGTATCCGTTCCTTGCGAGACGTGGACAACCAGATAGTCGCCATCGTCTGAGACTTCGGCCGCAAAGCCCCACTCCTTCTCGTCCCGGCGTTGGTAGATCAGTTCATCGCTTTCCTGGCGTTCCCCGATTTGATGGAAATATAGCTTGTGGTATTGATTGAGCCCGGTCGTTCCGGCGCCGTCTTCAGGCCGATCATAGCGCGAGTAGTAGAAGCCGCTACTGTCCTTGAGCCACGAGGCTTCAGAGAATTTGCTCCACCGAAGCACGTCCGGGAGATCCTCCCCCGATTCAATGGTTCTTACCCGCCAGGTCAGCCAATCGGATCCGCTCTCGCTCGTGGCATAAGCCAGCAGTGCACCGCCGGGGCTGACTGCCCATCGGGTCAACGCGACGGTTCCGTCAACAGAAAGGGCATTGGGGTCCAACAGGACGCGCGCTTCACCATCGACTGAATCCATCACGTACAGTACGTTTTGGTTCTGAAGGCCTGAATTGCGGAACTGAAAGTAACGGTCCGCGCGCCTGAAGGGAGCGCCTTCCTTCGGGTAATCCCAGAGTTCGGTCAGGCGATCACGCAAGTGCTCGCGAGATGGAATGCTTCCCAGGTATCCGAAAGTGAGGTGGTTTTGTGCTTCGATCCAGGTTCTGGTTTCGGGGGTGTCAGAATCTTCGAGCCAGCGATAAGGGTCTGCAACCTGGGTGCCGTGGTAATCGTCAACGTGATCGACGGTATGGGTCTGCGGGTAGACGAATTTGCTCAGCTTAAGGCCTCTTTGCCCATGGGGCGGATGGAGATGGTATCCGAGGCGGAGCCCATACGGTTGATTCCATCAAATGCGGCAGTCTTATAGCCCTCGGCCAGCGTCGGATAGTTGAAGACCGTGTTAATGAAGTAATCCACATTTCCGCCGAAGGCCAGGACCGCCTGCCCGATGTGGATCAGTTCGCTGGCTCCCTCCCCGATGATATGCACTCCCAGCAGCTCCCCCGAGCCATGGCGGAACACTAGTTTGAGGAGTCCGCTGCTGTCGCCTAAGATCTGACCGCGTGCGATCTCTCTGTAGTGCGCCTTGCCCACCTCGTACGGAACGCCGGCCTTGGTCAGCTCCTGCTCATTTTTACCGACGATAGAGATCTCGGGGATGGTGTAGATGCCATATGGAAAGAGCTCAGGAAGGCTCTTGGTTTTCATGCCAAACGCATGGCGAGCCGCTAGCCTTCCCTGCTCCATTGAAGTCGAAGCAAGGCTCGGAAAACCGATTACATCCCCGACCGCATAAATGCTAGGAACTTCGGTTTGATAGTCCTCATTCACAGCTAGACGGCCGCGGTCATCTGGCTTGAGTCCGACCGATGGGAGGCCGAGCTCCTGGGTGGCTCCAGTACGGCCTATGCTGTAGAGCGCCAGTTCCGAAGTTAGCTTCTTGCCGCTGGCCAGGTGAATTCGTACTTGCTCGCCAACGTTGGTCTCAATTCGCTCAATGGCCGTGACCTCTTCTCCTAATCGAAGAATTACGCGATTTTCTCGCAGGTGATAGATCAGTGCGTCCACGATCTCGGCATCGATAAAGTCCAGCAAATGCTCACGTTTATCGATCAGCGTCACCCGCACCCCGAGCGCTGCAAACATCGAGGCGTATTCGCTACCAATCACCCCCGCGCCGATTACCGCCAGCGACTTGGGAATTTTGCTCATCTTCGGGATGTCGTCACTGGCCAAAATTCGCATTCCGTCGAATTCGATATCCGGGGCTCGTGTATCGGTGGTCCCGGTTGCCACGACAACCTTGTCAGCGGTCACACTGCGCTGACCCCGATCTTTGACCGATCCCAGATGAAGTGTATTGGCGTCAATGAAGGAAGCCTCTGCTGAAATCAACTCCACATCGTTGCGCTGGAGCTGGTGGCGGGTGATATCGAGTTCCTGCTTCACCACGTGATCGGTTCGAACCAACAAATCAGACATACTAATGTCCTGCTTTACCGAATAAGATGCGCCATACAACTCGCGCAGCCGATAGCCTGAGAGATACAACACCGCTTCGCGCAGCGTCTTGCTCGGGATCGTGCCGGTATTGATCCATGCGCCGCCGACGACGGCCTTTCGCTCTGCGATAGCCACACGTTTGCCGAGCTTGGCCGCCTGGATAGCGGCGCGCTGACCTGCCGGGCCGGAGCCAATGACGAACAGGTCATAGTCGTATTCAGATGGCATGGGTTTTGGATGTCGAGGTTGTATTCTAACCTTGAGGTCAACGGGAGCCCTATCCAGGATTCGGCACACAGCAGCGAAATCATGAATTGGCCGAGGATTGCAAAGCTGTTGACCGGGAACGAAAGCTTGAATTCCTAGCCAGACTGGAACGATTTAGCCTACCCAGGAGTTACTGTGGGAGTCGGCGTATGAGTGGGAGTCGGCGTATGAGTGGGAGTCGGGGTCTCGGTGGGCGTAAGGCTCGGCCCTGCCGTTTCGGTAAGGGTCGGGGTCGCAGTCGGGCCTGGAACGGTAGCCGAAGGAGTCACCGTCGTCGTTAGATCGAAAGTCGGGCTGGGTGTGGGGGTTGGCGCAGGTGCGGTGGCTGTCATGCAAATATCGGCGGCTTCAGTGGCAGTCGGAGCTTTGTTGCTGTCTTCACGGGTGCGAAGCGAGGCGTCATATTGCAAAACTGCGCCACATGGATCTTCGGCCTCCATGAGTTTAATTCCGTATTGCCAGGCAGCTTGAGAGTATTTCCAACAGCCGTCCCAGATGGCCGCGCTGCAGATTTGAGATAAGTACTCTGTTGCGAGTTTCCAATCCAAACCAAAGTAGCTGTTGGCGAACAGATAGAACGCGGCCGAGTTTCGCCAGCTGGAGGCCTGGTTGTCTAACGGAGATATGCGTTCTGCCAGTGTCAGATCATAAATTCCCTGTTCCTGATCTCCTCGCCAGATCTTGTCCAGGCCGCGATTTCTCAGCACAGAAAATAGCAGCTGATTTACTTCTACTCGTCGAAAATCCGGCACTTCCGCGATGAGCGTAACTAGTGCTTCAAACGCGATGTCATAGTCACCCGAACCGTGCGCGGCCTGGGCGGCTGCGAACAATCCATCGATTGAACTCAAATCGAGGGTCGGGGTCGGAGTGACATCAAGCGTAGGGCTGGGAGTCAGAGTCGGGGCCAGCGTGGGCTGATCCAGAGCGACGAGTGCATCTCCGAGCAGCTCGCGTGCTGCCGAATTATCGGGTTCAATTTCGATGATGTAGGCGAATCGCTGGCGAGCAAGTTCCCAACGACCCTCTAACAAATCCTGCACCCCCAGATCGAACTGCTCCTGGATGAGAAGCGAGCTTTCGCTGCTGGAGCGCGAATTTCGCTGATCGAGCCCCGAGGCGTATCCTGAGATTCCCCCCACTCCCAGCACAATGATGGCAAATAACAGGATTCCGCCGATCCACAGCAACCATCGGCGCGTCGAACCATCCTGCTCAAGTTGCGGCTGCTCCGGGGGTCGGAGCGGTCCTGTGTCCTGAAAATCACTCAATGAACGCTTACCCCCGTTCGCAAGCGATCCAATGCATGGCTATGCGCAATGCTTAGTATCCGGCAACGGTTGCTCATTGGCCGATCAAACTCGTATCTACAAATAGTTCGTCCCGCAGTTTGCGGATTTCGGATGGCACCGGTCGCAGTACTTGCGCTCCGGAATCCGTAGTGTGGAACCCCACCATGCTTGGAGGGGAAATTACTTCCTGTCGAATATTCGCCGTATCAATTGAAACCCCGAGCCAGGCCAGCGAAATCATCTCCTCCAGCGACATGTTTGTGCGCACGCCGGAAGCCAACTGCTGATACAGGAAGGGCGCTTTGGCAATCAACGTTCCGATCATGTCGAAGCCCACCACCCGATCCAGGATCGCCAGGGCGACCTGCTGCTGCCGTTCCGCGCGCGAAAAATCACCTCCACCCACCTTCCGATTGCGCGCGTATGCCAGAGTCTCGGCGCCATCAAAGTGATAGGCCTTGGGATCCAGCCAAAAGCTCGTTCGGCCGATGGGCGATATCTTCATTCGTTGTTTCACCAGCACATCGATGCCCCCGATCTCATCAATCAGGTTCTCGAATGTGGCGAAATCGACCACCGCATAGTATTGAATTGGAACTCCCACCACGCTCTCGACCGCCTTCATAGCCAGACCCGGGCCACCTCCTGGAAGGCGATTCCCCTCGCCCGAGCTGTATGCGGTATTGATGCGATTGTGTTGGAAGCCGGGAATGTCGATCCACAAATCGCGCGGAATGGAAAGAATACTCACCTGTTTAGTAACCGGTTCGACCGATAGAAGGATCATCGTATCCGAACGGGGCGCCCCAACACCGCCTTGCCAGTCTCGAAAATC
Organism: uncultured bacterium; assembly: GCA_965364895.1. Classification (GTDB taxonomy): domain Bacteria; phylum Chloroflexota; class Anaerolineae; order Anaerolineales; family E44-bin32; genus JADFRG01. The sequence continues at coordinate 9,925 of CBDTZL010000050.1, forward strand.
GAGCCCCAGAAGCAGGATCGTGACGCGCGTTTTGCCGTTCCAGGGCATGGGCGTTACTTCTGGAAGCGGGATCATTGATGTGGGATCGCCGGGCAACAATGTCTCTCCATCGCCATCGTCCCCGGAAACAATTGCCTGAAACGGATTGAGCCCGGTACCGGTCCATGCCGCGGTCAGATCCCGGGTGATGGAGTGCACCAGGATGCCTAACAGAAGGATAGTGATGACAAAGCCACCCGTCAGCGCCGCAACGGCCCACTTCGTTCGATCCGATCTGGTTTCGGGGCTCAGATTCAATCCCTTCTAGCGAAAAAGTGCACTATTGTACTCAAACGCTCATTGCAAGGTAGAGACCAACATTAAGAAACGACCGAACTATTCGCCCGGTCGTCGGGGCACAGTTTATCACCCGGCCCTCCACCTTTTCATAAGCAATTCATGGGAATCCAAAGGGTGAGCGAGCTTCACGCCTTGATGATCCAGCTAGTCTAAGCACGGGTAAACTTTACTTACGAGAATTATCGGAGGAGGCGAGGCATGGCAAGCGTTTTGATACTCGGTGGCGGCTTCGGCGGCGTCGCGGCCGCAGTTTCGTTAAGTAGGCAGCTAGCGCCAGACGACGAGATCACACTCGTCGATAGGCGTGATAGCTTCTTTTTTGGATTCAGAAAGACCTGGGCGTTCCTTAGAACCGCTCCAATGGCAGAAGGCATGCGTCCACTCAAAGCACTTGAACATCACGGGGTTTCGGTTCGGCAAGGCACGATCGAATCCATTGATCCAGCGAGTCGCTCCGCAACTGTGGACGGCGAACGATTGGCGGCGGACGCCATGATTGTGGCCCTGGGCGCTCAAGCAAAGCCGGAGAGCATGCCGGGGCTTTCACAATACGGCCTCAATTTCTATGACCCCAAGAATATCGAAGCTGAAGCCGCCAGATTGGCGGCATTTGAAGGCGGCAGAGTGGCGATTGTGCTGCCGAACTCACCCTACCCTTGCGCTCCAGCTCCATTTGAGACTGCTCTGCTCCTCGGCGACTATTTCAAAGCGAAGGCAGTGGAGGCCGAGATACACGTGTATTCGCCGAAACCAATGTCTCTCCCGGTCATTGGGGAAAGCGGTTGCTCGGTGCTCGAGGAAAGGCTCTCGCAGGAGGGCATTTCCTTCCATCCCTTGCATTCGGTGGAGAGCATTGAAAAAGGATTGGTGCGATTCGAAACCGCTACCGCGGCCTATGATCTCCTGATCGGCATTCCTGGGCATGTCTGCCCCAAGATCGTAGTGGAAAGCGGGCTCACTGACGGCGGCGCCTGGGCCAAGGTGGATTCCCGCACGCTCGAAACGGGTTTCCCAGAAGTGTATGCTGTAGGTGACGTGGTATCGATCCCGCTGGCCGACGGAAAGAAGGTTCTGCCAAAGGCGGGGGTTTTTGCAGAAGCACATGCCAAAGTCGCCGCGGAGCGAATAGCAGCGAATCTACGCGGCGAATCCCCTTCAGCAACCTATGATGGAGCCGGATACTGCTTCCTGGAGGTTGGGAATGGCAAGGCCATGCTCGTCAAAGGCGACTTCCTTGCCGAACCTCATGCAGACGTGCAGCTTACGGAGCCGGCCGCCGAGCACTTCCAGGCAAAAGTTGACTTTGAGCAAAGTCGGCTGTCGCAATGGTTTCCCGCCTGAACCTTACAGGCATGCTTAAATTGCGATTTCAGTACCAATCGCTGTCGGTACAGTGATGTTCATAGAGTAGGAGGTTTGATGAATAAATCATTGAGTCTGGGAAAGCTGCGGGGACTCCAGGAAATCGCAAATCCCCATGGGCTGTTTACCATCACGGCCCTGGATCACCGCGGGTCACTCAAAAAGGCGATCAATGCTGAGGATCCGAAGTCGGTAAGTTACCAGCAGATGGTCGATTACAAGATAAAGCTATTAAATGCACTTGCTCCCCATTCCAGCGCGATCCTGATCGATCCTATCTTCGGCGCAGCTCCCGCCCTCAGCGGTGGCCACATTTCGGGTACCCAGGGATTCCTGGTGAGCCTGGAGGCAACCGGCTACACCGATGCCGAGGGTGACCGCGTAACAACTGTAGCCGATGGCTGGGGCGTAGACAAAATCAAGCGAATGGGCGCTTCCGCAGTGAAAATTCTGCTTTACTACAACCCAGGCAGCGCAACCGCCGAGCAGCAGGAGCAATTCATCGTTCAAGCAGCCGAAGACTGTCGTGTAAACGACATTCCGATGCTTGTTGAGCCGATGACGTACAACATCGTCGATGGACCCAAGAAGGGAACAGCTGAGTTTGCAAAGCTCAAACCCGAAATGGTAATCGAGACTGCCCGACGGCTCTGCCCGCTGGGGATTGATGTACTCAAGGCCGAATTCCCAGATGACCCAGACTTCGAGAGTGATGAAGCGAAGATGGCCGATCACTGCAAGCAGCTGACCGAGGTGGCCGAAGTACCATGGGTGTTGCTCAGCGCCGGTGTCGGTTATGACACCTTCAACCTGCAAACCAGGCTAGCTTGCGAGAACGGCGCTTCCGGATTCCTCGCGGGACGCGCAATATGGCAGGAAGCTCCGAGGCTGCCCGAATCGGAACAGGAACAGTTTTTGGCTGAGACAGCCGTCGGCCGTCTCAAAGAACTCACTTCCATTGCAAACAGCAGCGGTCGACCCTGGGCAGGCGTATATTCGGGTGAATTGAAGGCCATTGATGTCGCAGAGGGATGGCAGGTTCGGTATTAGAAGCTAAATCGCGCGGAAGCTTCTATCAGAGCTCCTGCGTAATCTCAAATTTGCAGCGTCTCACGCCCTAAATACCGCTTTAAGCGGACCCTCCTGTAGTACTGAGCTCTGGGACCAAAGCACAAATTGCGCCTTCTCGTTCACTCGCTACAATTAGCTATGGAATGCGTAGCTGTCCAAATTGCTCAGAAGAGATTCAAGACGATGCGGTATTTTGCCGGCATTGTCATACCAAGCTTGATGCGTCGCCCACCCTCACGTCGATGCGCAAGTGCCCATACTGCGCGGAGTGGGTCGAGCTCACTGCCGACCAGTGCAAATACTGTGGTCAGGCCCTCCTAGCCGCAGACTCAGCACACGCCGCTCCCTTTGTAGAGACCAGCACATCCCCGGATGACTTTGCCCAGACGCTAAGACAGAGTCTGCTCGACGACGACTCTGAAGAGGCGGCTGCGATAGCGGCTGCCGCGGCAGAATTCATCGCGGAAGATCCAGGCGCGCCGATTGCTGGCGTCGAAGATGAGATCTTCGAGGAGCCTGCGGCCGCGTTTTCCGATATTGGGAATGCAGACTCAATTTACGATGAACCGCAGTCAGAGCTCCGCCGCTCGCTGTACGACGATCCACAAGAGGAAGTGATTCCCTCAGCGGAAGCAGAGCCGGAATCAGATCCTGAGCGCTCTCTATACGATGAGCCATTTGAAGGTCCACTGTATGAAGGTTTCTCAGATGAAGCCGAAACCACTTCCTCCGAAGAACCTCAATCCGAGCTTCGACAATCGCTAACCGATGAGCCGGAAATGGAAGCTGACCAGGGGCCGCTTTACGATGAGCCGCAATCGGAGCTTCGCCAATCGCTCTACGATGAGCCACAATCCGACCTTCGGCAGTCGCTTTACGATGAGCCACTCGAGGCATCCAGCCAGTACGATCCGGGAGAGGGTGGCACGGAGTATGTCGAGCCCATCGCGGGAACTGCTGGATCTAGTCTCTGGATGGCAGGTGCGGAAGATGAAGATGATGAAACACACCAGGACGGGACAGGAGCCCTCAACGCCGGCTCAGGCGAATTCGGGAGATCGGTTGCAGGAACCGAAGGCGTAAGCGAACTGCGGGCCGATGTATCGGGCCCTCCTGGAAAAGTGCGTCGCAACGTGGGGACAATTGCAAAGGCTGTGATCGTCCTCGCGGTAATAGGCGCAGCAGCCGCAGGACTTTTCGTCGCTCTCTTTGGCGCTGATGGATGGGGCGTATTCGCACTCTCAGAGGGTTCCTTAGGCGCCGTAATCTCTGATGCCATGGCCACCGACATCCCGGCGGACACACCA
>CBDTZL010000051.1:0-13942 GCA_965364895.1 uncultured bacterium
ACAACTCTCTCTTTGACTCTCTTTACTTCACAGCAAACTCATTTCGGCGGTCTGTGCTGGCAAGCTATCCGGCCAATCAGAGCGAGAGCCCTTCATCCGCCACAAAAGGCTGGCAAGCGCTACGCCGCGGTGACTATGAAACCGCGGTCAAAACATTCTCAACGATCGACCCCCTGAACGATCCGACCAATCACCTCGGGCGTGGTCTGGCTTATATTGGGATGGGTCAGTTGGACGATGCTTGGAAGGTGCTTACAGTCGCCGAATACATCGGCGGCAGAAGCGGCCGGACCGGTGCTCAGATTCAAAATGCTCTTGGATTGGTGGCTTCCGCTCGGGGCGATTGTCCGGCTGCCATAGGCTATCTAGAGAACTCACGGTCGATCCTCGATCTGTTCACTTCCTTCGGCTACGCCGCAGGAAGGAGTACGGATTACGGTGTCTATATTTATAACCGTCTGGGGCTGCCCACCGATCTGCTTGCGGGTTTTGTACAAGCTCCTTACACAGAGCAAAACCTGGCGGGATTGGAAGCGTTAGCTGAGTGCTACGAAATCACCGGCCAGGCGAGCGAAGCTCGAACGACGAGGTTGTATTTAGAAGAAGCCTTGGCCGCACCCCAGAATTGAATCATCCCGTAGTCACCCACACAAGCCACGCCCCGATCATCAGCGCCCCGAAGACCAGCTTCACACCAAACGAAGCTCCGTAACCAAGGCCCATCCCAAGCATGGCGCGACCTGCCTGACGCCAATCTCGCAAGCGTATGTATTCAACGACGAAAGTCCCGACCAGCAAGCCAATAATGAGTCCGAATGGCGGCAAGACGAATAGACCGATCGTTCCCAGTATGAGGCCGGCGAATATAGCCTTGTAGGAAGCCCCCGCCATTCGAGCCCCTGCCCCACCGACGTAGGTTTCGGCCAGAATTCCCACCACTCCGAGCAAGGTAATAAGCCCAAACAGCCAGGGGCCCCACCCTCCCCAACCAACCAGCAGGCCATAGCCGAGAGCCGCGGCCCAGATCAGCAGCAAGTCTGGGAAAAACGGGATGAAGATTCCAACCATGCCGGCCAACATGAGGATGCCGGCCAGAACGGTCCAGAGGACGTCCACTAGTCTTCAGGGGTGATTCGTTCCGCGCCGCCCATCCAGGGGCGCAGCACTTCCGGAACGACGATAGTGCCGTCTGCCTGCTGATAGTTCTCCATGACCGCGATCAACGTGCGCGGGAGGGCAAGGCCGGAGCCGTTAAGCGTGTGCAGAAATTCGGGCTTAGCCCCTTTTCCCCGCCGGTAACGAATCCCGGTTCTGCGTGCCTGGAAGGCTTCACAGTTGCTGACAGAACTCACTTCCAACCACTCTCCCGATCCCGGAGCCCAGAGCTCAAGGTCATATTTCTTTGCTGCCGTAAATCCTAAATCCGCGGTCACCATTTCGACTACTCGGTACGGGATCTCCAGCGCTCTGCACACATCCGCCGCATCTTCCAGAATCTGATCCAAGGCTTCGTAGGAGTCCTCCGGCGTCGTCAATTTGTACATCTCGACCTTGTCGAACTGATGGCCACGCTTAATTCCCCGCACATCCCGGCCGCCGGAAAACTTCTCTCGCCGGAAACAAGGGGTATAAGCCACGTAGCTCAGCGGCAGCTGTTCCACATCCAGGATTTCGTCTCGATGCAAGTTTGTGAGCGGGATTTCAGCCGTGCCAATTAACCACAGGTCATCCTCGGCATCGCGGTAGATGTTTTCGGCAAACTTGGGAAGCTGGCCCGCACCCCACATGCATTGCTCTTTGACGATTGAAGGAGGATAGATTTCGGTGTAGCCATGCTCGGTCACATGCAGGTCGAGCATCCACTGGATCAGCGCGCGCTGAAGCCTGGCCCCGGCCCCTTTGAGCACATAGAACCGGCTGCCCGAGATTTTGACCCCGCGCTCAAAGTCCAGGATTCCAAGCTGTGGGCCCAGATCCCAGTGGGGCTGCTGCTCGAAGTCGGGTTCACGCGGCTTGCCTTCCTCTTTCAGCACAGCGTTTTCGCTCTCATCCGCCCCGATCGGCACGCTTGCATGCGGAAGATTGGGCACCTGAAACATCATTCCCTGAAGCTCATCATCGTTCCCACGCAGATCGGACTCAAGTTCCTTGATGCCCACGTTAACGCTTCCCATCGCGTCGATCAGCGATTGTCGCTCATCCCCCGCCTCCATGCGGCCGATTTTCTCAGAATTCTGATTTCGTTCCTGCCGCAAACTCTCGAGCTTTTGGAGGATTTCTCGCCGTCTCCGATCCAGTTCAACGATCTCGTCAATCGGCGCTTCGGTCCCCAGCGTAGCGATCGCTTGCTTGACCGCTTCGGGATCTTTTCGGATTAGCTGGATATCAATCATGAAACCCTCTCCTCACAACGACATGCGCCCCCCGCCTGTCGGACGAGGGGCACACCGCATGCGTGAATAGTATAGAAATCGGTTGTACGGTGTCAAGCACGCGCCCATTTTGGCTTAAGCGGCCAGGGTTTGACAATCCGTAGGTAGCAATTTATCCTCAGCCTGGGACGGAGGCGTTCTTTGAATGGATATCTTCGACAAAGCCTATAACTGGACAGAGGCGGATCTAGCGAGGGAGATGGGGCTCTATCCGTACTTCTTGCCGCTGCAAGATACGGAGGGAACCGAGGTGGTCGTCGAGGGTCGCAAGATCCTCATGATCGGTTCCAACAACTACCTCGGACTGACCACCGATCCGCGCGTTCGGGAGGCAGCGATCGAAGCCGTGAAGCGCTACGGCACCAGCTGTACTGGTTCCCGATTCCTCAACGGTACGCTGGCTTTGCATCAGGAAGCCGAGGCACGGCTGGCAGACTACGTGGGGATGGAAGCCGCGCTGGTCTTCAGCACAGGATATCAGGTCAATCTCGGAACGATATCCGCATTGATAGAACGGGGTGACGTCGTTGTGCTCGACAAGGACGACCACGCCAGCATCGTCGACGGTGCCTTGCTGTCCCTGGGCGAGGTCCGACGCTTTGGCCACAACGATATGGACCATCTCGATCGGGTGCTTGGCAAGATCGATGATGATACCGGAGTGCTGGTCGTCGTAGACGGCGTGTACAGCATGGGTGGCGACCTGGCTCCTCTCCCTGAGATTATCCCGATCGTCAAAAAGCATGGCGCGCGTCTAATGGTCGACGATGCACACAGTATCGGCGTGATGGGCGGCGGTCGCGGAACACCTGCTCACTTTGGCGTCACCGAGGATGTCGACCTGATTATGGGTACCTTTAGCAAGTCATTCGCGTCGCTGGGGGGATTCATCGCGGGTGAGGCGGAAGTGATGGACTTCGTACAGCACCGCGCACGGTCCTTTATTTTTAGCGCCTCAATGCCGGCTGCGAACGTCGCCGCGGTGCTTGCCGCGCTCGAGATCATGGAGAACGAACCGGAGCGCATCGATCGGCTATGGGAAGTGACGGAGCGCATGCGAACTGGACTCGAAGAGATGGGCTTCGAAATGGGACCGAGCACGACACCCATCATCCCCATCATGGTGGGGGAGATGAATAAAACCCTCATGGCCTGGAAGATGTGCTTTGAAGCCGGGCTCTACACAAACGCAGTCATCCCCCCCGGAGTACCGCCCGACCAGTGTCTGCTGCGCACCAGCTACATGGCCACTCATACCGATGAGCAGGTCGATCGGGCACTCAACATCCTGGGCGAGGTTGGCCGGGAGCTGGAACTGATTGAGTGACCGCGTCCTCGTCACTGGCGCGACGGGTTTCATTGGTCACCATGTAGTAGAAACGCTCCTGGAAAGAGGCGACCGAGTCGCCTGCCTCGTTCGACCCACTTCTGATACATCCGGTCTCCCCGTAGACAAACTCGAGCTGCGCCTCGGAGATGTGACGGATTCAGCTTCTCTCGACAGGGCAGTCAAAGACATCGACGTTGTCTACCACCTTGCTGGGGCGCTCGAAGCCCGCTCGCTGGCGGAGCTTAATTTGGTGAATGAAGCCGGCCCGCGCAATATGGCGGCATCCTGCTCGCACCTTGAGAAACCTCCCGTTCTCGTACTGCTCTCATCGCTGGAGGCAGCCGGGCCCGATATTCCTGGACACCTCCGTACAGAGCAAGATCGATCTGATCCTGTGAGCAATTACGGGCGCAGCAAGCTGGCGGGCGAGCTTGTGATCAATGAGTTCTCAGCCGTTGTACCCATCACCATCGTCCGCGCGTCGGCTGTATTCGGTGAGCGTGATCGAGAGACCCTCGAAGTCGTCAAGGCCTTTCGGATCGACGGGCTCGACATCTACACCGTACCGCGCGCTCATACCACCATCCTGAACCTGATCCACGCCCGCGATCTTGCTGATTTGCTCGTCCTTGCTGCGGAGAAAGGCGAACGCATTCGGCCCAGCGGGAGCGCGCCTGAACCTGCTGGCCAGGGGCTCTACTACGCGGCAGACAAGGAGCGATTGACACTGGGCGAAGTAGTTGGCAATGTCGCACAGGCCATCGCACAAAATCGGATCCGCATCTTCAGCTTGCCGATCGGGTTCGCCTGGATTATGGCGGGGGCCTCAGAAGCGTGGGCCCGGATCCGCGGCCAGTCGCCGGGCATAGTTAATCTAGATAAGGTTCGCTCATTTGCTGCCGGATCGTTCACTTGTTCGCCCGATAAGTCTGCCCGGCAGCTCGGGTTTTCTCCCTCGCACTCCCTGAGCGAACGCTTGAGCCAGACTATCGCCTGGTATCAAGAGCAGGGATGGTTGTAAGCTCATGCCAGCGGCATCGGGGAGTCCATGTCTGCGCTTTTGATCGGTGCGACACATTTATGACACAAAGACACATCGAAACGTACATCATTCGGCATGACGAGTGCGACGCCTACGGCGTTCTGAGCAACACCGCCTATTTAAGACTGGCTCAGGAAAGTGCGTGGCGGCATTCGATCGCGGCTGGATTCGGATATTCGTATTACGAAGAATTAAATCGGGCGTGGGTCGCCCGCGAATCCTCGATTGAGTACATTCGGCCGGTGACCTATGGGCAGGAGCTTGCAGTAACCACCTATATACCCAGTGCTCGGCGAGCGATTGCCCGCAGAGCGTTTGAGTTTCGGCTCGATGACCAGCTGGTTGCTGAAGCTCGCTCGGATTACGTGTTTCTTGATATCGAGCGCCAGGCTCCGGCGAGCATCCCATCCGAAATTTTCGAGGCACTGTCTACCGCCGAGAATCCTCCAGCGCGACTGGTGCGAGAGCCGTTCCCGGATCCCGCTCCAGCCCCGGCTGGCGCTGTAACCTGGAAACGCCGAGTCGAATGGCGAGATGTTGACCCTTTTGGGCACCTCAACAACGCCTCCTATCTTTCTTACACGCAGGAAGCGGCAATTGAAGCCGGCCTGATCTACGGCGTCACACATGCCAAGTCTTCAGAAGCTGGGTTGGGTTGGGCAATGAAACGCAACCGAATCGAGTATTTGCTGCCTGCGATGCCGGATGAAGAACTTCAAATCAAAACCTGGCTGACTTCGCTGCGGCAAGCAAGCGCAGTTCGGTATTCCTCCATTACGCGAGTTTCAGATGGGGAGCAGCTTGCGCGGGCGGAATCTCATTGGCTTACGGTGGATCTGGATTCGGGGAAACCGCGTCGCCTTCCGCAGTGGATGCGCGAGGCTCTGGCTCCTAACGTCAGCGGGGGAAGTGGCAAGCTGGCAGACGAGGGTCAGCGCCAGAGTTCGGGCTAAAGGCCGAGATCCACCAGCGCCCATCTGGAATCTTTCTACAAGCTCAGGGGAAGCAGTAAATTGATTGCCAGGCCGACCACGAAGAGCAGCCCGGCTCGCTTATTATGGTAAAAGGCCCAGCTGACATACCACAACGGCCATACCGTGTAGCCCTCGGGCGGTTCGGTGGGTTTAGGCTCTCGATAGAGTTTAAGCACCATCCTGAGCCGTGGCAGCGCCAGCGCCACCAGAAGCAGCCACACCCCTAAAGTACCCGTCAGCACCAGCGCCAATACCACTAAATAGAAACCCACCATCAACCCCATATTGATCCGAAGCGAGGCTTTCTCTCCCAGGATCACGGGCAGGGTATGAATGCCTTTTTGTTTGTCTGCGTCGAGCTTGTCGATGTGTTTGCCCATCAAGACCGTGGTCACGGCGATCGCGTACGGAATGGTCGCCAGCCACACTCCGGCAGTGGGCATGGACCCGGCCGTCACAAAGTAGGCTCCGCCAATCATGAGCGGTCCCCATACCAGAAACACTCCCGGCTCACCAAAACCATGATGCTTCAGCTTGAGAGGCGGTGCGACGTAGAAGAAGCTAATGAAAAGGCCGGCCAGCGCAAACACTAAGGTCGGCCAACCGGCGCGTGCGATAAGCACGATCAAAATCGCGAGATTCAGCGCGTTCGCCAGGAATATCGCCGTGCCGAGCCTCTTCTTCGAGACCAATCCTCCTAGCACCGGGTGCGGCGCATACTGAACCCGGGCATAGTCTTCCGTGTCTACGCCACCTTCCATGTCGAAATAGTCGTTGTTCATGTTATTTGCCGCATGCGCAATGATCAAACCGAAAAAAGCCAGCGCGAAGTTCAACCAATCTGGGCTTTCGGCGACCGCCGCTGCCAGCAGTCCACCAATCAGGGCGGATGTCGCCGTCATGGTGAATACCGCCGCTCGCGTAATGATCAGCCACTTGCTGACGACATCCATCTCCTTGTCAGAGGACAAGTTGGCCGTATCGATGACTTCTTTCCAGTTTTGAACTAGCGACATTAACATCAACTCCGAGTTTTATCGGGATATTTCTCCCTCTTTAGAATCACTGTGAGGGTCAGGAACAAAGACTATGGGACTAAAAGATCAGAGCGAGTCTACCGTTTGGAGCATATGGTGTAAAGGGAACCTGCACCGTGCTGGCTTCCGTGCTAGACTCGCCGATCCCCAATTGAGGCTCCGACAGTGGCCGTCGAAGTCAAAGAACCCAATCACAATACTCGCGACATATGGGCAGCCGCTCTTAAAGCCGCTGCCGGTGTTGCGCGCCAGGCCGCTTCCAGTGAGGAAGACCTCCTTCACGCCGTAAGCAGCGAACTGAGACGGCTCGATATGCGGGGGACGGTTGCTCTAATTGATCACGACGGGCAACTGGTACTGCAAAGTCGCGCGCTCAACCGTACGATAGAACGCCAGCTCAAGAAGCTAACCGGTTTGTCGGTAGATGGCTTTCGATTCGACCCTCAGGAAGTTGACGCCTACCGTCGGGCTCTAGAAGACCGTGCCCCTGTATTTGAAACCGACAATAGCGACACGATCGCCCAGATGATCCCGGAGGGATTGAGATCTCTCCTGCCTCAGATCATGAAGGTAATGGGATCTCAGCCGGTTGTTATTGCACCACTGCTCCTCGAAGACCGACCGGTTGGCACAATAAACCTCACCGCCAGTTGGCTGACTCCAGACGATATCCCAATGGTTGAGGCGCTCGCCGATCACGTCGCGATTGCCCTGGGACATGTGCGCACTCGAACCCAGATGCACGAGGCCCTTGAGCGCGAGAAGCTGCGCAATCAGGTCATCGAAGCCGTAGCAAGCTCGCTCGACCTTTCCGATGTCCTGAAGCGGGTACTGGATCTGGCGGTTGAGGTCGTGCAGGCCGATGCCGGAGCTATTGGGCTGATCGCAGCCGATGGCAATTCCTTGTCCTATCCCTATATTGTCGGCATTTCCAGCTCCTTGAAGCGCGAACCTACACCGAAAGGCGAGGGGTTGGCCTGGCGGCTCATCGAAACCAGAAAGCCGATCCTGCTTCATGAGTATTCCCACCATCCGAGCGCCCTTCCAGAATGGGTTGATGCGGGTGTGCATTCCTTTATGGGATTCCCATTGATCGCGGGCGACATGCCGATAGGGACGATGGGACTCTTTATCAAGGAAAAGGATCGAGCGTTCGCAGAGGTTCAGATGGAACGGGCGCAAGCAGTAGCCACAATGGCCGCAATGGCGGTTCATAATGCACGACTGCTTTCAGAAGCCAACCAACGTGCCGAAGAGGCGCAGGCATTGATCCAAACCGCCCGCTCCATATCCGCCTCTTTAGACCAGGAGACGGTGCTCAATCTAATTGCCGAGAAGGCTAAGGATCTTCTGCAGGCAGATGGCAGTCGCATTCACCTTCACGACCCCGATGCGGACGTGTTGAGATGCGTCATCGCACTGGACGAAGCAGCCGATGCATTTCAGGCGATAGAGCTTAAGCCGGGAGAAGGCCTGGTGGGGCACGTCATGGAGAGTGGCGAGCCGCTGCTAACCAACCATCCGTTCGACGATCCACGGGGAATGCAGGTACCTGGTACTCCCAAGGAAGAAGCCGAAACTTTGATTATGGCCCCACTTAAGGTCCGCCAGCGCACGATGGGCGTGATGACCGTCCGCCGCGTCAGTACCGATCGTCCTTTCTTGCAGAGCGATTTGGATATTTTGATCGCCTTCGCGGCTCAGGCTGCGGTTGCTCTTGAAAACGCGCATCTTTACGGACAAATCATGTCGCAGGCGCATCGCCTCGAAATCGAGGTTAACGAGCGTACGCGGGATCTCGCGTTATCTGAAGCGCGCTACCGCGCCCTGGTAGAGACCGCGGTGGGCGGAATATTCCAGGCCGATCTGGAGGCGCGTTTTGTCTATGTGAATCAGGCCTTCGCGGACATGCTGGAGTACAAAGTGGACGAGCTGCTTGGACAACCGGTCACCGTCTGTATGCCGAAGGACATTGGGCCGCAGATCTTGGAACGGTATCAGGCTCGACTGCGCGGGGAAGGGCCGCCCCGCGAGGTCTATGACACGGTATTCCTCAGCCGGAATGACGTTCGAATTCCCGCTATCGTCGCTGTGAGTCTGATACTGGATGAGCAGGACGAGCCTCAAGGAGTCAGCAGTCTGGTCTTTGACATATCCGAGCGTAAGGCGCTCGAGGCGGCGGTCAAGGCCGAGCGCGACCGGCTGACAGCCATTCTTGCCAACGTTGGCGATGCAGTATTCGTCATGGATTCGGAAGGTAACATCGAATTCGTTAACGCAGCCTGGGAACGCCTTAACGGGTTTGAGTCCAGCGAAGTGGTGGGCCAGACTCCCAAGGTCATCAAGAGCGGCCACCACACCCCAGAATTTTACGATTCGATGTGGGACACCATCCTGAGTGGCGAGACGTGGACCGGCGAGTTAGTCAACAAGCGCAAAGACGGATCCACCTATGAAGCCGTGATTACCGTTCAATCAGTACTAGGCGTGGAGGGGCAAACAATCAATCTAGTGGGCGTTGAGCACGACATCAGCGCGCTAAAAGAGGTAGACCGACTCAAGTCCCAGTTCGTCTCGGACGTCTCGCACGAGTTGCGGACCCCGTTGACCAATATTCGACTGTATCTGGACCTATTGGAAACCACCGAAGACAAAGCCAAGATAGAACGCTATCTGGAAACATTAACTCGCGAAAGCGAGCGACTGGCCAATTTAATTGACGATCTGCTCTCGCTCTCTCGGCTTGAGGCAGGCGCCACTCCATATAATCCGGAGCCGGTTGACGTTGGGGAACTGCTACTGGCGCTTGTCGAAGATCGTCGCAGCCTTGCTGCCTCCCGCGGGCTTGAGTTGTTTATGGAATCTGATACGACTTTGCCGGAGGTTTACGTCGATAAGCGACTGATGAGCCAGGTCTTTACCAACCTGCTCACCAACGCCATGCACTACACACCGGAAGGAGGGCGTATCACAGTGCGCTCTACCGTGCCCAAGCGCAAAAATAAGGATTGGGTTACTGCAGTTATTGAAGACAGCGGCATAGGCATCTTGCCCGAGGAGCAGCCCTTAATATTCGACCGATTCTATCGTGGCCATGCAGGCGAAAGCTCGGGGGAAGCGGGCACCGGTCTCGGTTTGGCGATCTGCAAGGAAATTGCAGAGCTGCACGGCGGTCGCATCACGGTCGAAAGCTCTGGGCGTGAGGGAAAGGGCTCGAAGATTACGGTATGGCTTCCCATGCATGAAGAAGTGGCGGAGCCTTCCGACTAGTATTGCAACCAAGCTCACCATCCCGAAAAGGGGCCGGCGGCCCCTTTTTTTTGTAAATGCCGCACCGAGGATTAGCCCGGGCGATCGGTCTTGGGGCGATCCTTTCCCAGCAAGCTGAGGCAGAGAAACAGCTCTCCCCGGTGGTGAATTTGCTGCTCAAGGACATGCCAGATGATCCAGCCCAATTTTGGAGTTCCATCCCCTGGCACCTGAACAATACGATTGAAGTCCTCAATCGGTAGCGTCCCCAAATATGCTTCTGTTTCTTCGTGCGTACGGATGATCTCGGTCTCGATCGCACTCACCGTAACCAGACGGCCGTCGTTTTCCGGCGGCCACTCATCGATTTCGCGACGGACCACGTAGTGAATCCAGCCTTGCTCGAGATTAATGATGTGGCGCAGGATGTCCCCCACAGAGCGATCGTATCGCTCCGCAGGCCGAAACTCTAGATCGCCATCTTCCAGGACCGCAATCGCCCGAAGCAGATCTCGCCTGATCTTGTCCCAGTGGTCAAAGTACTCAGCTGCATTCATGCTTAGCCCTCCACGCCCCCGGCTTGCTTGGCCCAACGATCGGCCACCTTCACCTGTGGCTGAAATGACCCTAACCGCTCCAATAGTCTACCTGGCTCGTGGTCGCTGATGAGCAGCTCCGACTGGTCCACATAGAGAAAACCCTCGGTCCGCGCTCGATCCAGCAATGACACCAACGGATCAAAGTAGCCGTTCGTATTGAGCAGACCTACCGGTTTTTTGTGGAATCCGAGCTGAACCCAGGCCAGACCTTCCATCAGCTCATCAAAGGTTCCCAATCCGCCGGGCAGAGCGACGATGCCGTCCGAGAGATCTAGCATCTTGGTTTTGCGAGCCTGGATGTCATCCATGACGTGTAGTTCGGTCAGATTTTGATGTCCGAGCTCTTTGGAATTGAACTGGTCGATGGTCACTCCGATAACTTCCCCCCCGCTTTTCAAAGCTGAATCTGCCAGTGCCCCCATCAATCCGGTTGCTCCACCACCGTAGACCAGAGAAAGTCCAAGCTGCGCGATCACACTTCCCGTGTCACGCGCTGCTTCCAGATACGCGGGCGCGACATCCCCGCTGGAGCCGCAGTAGACGACGACGCTCCTCATCGACACGCCCTATGGGTAGGCAGATTTAAACGGTGGCTCACTTGTCTCAATTTTGCTAGGGGCAACGCGAAGGCGGATTCTACCATGCGCACTTTTCTGGAAAGGTAAAATCATATCCTCCATGAGCCCATTAGGTAGCGCCCTTATTACACTCGCCGCAGTCGCACTCTGGGGTGTGCTGCACAGCCTGTTGGCTGGTCCGCGTACCAAGCGGTGGGTGCGCCAGCGAATCGGCTCTTCCGCAGACCGCGGATACCGTCTATTTTTCAACGTGGTCGCTGCCATAACCCTGCTGCCGGTCTTAGCTATCCCGGCTCGAAACCCCGGCCTCACGCTCTATCAAATTCCCTCGCCCTGGGTGATCTTGACAAGTGCAGTGCAGATTCTCGCCCTCCTGGTTATCGTGCTGACCGTGCTGAAAACTGGCGCTTCGAGTTTCCTCGGAATTCGCCAGCTTTTCGGCCCGGAAGATTCCGGTACGGCTCGGTTGCAGGTGAGTGGCTTTTACCGCTGGATACGGCACCCGCTCTACACCGCAGCGCTGGTTTTCATCTGGCTGAGCCCGGTCATGACCACCAGCACACTGGCTCTTTATCTAGGATTTACGCTCTACATCGTCATCGGGAGCCGATTTGAGGAACGACAGCTAGCGGCGGAGTTTGGCCAGCCTTATGTGGACTATCGGCAGAGGGTCCCGGCGCTCATCCCCCAGCCATGGCGCCGTTACTAAATGCAGCACGCCGTTGCCGCTCGGTACAGTCTTCCCCCAAGCTACGCCACCGCCCAGTAGTCTTTTGTTTCTACAAGCCCCATCTCATCCAGCCGCTCGCGGATCAGCTGCCGCGCACCTCTCGATCCCACCGCGGCAAGCACCACAGGTTCTTTATATTGCTTCAACAGTTTCGGCAAATCATCCGCGGATATGATCGGCAGGCCGCGTTTTACGCTGCCGATTTTCTTGGGATCGATATCCACGAATGCCACCAACGGCGCACCGCATCGCTCCAAATGCTTGGAGATTCGCCGCCCCATCTGCCCAGCGCCCCAGACGACCACCGCTTCTCGATCAGATAGCGGGCCCTGGCACAGATAGTGCGCTTTGGCGCGCAGGAAGTTTTCCACGGAATACCGGCTGTCCGTGCGAGTTAGCCGGTCTGGATCTTCGCGCCATTCGAGCAGTACCTCGTCCACTTTCCCAAATCGCGCACCGGCAACATGCATGCGAAGCCAGAGATCATAGTCTTCTGGCCAGCCATGTTCTTGATAGCCGCCCACCCGCTTTAGCCAATCGGCTCGGATCATGGCGGACGAGTGGGCTAGCGGACTCTCCACAAAAATATCGCGTGCGATCCGTTCGGGGGTGTCTAGACTGTTGAGCCATTCCACGTATCGCCTGAAACCTTCTTGAACCTTGTCGCGCGGAAAAGCCGCGACATAGCTGCCGACCGCGGCGATATCCAGATGTCCATTTAGGTAGTCCACTTGGCGAGCCAGGCGTTCGGGATGTGCCCGATCGTCGGCGTCCATGCGGGCAATCAACTCTTCTTTACAGGCCACGAGGCCCGCATTAAGCGCCTCGATGATCCCGGCGTGGGAAAGGCTCAAGGTCCGGACCCGTGGATCCTTGCCAGCCCAATCCTGAAGGCGATTGGCAGTCTGATCGGTTGAACCGTCGTCTACTGCAATGAGCTCGAAATTGCTGAATGTCTGCTTCAGGATCGAGTCGATAGCTTCATCCAATGTGCTTTGAGCGTTGAAGCACGGCATCAGCACTGAAACCGCTGTAAACTCTTTGGCTGATTTGGAGGACACGGACATGGAGAATCTTCAACCTCTCGAAATCCTGCTAGCGCAGTTCATCGAATTCCTACCCAAACTGATCACCGCTATCGTGATCTTCATCATCACTTTATTCGTGGCCTCGTGGTTGGCCAAGCTCGCGGCAAAGGCAATGCAGCGACGCAACCTCGACGCCGAGCTCATTCTACTTTCGCGCCGCGTGGTGCGCATCACCATTCTGATCTTTGGGACGATTCAGGCCCTGGCCCAGCTCGGCTTCAATGTGACCGGCTTCGTGGCGGGGCTGGGCATCATCGGCTTTACCGTCGGATTTGCCATGCAGGATGTGACTAAGAATTTCGTAGCCGGCATTCTGTTGTTACTGCAACAGCCCTTCAATATCGGCGACAGCATCGCAGTGGCCGGCCATAGCGGCACGGTAACAGACATTACGCTTCGTACTACGGAAATGCGAACCTGGGATGGTCGCGACGTTCTGATTCCGAATGGGGACGTTTACGTCAAAGCGATCACCAACTACAGTCGCGACCCACGCAGGCGACTGGAGCTCTCGGTCAGTGTTAGCAAGGAGTGGGACCTGGAACAGCTTACGGATACTGTGCTCAGCTCGTTGAAGGAGGGGAAGGGCGTGCTTGATGAGCCAAATATAGATGCAGTCTGGACCACCTCGACCGAAGGGAAAACGGAGCTATCCGCGTATTTTTGGGTGGATACATCAAAGGTCGATCTGCGAACTGCCCAGAACACCGGTCTTGCGGCGGTGCGGGCCGCCCTCGGCGGGGCAGCGGAGGAGTTCTCCTTTTCGGTAAAGGCCCCCTTGCTCGATGCGCCGTAATAATCCCGCAAAAGTTAAGGCTCGAATGACCGCCAGGTTATTCGAGTTTGGCAGAGGAGATGCTCCGCGTGAGGGACACCACCCAGT
>CBDTZL010000052.1:0-13877 GCA_965364895.1 uncultured bacterium
CCGCTCGACGGCGGCTCGCGAGCATAATACCACGCGACGGGAATGGAGGTCAATCGGGCCTAAGGTCTCCGGCTCCGATCGGCGTTTTGTAATCCACCGCAAGAGGAATGGTATCCGGAGGTGCTATCTCCAAGTACGGCGGAACGTCTCTGGAAAGGTCCGCCTCACTCTCATCCAACTGCGCCACTGATCTGGCAAGAAGCGGGAAGCGAATGTCCTCACCGATAGGAGGCAGCACCCCGGGCGGCCCCCAATAACCGCACTGGCCGAGCAGCCACATGTCCAGAGTCGCGCGGTCCACACCCACCGGTGCCAGCACGCTCTCAACCGCTCGGGTCAGCAGCTCAACATAGGCTCCCACATCATAGATTTGATCGCCCAGGCCGCCCTCCCAGGCACGCACCTTCTCCGGACCCGGTACGTACACAAAACGCAGCATCTCGCCGGGGCTGAGCTCAACGCCGGCGGCAGTCAATTGCAGAGCTACCCGCGCGGCGGGAGTGAGCACTCGATACTCATCGGGTTTTCGAGATAGACGATGAGTAACGACCAGGTCACGCATCTCAATCTCCCCCGCCCGCAATGCCCCGAGCCTCTCCAGCGCGTAGGCCATCACCCTCGGGACCGCAGCCCGAAACCCCTCAATTCCTTGAGCCTTTGACAAGAGGGCCAGCATCTCGAGCTGCGTATTTTTGATGAAGGGCGGAGTGTCGTGGCGGCGGGCTTCAATGCCACGTACCTTCACCGACCCATCCTCATAAGCCCCAAAGTAACGGTTGGCGACCGCCACTCGCGGCTCGGTGCGCGAGGGCAGGAAGGCCAGCCAGTTGTACACTCCTTCCAGGGCGACCCTCAATCCTGTCTCGTTCTGGATCTGGTTGAGCAGGCGATCGTACTCCGCCTGGTCGGCTCCCTCCCTCTGGATCCACAACCCATCCACATAGAGATGCAGCACTCGGAAACCCGCCTCCTCGACCAGCTCTTTTGCCTGCAGCAGCACCTCTCGTCCGTAAGCATTGACCGCCTCGTGGGCCTCAATACGTCCGAAGCGGGCGTTCTTGTAGCCCAGGTAGCCAAAACAAGTCACCAGCAGCCATTTGTGAGCCGAGTAGCGCCGCTCGAATCGCTGCCGCTGCGGGTCGCCTGGCGGCAGCTCTCGAATCATGGCCTTGTAGCGGTTGCGCTTCTCCAGC
This sequence comes from uncultured bacterium, assembly GCA_965364895.1. Classification (GTDB taxonomy): domain Bacteria; phylum Chloroflexota; class Anaerolineae; order Anaerolineales; family E44-bin32; genus JADFRG01. The sequence goes on from CBDTZL010000052.1 coordinate 1,194, forward strand.
AGCGGGGCGAGCGTTTCGGGGACCAGACCCACGCGATGCCTGCAGATCGATGTCCCCAGCTCAGGTACTTGCTCGCCCTCGCAACACCGGGCCTCAACTGTTTCAGGTGAGACGTTGTAGTGCACCATAATGCTAGGATACATGGCAGTGAAATCCAGTTCTGCCACCCCCTCGTACAGCCCTGCAATGGGGTTGTAGACCAACCCGCCCTTGTCGGCCGCGAATAAATCCAGTCCGGTCTTCAGCGACTCGGGCTGGCGCTTTTGCCAGGGCACCAGCACTCCGCGACGCTGAGCGGTTGCCACCTGCATGGCGCTGATTCCGGTTCCGGTGGACACCCGTGCCACGGTCTGCACCGGAAGTCCGCTGACGCGCGCAATTTCCAGGATTCCGTCGAGGCCGTAGTAGTTGGTGAGGAAGGCGTTCTGCCGGTCAAGGTGCCAGCGACCAAACAAGGTGTGCTGCTCATTCCGGAACATCATCCTGCCGTACGAAAAGTAGGAATGGGCGCCCCTGTGCTGAACCGGCAGCTTTGGATCCCGGTTGAGAGGCAGACGAATCCCATAGTGTCGAGACAGACGCAGCAGTCTTGGCAAAATGTAGTTGTCTCCATATGCGGTAATCAGGACATCCGGGTCGAACCGCTCCAGCAAGTGCCGCACGCCCGCTACCAGCTGACGTCCCTGACGGCGGGCAAAGTGGTAGCGATGATCGTCGACCTCCACCAGCAGATCTCCAGAGTTGCCTCGATTCGACTTCGACGCAATCGAGCGACTCGGATCCTGAAGGTCCCCATCCAGCCGAAGGGTCATGACTCGAAAGGGTGGCAGTTCGTAGTCCGTATCCCATGGTGTGTCGAGCGCCTCGATGCTCTGTATGGTCCCGTCCGCTACGTCGACCGCGCAGTAGGCGAGCGGAAAAAGCTCACGCTTTAAAACGTATCGTTGAGGAAGCGGAATATCGGCGTCGTAGTAGGTGAGGTCGGGAAAGGCCTGGCTAGCCATCTGAAAGAGGCGAGGAAGACGACCCGGAACCGTTACTCTCACCTCCAGCACCTCAATCGGCCGATCCAGAAACAGGTCGATACGCTCCGTCATCCGTAGTTCGACTGGCGCGCGGTTTCCTGCAAGCAATGCGCTCAGGTCGCGCAAACGAGCGCTGGATCCCTGCACATAGAACCTGGGGTGAAAAGTGTCTCGCAGCTCGTGAGAACGACCTTCGCGGTCGATCATCCAAACCGACATTCCGTTCCCAGACGGATAGACATCAAAGAGCCAGGCGAATAAGGTCGGCACGCCTACTCCCGCGGAGCAATGCGACTGTGCATAGCGTCCAGCTGGCTCTGCAGCTTAAGCACTCGTTTGTGTTCCTCCACCAGCATGGCAAGCAGCATGATCTCAAATGGAAGGAGGTGGGAGGCATAGGCAGAGGCCGCCAGGTGATGCCGGGCAGAGGCCAGAAGATCGTCGAGGGCGCGCTGGTCTTCCCGGCGAAGGGCGCGACGAAACCGAGCGAGCGAGGCTTGCTCCTGCAGGAAGGCCTGGGTTATGGAAGGAAGAGTGCGTCCCATTAAGCGGATCCCTGCTTAGAGCAGCCTCGGCTGCTCGACGGTCTCATCAGGAGGCGGACGAAGCATCCAGGTCTTATCGCAGGCGATCTGAAGCTGCTCCAGCAGCTTCCATCGATCCTGTACCATCGTCTTGGGCTCGCGGGCTCCGACGATCACCGGGCCGACTGCGGCCAAACGTTTAAGATGCGAGATCACCTTGGTGAGCAGCCGCTCGACGTCTCGAAGGGGAACGCTCTCGTCATAAAAGGTGCTCAGAAGGTCGAGGACCAGCACCGGAGAGAGGCTAGCCTCCGCTTCCTCGATCAGCTGTGCCAACTGATAGCAGGTAAACGCACGGGATAGACGCAGCCGGCCCAAGGCAAGCTCAGGCCGAGGGGCCATACGGCGAGCCATCCTGGCCACGAAATATCCATCGAAGCGATTCCCGCCGTCGAAGATCAGGGGCGTCTCTCCGCGGGACGCCAACCAGGTGAACATTGCCAGCAGCTGCTGGGTAGGTGTACTTGCTCCCCAAATCAACGACAGTTGTGGTCGCTGGGCTGCCGAGAGCAGCGCGGGGTCCAGCCCCGGCACAAGGGGCGTTTGGATGGTTGGGCTGTGGAACATAAGACCTCCAGGGGGGGATTGTGGAGGGCCGGCCCCTTTCAGGTGCACGGCCCTCCGTCTATTCGGGCCCCGTGCGGGTACACGGGGCGGTCCCACTTACATGAGGGGACGGGCAGCGAGCACCGAATAGAATATGTGTTCTACTTTACGATGTGCTTCGCAGATTCGCCATCCCATGAAGGGGGGACCTGGACGGGGGGTATCGCCTCTCCCAAGCGGGGAGTAGCCTGGGACATGGTCGCCAAAAGTTGGTACGCACAGATATCCCTGCGCGATATATTCGGTGATATAAACATTCGTTGGGGACAGGCGCGGCCACCGCGCCTGTCGGAAGCAACTCATCTAGGCTCGGCTACAATCTTGTGATGTACATTGGCGCCATCCGGCAGTCGCATTCGGCGCCGGGTTTGCCATCTCATTCCTGCGCGAACGGACGTGAGGTTGAACGTTGCGCCAATGGGAAAGAACCGTATGACTGATATATCCCTCGACCAATTGTGGGGAGCATGTCACTAGAGCCCAATACCGTCCTCAATAATCGCTACCGCATCCTCGAGCAGCTAGGACGCGGGGGGATGGGCGCGGTTTATCGCGCCCATGACGCGAACCTCGATGTAGAAGTGGCGGTAAAGGAAAATTTCTTCGTCTCAGAAGAGTCAGCGAGGCAGTTTCAACGCGAGGCTCACCTACTCTTTGAGCTGCGCCATCCTGCCTTGCCGCGTGTGATCGATCACTTCATCGCCGAGGACCAGGGACAGTACCTGGTTATGGATTACATCGAAGGTGAGGATGCAGATCAATTATTGAAGCTCAACGAGGGGCCGTTGGAGGAGGGACTCGTTATTCCTTGGGGGTTGCAGATTCTGGATGCGCTCAAGTATCTGCACTCTAGCAAGCCTCCGGTTATCCATCGGGATATCAAACCATCCAACATTAAGATCGCGACCACCGGGCGTGCGATTCTGGTCGATTTTGGCCTGGCAAAGGAGTATGACTCCACCAAAAGCACAACGGTGGGGGCTAAGGCGTATACGCCAGGCTTTGCGCCACCCGAACAGTATGGACAAGGGCGCACCGATCCCCGAACCGATATCTACGCATTCGGCGCCACTTTGTATAACCTTTTGACCAACAAGGTCCCGGCGGACGGGCTTCAGCGAGCCATGGGGCAGGCGAGCCTGGTTCCTGTGCGCGAAATAAATCCGGAGGTTTCTCCCCATGTAGCAGCCGCAATCGAACGTGCTACGCAGGTAAAGCCTGAGGAACGATTCGACGGCGCCGATGCATTGGAGCGGGCGCTCCTTTCTGCAAGGACCGTGGTCGATAGTACGGCCACGAGGATAGCGGGTGTTGCCGCGCCGCCGCTAGCTCCGGTACCGCAGCCAAGCCGCTCAAAGGTGCCGCTCATCGTCGGGGCGGTCGTGGTGATTGCGATCGGAGTGGTAGGTACGCTGCTGCTGGCTGGAGCTATCCTGGAGATCGGTGGTTCGCCCCAGCCCACCGCGGCTGCTACACAACCCTTGACTCCGTCACTCACTCCGGCTCCGCCTACAGCGGAGCAGCCAATCGTCCTGCCGCCACCCACAGCGCAACCACCCCAGCCAACCGAAACCCCGGAACCGACAGACGTGCCCCCTCCCACATCGAGCCCCACTCTCTCGGTGACCCCGGTGGGTAGTGGCTCCGGTCAAATTGCCTTCGCGAGCGATCGTGAGGGAATCCCCCAGATTTTTCTGGTCGATGTGAGCGGAGAGAATCTGGTGCAGCTAACAGCGCTTACCGACGGCGCCTGTCAGCCGGCCTGGGCTCCCGATGGAGGCCGGCTGCTCTTCACCTCGCCCTGTCGCCAAAAAAGCAACGAGTACTCAAATGCAGCCATCTATGTCATGAATGCAGATGGGAGCTCTCCGACGCCTCTGATCAGCCTGGTAGGAGGGGTCTACGATGCGGCCTGGTCCAGGTCGGGAATTGCTTTCACCTACCTGGAAAACGGACAGCCCTCACTGTGGATGGCTGGGCCGGATGGAAGCGGCCCCAGGAAGATCACAATTGGGACCGCGCGCGATCGTCAGGCGAATTGGTCACCAGGGGAAGACAAGCTGGTGCTGATGAACACTTCACGAGCCGGAAGCCCCACGTTGTTCTGGGTGTTTTCTGACGGTTCATTCGATGGCTCCAATCCAGATCAAGTGACGCGGGATCAGGTCTCGAGCCGACCGGCCTGGTCGCCGCTAGGGGAGCTCATCGCGTACACCTCGAATCAGCACATCTGGGTCGTCCGGTGGGATTCAGTTGGATTCGGCGCTGTGAGAATCTCCGATAAGGGGCCGAACGATGGATCGTCCTGGTCCCCAGACGGTCAGTGGCTCGCGTTTGAAACCTGGAGGGACGCGGCCAACCACGACATCTACATGATGACCGCCAATGGAGGGCAGGCCACGCGGATTACCAGTCATTCAGCTAGCGACTATCATCCTGCCTGGCGACCGTAGGCTGCAAGCAACCGCAGGCTGCAAGCAACCGTAGGCTGCAAGCAACCGTAGGCTGCAGGCGATTGGTGCGCCTCTACTCCAGCGGCGTGCGATCGAAGAACGCCAGAATCTCCTCAGCAATTTCCTCCCCCGAGTCTTCTTGCAAGAAGTGTCCCGCTCCCTCAATCGTTACGCGAGTTTGTTCACGAGCGGCCGGAATGAGCTGGCGGAAGAAGATGTGTCCGCCGCGTGTGACCGGATCCTGGTCAGAAAACATTACCAGCACAGGCTTCTCCCAGGTTGACAGCACCGCGCGCGCGGCATGCATTTCAGCTGCCCCTGGATCCTCAGGTTTTAGCGGCACCTGGGAGGGCCAGACCATCGCTCCTGCTTTGTAAGTAACGTCCGGGAAGGGCGCCTGGTAAGCCGCGAGTTCCTGCTCCGAGATCTGATCTGCCTTCCCCAGTCCGGCCTTGATCACGCGCTTGATCGGCAAGTCACTCAATCGCTGCGAAAATTCGAGCCAACGATGGAAGGCATCCGGCATCCGGCTCGTCCCATCGGGAAGACCGGTGTTCATGATAACCAGGCGTGCAATGCGCTCCGGCATCTCGCTGGCAACCGTCAAGCCAATCAACCCGCCCCAATCATGCACGATCAAGTTGATGCGCTGGAGGTCCAGAGCTTCGATGAATCTGGTGAGTGCGTCGTGATGGAAGCCAAACGAATAGTCGTCTTTGTTGGCGGGCTTGTCGGATCGCCCGAAACCGAGAAAATCCATGGCAAGCACACGATGCTTAGGAGTGAGCAGCGGGATCATCTTGCGATAGAGGTATGACCAGGTGGGCTCGCCATGCAGACAAAGCACAGTTTCGCCCTGCCCCTCGTCGATATAGTGCAACCGAGCCTCCCCGATTTCGAGATAGTGCGGTTCATACGGGAATCCGGGCAGGTTTTTAAATCGCTCGTCAGGAGTTCTCAGCGTTTTCATTATTCCTCTAAGGTACCAGCGTCTTGCTTGGGAGCAGATTGCGTCTTCTGCAAATCCATCAGCCGGGGATAGTCCGCGTAATATCCCCAGTAACGCGACGGAAGCAGGTTTGCGATACGGCACATGATCTCATCGGTGTTCTCGCGTAAGGAAGCGCTGCGAAGATTTTCGTCGAGCGGCGCCAACTTGAATGGTTCCCCGATGCGAAGCGTGAGTTTCGGGCGACGAAACTTTAGGAAGAGCGTGCGGAAGGCCTGATCCGTCCCAATGATGCCCATGGGCACCACCATCACATCCGCTTCGGCCGCAAGATAGGCCGCGCCAGTCTTCCCACGCTGCAGCGCACCATTGCGGCTGCGTGTTCCCTCCGGAGAAAGAGCGAAGGGTTTACCGGATTTTAGCCAGTCTATTGCCTCCCGAAGCGAGCTTCGGTCCACCTCTCCCCGCCGAATGAAGACACCGCCGCCGACGTGGACGATGGGAGCAAACAGCGGATGGCTGCTCCATTTGGCAGCTGCCCAGCCCCTGATATTCGGATCTCCGAGATAGGCGAATCCCAACGGGATGTCCACCATACTCATGTGGTTGCCCGCAAGAAGAAAGGCGCCCGTGTCCGGAAGGTTCTCCAGCCCTTCGGCCGTTGATCTTGAAAGCAGCTTGATCAGCACGGAGAATAACCCGCGCATCGCACCGTATATCATTTGAGCTTCGATTGTAGACGCACAAGCGGGGTGTTACAATCCGCGCCCGGCACCAGCCGGAGATTTTTAAGGCTAATTGTCGGCAAGATTGAGGCAAATGCGGCTGCAATAGCACCGCACCGCGACCCGTCACAAGGTGTTTAGAACTATGTTGGTGGGTAGCGATCAGGAGGCACACGTCATGAGTTCAGCGCTCGAGCGAACCGCGACCGAACCAAGCTCGATGACAACCAAGCCCACGCACGCTTGGCTAAAAAAGCTCAGGGTGGGCTACGTACCGAATGAGCCAAGCGCCGCGATGGACGAATTCGCCGAGCAGCTGCGCGAGCAATTCAATGCATTAGGGCACGATGCGCCTTCCATTCCCGATGGCCACATGGATGTACTGTTTCCAACGGCTCGCTACGGCGATCCGGTTCCCTGGAGGCAGGCGCTTTTCTTCACCGCTCGCCGGCGCTTCGGACTCGAAAATGATCCAGAACTGTTCACGCTTGTGGACATGACAGTGGATGAATACGAAAGCGTCCTAGACCATTTCGAAAACGTGCTGGATCGCGAGCCGCCGGATCCGGAGGACTTCAAATTCCCGGGATTGGCTCCCGATTCATATCGCGTGCTGGTTGAGCAGGGTCGTCGAGGCGGCCCGATCATGGCACTTGAGCGCCTGGTGCAAGCCCACGCCAAGAGCATCCGGGTCATCCTGCTCGTTGAAGATGGAAAACCCCGATGGGTCCACTACTTTGATTTGGTGGGAGCGAACCCCAGGATCGAACTGACAGACGAGGCCGGCTATCAGGACCTCGTAATGCGCATCGTAACTGTGATGAGCACCGAAGAAGTAACAAACCATCAGGTCGTCGGTGATTTGCTGCCTCATTCAGACTGGGTCGAGTCGAAAGGTCGTAAAGGTATGCTCAAGGCAGGACCCGCATTGGGTCAGCGAAATTTCTTTACGGAGATGGTAAGGATCTCAGATTTAGTGCAGGTACCGGCAATCTCCCAGGGAGTAGCAAATCAATACAGCGAGGGCTGCTTCGCAACCTGGGACCCTCAATTGGACGCGCTGATCTCCACGGTGACCGGAAGCGCTCGGCCGGTGGAGAAGGATGACCTGAAGGAGGAGGATTTAGCAGTAATTGTGGGGGTCCGAGAAGATGGGCTGGGGGCGCTTGTGAGGGAAGTGGACGGCAAGCAGAACGATCCGCCTTCCTCGGAGGCGGTAGAGCTGATGGACATGGACAGGCTGCTCCCGCGAGTGGAGCAGGACGGGGCCGAAGTGCCGGTTGTGCGTTCGAAGTTGCACGGCCACAGGGGAATTGGCGCTTACGATCCAGGGCTTGTGGAGTATGCGCCGCTTGAGCCCCCGTACTATTACTACCCGGTTTCTTGTGCCACATCCGCACAGGCGGAAGGCATCAAGGGCGCATTTTCGCGAGCGGAGTCCCTGCAGAACCCGGACGATCCGCGTCAGATTGCATTCACGGTGCTTCCGGGACACGGAGTGATTATTTCTGAGAAATGGGTGCCCGGCAAAGTGCCCTTCCAGCTAATTTGGGAAGCCATGGATTCGGGTGCGCTTCAAGTGGACAATCACGTACCGCAAGGCATTTATGGGTATCAAGATGATGGCGAAGGAGCCATGGTCCTGGACGAAAATTAAAGCCGCATAGCCTTCACAACTTAAAAACCGGTCGCCGCAGCGCGACCGGTTTATTGTTTCTCTACCTCGCAGCGTTCTTTCCTTCGATTCAAGCTCTTAGCCCGGGCTCGTGGGCGAGGAGGCTAACCCAAGCAGCAGCGTGATTAGTAAGCGTGCATCTAGTCGAGCAGGTGGTCACTAGGCTGAATCGTGCTAGGCTTTTCTGCGAGAATGAGAACCTTATGTTAGTACGAGGAGTGGAAAATGACTGAAGCTGAACCAATTGAAGTGGGGACGGAGGCTGGTGGATCGACCGGAGCACAAGCGCCCGAAGGCCAATCAGGTCTGCCCAGGTGGGTCCTATGGGTTGGCCTGGGCGTGTTGGCATTGCTGCTGCTCGGGATTTGCGGTGGCCTCGTAGTAACTCTGGATCTAATTCCCGGCACCGACCAGCCGACTCCAATCCCCAGTCCACCTCCTGTGGAATCTAGCATAGAGATCGCGCAACCCAGTCAGGGCGCCGCGGTGGATATTTCCCAGCCGGTCACGGTGAACGGGGGGGGGATGGGGCTGTTCGAGGGCAACGTTGTTGTGCAGGCCTACGACGGACAATCTAATCTGCTTGCTCAAGCTACAACGATCATCGACAGCCCGGACGCGGGGACAGGTGGAACGGGTCCGTGGACCGTGACTCTAAATTTGTCCGCGCCGACCGATCCCGAAGGACTGATCTTTGCGTTCTCAAATTCGCCAGCTGACGGCTCAATCACAGCCTCCTCCAGCGTAGAGGTGGCTTACGTTGATTCAAGCGCTCGCGAACCGACCCTGGTCATCCTCAGTCCGGACAGCGGATCGCTGCTGGACATCTCGAAACCAGTCTCGGTGTCCGGAGGGGGCGTGAGTCTTTTTGAGAACAATGTCGTTGTGCGCGCGTTAGATGAAACTGGCAAGGTGCTCGCAGAGCAAGTAACGATTACGGACGCCAGCGAACCGGGAGGAGCCGGACGCTGGTCGGTGAATCTCACGATCGGAGTTCCAGCCGGTACTAAGGGCCGCATTATTGCGTTCTCGCCCGCCGCGGGGGGGAACACTCCGGATGCCGCAGACGAAGCGGCGGTCACGTATGGCACCGCTCCAACGGCTACGCCCGGCCCCACCGCCACTCCAAGCCCGACTCCGGTCCCCTCAACGCTAACGATCACCGAGCCTTCAAATGCATCCACTGTGCCAGTGGGTCAGGCTTTTACGGTCAGCGGAACGGGGTCTAGCCTCTTCGAAAACAATGTTGTGGTGCGTGCCTACGACCAGAGTGGCGCAGTCCTGGCCGAGCAGGCGACGACCCTCGACACGGATACGATCGGTGGATCCGGCGCCTGGAGTGTTGCTCTCACGGTGCAAGCCGAAGCTGGAACTCCGGGACACATCACCGCTTTTTCTCCTTCGCCTGTGAAAGGACAAGAGCCGACGGCTTCCAGCATTGCGGTTACCTATGGCCAAAAGCCGGCGACCGAAGCTCGAATTGACATCACTTTCCCAACTCACCCTTCGGTTCTGGATGCAAATGCACCCATATCAGTGACCGGAACCGGCGTGGGGTTGTTCGAAAATAATGTCGTGGTTCGTGCCCTGGATTGGGACGGGAACGTTTTGGCCGAAATGGTTACGACCACCGATGCGACTGAACCGGGTGGCGAGGGCTCATGGACCGCTCAGCTCTCGGTGCAGGTGGATATTCCGACGCCTGGGCTGATCGTGGCCTTCTCGCCCTCCGCTACAGGCGGTAATCCTCCCGCGTACGATGGCATTGGTGTGATCTTCAGCGTACCCGTAGCGGTCCAACCGATTGCGCCCACACCGTTACCTACGGCCGAACAACCGATCGTGCCTACTCCGGAAGCTACCGCTGTACCAACTGCAACGAGCAGCGGTTAATTATTCCGGGATATATAGCGACAACAAAGAGCCGGCCGAAATCGCGACCGGCTCTTTTCAGGGACAATGGTGAAGAAGGCCAGCTAGCCCAGTAGACCTCCCGCTGCTGCGGCGCCGAATCCAAGCAAGCCGATTACCGCTGTAGCAACGAAGGTGATGATGAGCACCACCACCCAGGCAGTCACGACGGTAATGATCGTCTGTATCCACTCGAGGTCAAGAGCCTCTTTTGCGGCCACAAACCAGGCTGCCAGTCCTGCCAGCGCGGCAACAAGTTGTATTGGAGCAACGATACAGGTCAGCGTGAGACTTACTGCGCTTAAAACCCCAATCACGCCAATAACTTGCCAGACGTAGGCGAGCCCGAGAGTGCGAACCAGTTCATCGAAAGTCACTTCGGCCTTATAGATTGTCTGACCGACCCAACTCACGACGGCTACGCCGACCGCAAATGCCACCAGCGCAAATATCGTTCCCACAACTGTTCCCCCGGCCCACCCTAATAGATTGTCGAAGCCCCCGAGAGCGTTTGCGCCTAGCTGGTTCAAGATCGCGACGATCGCGACAATGATGTAGGCAGTGGTTGTGAACGAGGCATCGTGCTCGACTTCCGCGTACACGCCCTTCCTGAAGGTGAATGCTCCGATGATGCGGTCCATGTTAATTTTCCTCCCCAAGCCGGCCTCGGCGGATGAGTGTGCCGGCCCATTCCGATAACACTGAGAGCGGCCTGGCGTTCCGGTCGACTACAGAGCTCCCCGGAGGTCCAGCGCTTGCAGAAGCAACCGCAGATCAGACTTGCTGCGCAGACCGAGCTTGGCAAGGGTGCTGCGCATGTGAGATTTTACGGTTTCGCCCGCGATGCCCAGCTCATATGCGATTTCATGATTGGTTTTTCCTAAGGCCGCCAGACGGGTCACATCTCGTTCCCGGGGGGTGAGGATCTGGAGCGCAGCCTCGGCCCGTATCCGATCTGGCTCATGGTCCAGACCTCGAGTCAGCAGCTTGGCCGCCAGTACCTCCGGAGCCCATCGGCGCGCGAAGGCAGCCAAACGTAATCGAGACGAGAGCTCGGGACCGAGGCGGAACGACAAGCCGGGTAGGTACAGCGCTGACGACTCATTCACCGATCTGACGCCGGCGGAAGGATCTGGCTGCGTTTCAGCTTCAGGTGGGGAATGTTCAGCCGGCCGGGAGTACCCGGACGGCTCCGAGCGGCCCGCATCTTCGGCCGCATCGGTCGGATGACTGGAGGGTCGACCCCTCGAGATTTTGGAGGCCAAAGTGACTTGATTGTATAGAACAAACGTTCTATTGTCAATGACTAAGGTAGGTACGCCAGGACCATCACCACCACAAAGGCTGAGCTGATCAGGAGCTGGCGCACGCCGATCCACCAGACCCAGGCACCGTGTTCGGCCGAGAGCGCGTAGTGTTTCCGCCAGATTCTGCGAGATTTCATAGCTGCATTGCGAAGGTGGGAGATCCCTATGGGCTTGGCTCGAGGCGGAAAATCTGGCCGCTATGGTCGACGAGAAAGACTGCTCCGCTCGAGTCCGTGCCAAACGAACTGATATTGAAAGGTGTATCGAACAGCCGCTCACTCTGCCACTGACCGCTGGCATCGCGCAGCAGGCCCCACACGCTCCCGGAACAGTAGTCGCCGTAGAGATACACACCCTGCCACTCGGGGAGTTCCGGATCGCGCACCACAACGCCGCCGCTTACCGAACACTCGGATCCGGCGTTGGCGTATTCCACGACAGGATCCACCAAGCCCTCCGTTCGCTGATCGGCAAAAGGATGCATTCCCTCCCGGTGATTCCAGCCGAAGTTGGCACCGCCCTGAGAGCCTGCAGCGAGAAAATCGATCTCTTCCCACGCATTCTGACCAACATCCCCAATATAAAGATCGCCGGTCAGAGTATCAAAACTGAAACGCCACGGATTCCGAAGTCCGGTGACCCAAATCTCGGCCCGGCCACCACCCGCAGCGAGTGGATTATCTCCGGGGATTGCGTACGGTTCGGCGTCGCCCACCTTGATGCGAAGCAGCTTGCCGAGCAAGGTATCGAGATTCTGGCCATTGCCATGCGGATCGTTCGCTGAGCCCCCATCGCCGACGGCGATGTAGAGAAAGCCGTCCGGTCCAAAGTGCAGATCTCCCCCATTGTGATTGGAGAAGGGTTGGTCGATTCGCAAGACGCTGGCTTCTGTGGCCGGATCGGTCTGAGCCGCTCCCAGCGCAGCGGTGAAGCGGGAGACTATGGTGTCGCCTCCTGCGTCTGTGTAGTTGACATAGAAATACCCGCTGCGCGCAAAGTCAGGATCGAAAGCCAGCCCTAGCAGCCCCTGCTCAAACGCGGAGCTATTGACCCGATCGCGGATATCCAGGAAGGGTTCAGGCTCGACCACTCCATTCTCCAGAACCCAGATAACGCCGCGCTGCTCAACCACAAATAATCGGCCGTCACCGACGTGGGCCAGCGCCACCGGCCGCTGGAATCCGTCTGCTACGGGGGCCCACCCATATCCAAGTGGATCGGGCAGCGCCGGAACAAATTCAGGAGTTGCAGTAGGCGGCGGCGTTGGGGTCGGAACTAGCGTCGGGGTTGAAGTCTTCGTGGGAGGTCTTGTCGGCGCAGCGGTCTGCTCTGGCGGTTGTGCCTGCGAGGGAAGATTGCAGGCTGCGGCAGACAAGATCAGTAGAGGAATCAGACGTCGTAGAACCATAGGTACAATCTTATGGATGACCGACAACTTATACCAGCAAG
>CBDTZL010000053.1:0-13324 GCA_965364895.1 uncultured bacterium
GGCCTCAAGAAGGCGCCGGCCTTCCGTATGCTATAATCCGCCGCGCCCCGGAGGAAGCAGTTTGAAGTTTTATCTCGATCTTGCACTCATCATCGTTTCGATTGCGCTCATTATCATGGTCGTTCTACAAAGCCGCGGCGTTGGCCTGGGCGGCCTTGGCGGCGGTGATATGGGAGCCGGCGGCGGGTATCATGTTCGGCGCGGAATCGAGCGATTGCTTTTCAATCTAACTATTGGGCTGAGCATTGCCTTCTTTGTGCTCGCGATTCTGAACGTCACTCTCCCCGGATAACTTCACCCACGACCTATGCGTAGGATCATTTGGCAGTTGGTAATCGCCCTAGGGGGCCTTTTACTCGTTCTCGGGCTATTGCTCGGCCAAACCCCGGACCCTGAAGCCACCTTCGTACAGCCTGTTCACGGCGGATCTTTTGCCGAAGGAGTCGTCGGGCAGTCGGTACGCCTCAATCCACTGCTCGATCGCGGAAACCAAGTAGATCGAGATATCAATCGATTGCTGTACGGAGCGCTGGTGCGTTTCAACTCGTTTGGCGATCCGGTCCCCGAATTGGCCGAAAGCTTTGCAGTCTCCGCCGACGCAACTCTCTACAACTTCACCATCCGTGATGACGCAACATGGCATGATGGAGAGCCGGTGACTTCTGACGATGTTATCTATACCTACTCCAAATTTTCAGAAGAGGGCTACTCGGCGCCTGAAGATCTCAAGCAACTGTGGACCGAAGTGCAAATTGTCAGACTGGACGAGAAAAACGTCCAGTTTCAGCTTCCCGAACGGTTTGCGCCGTTCATGGACTACATGACGGTTGGCTTGCTGCCCGATCACCTACTTCGAGGCGTTGATGGTGAATCGTTGATCGATCACCCATTCAATTTGGAACCTATTGGAAGCGGCCCGTTTCGCTTTGAGGAATTCCAGCGAGATGAAAGTGGCGACGTTATCGGTGTTAGCCTTACAGCCTTTGAGGAGTACGTGCTTGGTTCACCTTTCCTCGAAAGAGTTGAGTTCCTTTTCTTTGAAAACTCAGAGCAAGCGCTCCAGGCTTTCCAGGAGGGCGAGATTGACGGCATTGGCCAGGTATCAGAAGATATTCTAAAGATGGCGCTGGCCCAGCCTGAGCTTAATCTGCACAGTGTGCGCAGCCCGAGCACCACGGTCGTGTTTCTAAACACTCAACATCCTGACAAGTCATATCTCGGCGAAAAGAACTTTCGTCAGGCGCTGATGATGGCGATCGACCGGGAACGAATGATTGGTGAGCTTTTTAAAGGCCAGGGACTGATCGCTTCCGGGCCAATCCTACCGGGGCACTGGGCCGCGGCCTCTAATCTTGAGCCGCTTCCGTTTGATGTGGCTGCCGCAGAGGGATTGTTGGCCGGCCTGGGCTGGGAGATCCCTGCCGGGATATTGCCCGGCGCGCCAGAATATGTCCGCACAGACGGCGAGAAACCATTATCGCTGCAGTTGGCACATTTGGACGAGCCGTTATTTTCCTCAATTGCCCGAATGCTGCAGTCGAGTTGGCAGAATGTAGGAATTGACGTGGAATTGGTGCCGCTCCCGGCTCCGACGATACTTTCCGACATGCTGATACCAAGGGAGTTCGATGCTGTGTTAACCGAGCTGGACGCCTCACAGGCTGCCGATCCTGACCCATACTCCTTTTGGCATGATTCTCAAGCCGAGACCGGTCAAAATTACAGCGGATTTGAAGATCGCAATATCAGCATCTGGCTTGAGCAAGCTCGTGTTACGGCTAACAAGGAGCGTCGACAGGAGCTCTACCGAGATTTCCAATTTCGTTTCCGGGATCAAGTCCCTGCTCTAATGCTTTATCATCCTGTTTTTACGTATGCTATTAGTTCTGATGTCCAGGGCGCAAGCGTCGGCCCGATCTTCGATCCCAGCGATCGATTTGCAAATATCGGAGATTGGTTCTTGCTGGTGCGCCGGGGCTTTTCGAGTGCAGAGGAATCATAATGAAACTGACAGATTTGAAAGCGGATGATGCAGTGCAAGGGAAGGTCAGCAGCATTAAAGTCGCCGGAGCCTTCGTAGATGTTGACGCCGAGTCGGAAGGCTTCGTTCACCTCTCCAGGCTGTTGCCCCGCTCCAACCGCATCGAGGATGTATTAACTGTTGGGCAAGAACTTGAACTTTGGGTGCACAAAGTGGATCCCAAGGCCAAGCGGCTTGAGCTGACGATGGTTCGGCCAACCCGATTAAAGTGGGATCAAATCAAAGCCGGTTTGAGAATCTTTGGATCGGTAACCAGACTGGAGAAATTCGGCGCCTTCGTAGACATTGGTGCAGAGCGCGACGGACTGGTTCATGTCAGCGAAATGAGTGATGGATACGTTCGCGATCCTTCCGAGATTGCCAAGGTAGGCGATGAAGTCGAGGTCGCGGTCCTTGAAGTTGATCGGGGTAAGAGACAAGTTCGACTGACGATGAACATCAGCCTGGAAGAGCTAATGGAAGATGTCGAGGAAGAGGAGGAAGAGGAGTTGCCAACTGCAATGGAGCTCGCGCTTCGGCAGGCCATGGAATCCCCCTCGCCCCAGTCACCGTCATCAGAAGCATCACTACCGGACGATGCTCACCGAGATACGCAAGATGAACTCCTCGCCCGTACTCTCACGGAGCGAGTCAAAACCTCCACTGACAGCGAAACAAGCGAAGACTAAGCCGGGCACCAGCCAAAAATAAAGACCGAGGCGATCTCGGTCTCAGTCCTGCATATTAGCTTGCTGGAGCGCTAGCTACCCTCCTCCTTCAGCCATAGGTCATCATCGTCATCATCCGATTCGAGTAGCTCTTCCTCCTCCCAACCTTCTTGAGTTTCATCCTCGTCCCAATTGTCGTCCTCGGACGCATCCGCAATGTGGGTGAAAGTCATGCAGCCAACCTCTGGATCAATCTCTACCGACGACGCCCCGCAGTAGCCTCCATCCAGAAAAACACATTCAACGTAGTGGCATCGGATTCTAGGCACTCGCCGCTAACCTGGCTGTATCCTGCGCGCTTCGAGCACATTCGGTAGTGCTTCGAGACGATTTAGCACGCGGCTCAGCTGCGAAAGATCTGTGATTCCCATAACGAGATCAAATATCGCCAGGCTCTCTTCCGTCGATACATGAATTGAAGACATGCTGATCCCCTCGTTCGACACAAGGGTCGAGACATCACGCATCAAGCCATCTCGATCGTAAGCACGAATTTGAACCGACACTGGATAGGTGTCCTTGGCTTTCCCCCATGATACGCTAACCAGACGCTCTTTATCTTTGATTCGAAGCACGTTGGGGCAGTCCTGCCGATGAATAGTTGCCCCCCGCCCGCGGGTCACATATCCAATGATTGGGTCGCCCGGGACGGGATTGCAGCACCGACCCAGTTGCGTTAAAAGCCCGGTAAGCCCAAGAACGCTTACCTCTATGCTTTCTTTAGGTGCCCGGGGCCTATCGATTGGCTCTGGGATTGGGTCTTCGCGCTCAACGGCCCGATTTACGATCTTCCCAAGATTGATGTCTCCCACTCCAACTGCGGCGAGCAGCTCATTGCCTGAGGGAAAGCCCATTTCCTCCGCAAGCGAGTCGATGTCAAATTCTTGGATCCCAAGCCTACGAACTTCGCGATCTACCAACTGCCGGCCATGCGAAATATTCTGCTCCCGATCCTGCTTTCGAAACCACTGCCGAATCTTCGTGCGAGCCCTCTGGCTCTTGACCATTTCGAGGCTCGGGTTGAGCCAATCTCGACTGGGTCCGCCTCGCTTAGTGGTCAGAATCTCGACGGAGTCCCCGGTATTCAGTTTTGTGTCCAGACTGACCAATTTTCCGCCTACTCTTGCTCCCCGACAGCGATGGCCAATTTCGGTATGGATGTGATAGGCGAAATCGATGGGAGTGGAGTTGACTGGCAAATCGATCACATCTCCCTGCGGAGTGAAAACAAATACGCGGTCCTCAAACACATCAGACTTCATCGCATCTACGAAGTCCCCCGCATCCGTAATGTCCTGACGCCATTCCATCAGGCTACGAAGCCAGTTGACCCGTCGCTCGAATCCGTCGTCGCGCACTCGACCTTCCTTGTATCTCCAGTGGGCCGCGATTCCAAATTCCGCATTCTCTTCCATCTCAGGAGTACGAATTTGGACCTCCACCGTTTTGCCGTCGTCAAAGATCACGGCAGTGTGCAGCGATTGATAGAAGTTGTCTTTGGGAGTGGCAATATAGTCGTCGAAGGTGCCGGGCACCGGCTTCCACCGATTGTGGATTACCCCCAGCGCCGTATAGCAGCCCGACTCAGATTCCAACAAGACCCTGACCCCTCGGACATCGTACACCTCCTCAAATGGAACGTCTTTGCGTTCCATTTTTCGGTAAATGGAGTAGAGGTGCTTGGGCCTCGCTCGTACCTCCGCTTCGATCTCGGTTTCTTGCAGAAGCAGCTCCACATCCTCTCGGATTGCCTTCATGTTCTCTTCGCGATCTACGCGACGAATGGCTACTTGATCAGCAAGCAGCTTGTATTCATCGGGGTGGACATATCGAAAGGCTAGATCTTCCAACTCCCATTTGATCTGCCAGATTCCCAGCCTGCTTGCCAGCGGCGCAAATATTTCAATGGTTTCAACCGCAATCCGCTCGCGGCGGTCGGCCGACAAATGGGACAGCGTCCGCATATTGTGTAGTCGGTCGGCAAGCTTAATTACGACCACCCGGACATCGTCACCCATGGCAAGGAATGTTTTTCGCAGGGTTTCATTGGCAAGCTCCCGCCGCTCAGGGCGCTCGCCCTGATTGCTGCGGCTCACCCGCGGCAGCTGTGTGAGCTTGGTCACCCCGTCCACGAGCTGAGCGACCTCTGAACCAAAGTCGTGCTCGAGATCATTGAGAGTGAGATCGGTATCCTCAACGCTGTCATGCAACAGCGCAGCTACGATGGTTGGAGTGGGCGCGCCGAGTTCCGCCATTATGATTGCGATCGCAAGGCAGTGATTGATATATGGCTCCCCCGAAGCCCGCTTTTGGCCTTTGTGTGCTTTGTTCGCAACCTCATAGGCGCGGCGAATCAACTCCTCATCGGTAGACGAAGTTTGCTCAGGAAGCGCTTCTAAGAGTCGCTCAAATTTCACTGGGTATCAATGAATCAGTATAGCTGTTGGAAAGTTCGCCTTCAAGTCCTTCGGGGGATGATATTTTTATTCAGGGCGTGCTTACGAGACTAGCTGCCCAGGTTGAAGCGGGGAGAGGGTACACGATCAACCCAGTACTCTAAGACTTCGATTTCGGCAGTCTCGCGGATCTCGGAAATAAATGTGTTGAGCGCCTGAGAAACAGCCAGACTAAATGCTGAGCCGTCAAGCTCTCTATCTTCGTGCCCCAGGATTTCGATCAGATGCCAGCCAAAGTCCGTTTCGACTGGGCCTACGATTTCGCCGATCTCGCCCTCAAAAGCTGCCTCTTCAAACGCCGCAACCATCCGCCCGCGGCCAAACCAACTGAGATCGCCCCCCTGCTCCTTATTCGACTCATCGATCGAAAACTCCAGGGCAAGATCGCCCCACTCTTCGCCGTCTTCAATACGAGCCAGGAGATCGGTAGCTAGTTGCTCTTCTTCAACCAAAATATGCCGGGCCCAAACTTGTTCTTGGGTGCTTTCTACTTCGCCTTCGAAGTCTGCTTCCATGCGATCACGGAGCAGGATGGCGCCCGCTTCACCTCGCAGCGTGGCCTCATCCACACCAAAAGCTCCCACATTCGTGAGGTAAGCCTCGAGATTTCTCTCGTAAAGTTCCTGGGTGTAGGGGGTCGAGGTAGGGCTAGGTGTACCGTCGACTTCTGGCTCGGCAGTGGCAGCTTGCTGTTCACCAAAGAAGCCGAGCCGTTCCTCGATAAAGGTGTCGATTTCGGCCTCGGAAACTTCGATGTTCCGTCTCGCGGCCTCTTGCTCCAACAGTTCCTCTTCGATCAATAGATCCAGGATTGAACTGCCGATAAAGAGCGGGTTGGCTAGCTGTTGACCAATATTGGTAAGCTGAGATTGGTATGCGGATAGGGTCGCGGGATCGTCTCCAAGAATCTGCATGATCTGCTGGAGGTTTGAATATTGGTTACCGAGGTTCCATTGAGCGAGTGCCACCCGCCCCTGGAACTCCGCCGTTGTGACCTCACCATCGTTGATTATTGCAACCGGCTGAGTGGGTTGGATAAGCCGCACTTGCAGGAATCCGTACACCACCAACCCCACAACAGTAACGATAACAACCGCGGCGCCGATCAGAATCCAACGGCGAAGCCGCCTTTCTCGTTCCGCGATCGCGACGTGTTTTCGATTTAGCAAGGGAACACTCTTGAATTGTGCGCTAGCGGTAGCGTCTGGTTGAGAATGCCATTAACGCCATGTGACGCGATCGTTTGATGGCCTTCGCCAGCGCGCGTTGATGCTTAGCGCAGGTTCCGGTATCTCTTCGAGGCCGAATTTTTCCGGTGTCTTTAATCAGCCGTTTCAACACGTCAGTATGTTTGTAGTCAATAACCTTGCTGGGGTCTGAGCAGAATTGACAGGTTCGGGGCCTTCGCCGGAATGATCTGCGAGGGCCTCCCCCGCCTCTAGATCGAGTCGCCATATTACGCTCCCTCTCTTCTTGGTTGCAATTTCATTCCGGGGGTCACTGGCCGCTCGAGGTTATGAGGTATCGAAGCACTTGCTCGGAAAGACCAAGGTCTCGCTCTATCGCTCTGCCAGCCTGAGGCGGCATCTCTGTTTCGAGAATGAAGTAGTACCCTTCGGAACGCTTCCGAATAGGGTAAGCCAATTTTCGCTTTCCCCAGCGCTCTACATTCGTGGTTCTGCCTTCTGCAGCTTCGATCCACGACTTGACTGTCTCTTCGAGTGAGCTGAGCGCTTCCTCGTCAAGCTCAGAATCTGCAATATAGGCTAGTTCGTATTTGCGGTTCACTGTTACTCCTCCCCACGGGTTTGCCCCAGACTCTCCGCGAAGGTGCGGAGGAATGGAGCGGAAAGTAGGCGATGGAGTTTATCACAGCGGATGGTGAAGGCCAAGGTAAGGCGATAGTTCAAGATTTCACGGTATAATCGCCCCGTACGGGCTTAACTCAACATAAGAGCGTAGCAGCTCAAACGTCAAGGTCCTCCAGGAGGAGAAATGGAAGCGGTTCCCATCAAATTCGGGACGGACGGCTGGCGTGGTCGAATTGCCGACAACTACACGTTTTCTTCCGTCCGCCGCTGTGCGGACGGTTTTGCAAAGTACCTTGCGGAATATGAAGGGAAGGAGCAGCCGATTGTCGTTGGCTACGATCGCCGGTTCGCCTCGGAAGCTTTCGCGGCTGCGGCATCTGAAGTACTAGCAGGCCACGGCTTTCAGGTACTGCTGACCCAAACCGCCACCCCCACCCCTGTCATTTCAAATGCTGTGCGCGAGCATAGCGCGGCGGCCGCGGTGAATATCACCGCCTCCCACAATCCGCCCGCTGACAATGGCTTCAAGGTCCGAGACAGTTTCGGTGGCGCGATAGCGCCGCAGGATTTGAAACGGATCGAAGAGCACATCCCAGACACACAAGAAAATATCCCTCGAACCCGCCTGAGCAAAGCGCTGGATTCCGGCACCGTCATCTACATTGACCCTAATCCAGCCTATATCTCAAAGATTGAAACCCTTGTAGACCTGGATCGAATCCGGAATGCGGGCCTGCAGGTACTAGTCGATGCGATGTGGGGAAACGGCGCGGGCTGGTTTGGAAATCTGCTGGATGGCGGCTCAACTCAAGTTATGGAGATTCACAGCGATCGAAATCCCATATTCCCCGAGATGCGACGGCCGGAGCCCATACCCCCGAACGTGGATGTGGGTCTTGCGGCTACCCTTGATACCGGATCGGACGTGCTGGTGATTACGGATGGGGATGCAGATCGGCTTGGCATCGGTGACGAACGCGGTGTTTTCGTCGACCAGCTTCGGGTCTACGCGCTGCTCGCGTACTACTTGCTTGAGGTCCGAGGTGAGCGCGGCCCAATCGTCAAAACCCTTTCTACCACCTCCCTGCTTCTCAAGCTGGCGGATATGTATGACGTCCCCATTTTTGAGACCGGAGTAGGGTTCAAGTACGTAGCTCCCAAGATGCTCGAGGTCGATGCTCTCATTGGCGGCGAGGAATCCGGCGGATTTGCCTTCCGAGGCCATGTCCCAGAACGAGACGGCATCCTTGCA
Organism: uncultured bacterium; assembly: GCA_965364895.1. Taxonomy (GTDB): domain Bacteria; phylum Chloroflexota; class Anaerolineae; order Anaerolineales; family E44-bin32; genus JADFRG01. The sequence goes on from CBDTZL010000053.1 coordinate 8,268, forward strand.
GGCTTGTATATTCTGGACATGATGGTTCAGCTCGAGCGCAAGCCGTCCGAGTTAATTGAACTGCTCTTCGACCGTGTTGGCCCGAGCTATTACAAGCGTGTCGACACTCCGATGGAAGCCAGTGAACGGCCCGCGAAGCAAGCCTTGGCAGAAAGCGCCGCTCCAAGCCAGATCGGCGGTCTCAAAGTAACCGGCATCAACCGAACGGATGGTCACAAGTTCGAACTCGAGGATGGCGGCTGGCTCCTGGTACGGTTTTCCGGTACGGAACCGGTTGTCCGAGTGTATTGCGAGACAACCGAAGAGCAACGCGTCGATTCAATCATTGCGGATGGATTGGCGATCATTGGACTGTAATGAGCACCCTCACCGATACGCATTGCCATCTTTCGCTCGACCAGTTTTCTGATGAGCTAGATCTAATTCTTACACGGGCTACTGAGGCGGGAGTAGGCCACCTGCTTATCCCTGGGATCGACCTGGAAACCAGCAGGCGAGCAGTCGAACTCGCCGAAGACCACGACCGGCTGTATGCCGCAATTGGCATTCATCCGCACAACGCTTCAAGCTATTCGGATGCAGCCAAGGATCAGCTCATCGAGTTAGCGAACTCTCCGAATGTTGTTGCAGTCGGCGAGATCGGGCTGGATTTCTATCGCGATCATTCGCCACGTGATATGCAGATGGCTGCTCTTATGGACCAACTTTCGCTTGCCCGCCAATTGGAGCTGCCCGTCATCCTCCACAATCGTGAGGCTCAAGAGGAGCTTCTCGAAGTTCTGTTAGAATGGGCGCCGACACTTTCACTCCCACAGAAAGGCGTTTTGCACGCCTTCTCGGGCAACCGGCAAGGAGCAGAGAAAGCACTATCGTCAGGGTTTTATATTGGAGTCGCAGGACCTCTGACATATCCAAGCGCTAGAGAGCTCCGCAAGATAATTCAAGAGCTTCCCCATGATCGGCTGCTGTTGGAGACCGATTCACCGTATCTCCCCCCACAACCGCATCGGGGCCAGCGAAATGAACCGGCGTACTTGCCATTCATTGCCGAGGAGCTTGGAAAGCTAACAAAACGAGAATACGACAAGGTCGTTGCGGATACGTCCGAGAATGCGACCAGATTATTTGGCTGGCAAAATGGAAACCCGGACCCTCTCCTTTCTTGAACTTGTTGCCGACGGCCTGGCCGCGGTCGAGGCTCGCATGCGCGCCGGGATGGTGGCGGAGCTTCCGGCGGTGGGAGAAGCCATCGACCAGCTTCTAAGCTCGGGCGGAAAGCGGATCCGCCCCACCCTGGTTCTTCTGGCCGGAGGTCTGCTGGATGCAGATCGGGAGCGAACAATAACGTTGGCAGGTGCTGCCGAGCTGCTCCATACTGCCACCCTGGTCCACGATGACCTGATCGACGGCTCAATTCTGCGCCGGGGCTTTCCTACTCTCAATTCCCAGATGGAAGACGGCGCAGCTGTGCTGATTGGCGACTATGTGTTTGCCCGCGCCGCTTATCTCGCGGCTGAAACCGAATCGGTGCCCCTGATCAAGAAATTTGCTGAGACGCTGGCCATCATCGTGAATGGAGAACTTAACCAGCTCTTTGGTTCAACTACCGGAGATCGCAGACGCGACTACTTCGATCGCGTGTATGCCAAGACCGCTTCGCTCTTTGAGCTGGCGTCCGAATCGCCGGCTCTACTCGCAGACTCTACTCCGGAGACCGCGCGGACCATGAAGGAGTTTGGGCGCCAGCTTGGGGTCGCATTCCAGATCGTGGACGACATTCTGGATTTCACCGGAGATTCGGATCAGGTGGGAAAACCGGTTGGCGGCGATCTCAGACAAGGGCTAGTTACCCTACCGACGATATATCATCTGGAGGCTAATCCCGACGACTCGACCCAAATAGAAGCTCTTATTGCCGGCACATTAGATGCCCAAGGTGCCGAACATCTGATTGAGAAAATTAGGCTGTCCGGTGCGGTGGATGAAGCATTCCAAGAGGCGTCAAACCACATTGAATCCTGCATAACTTTGCTTGATGCGTTCCCTTCTGATCGCCCCGAGCACCACGCGCTGACGGAGTTGGCCAGGTACGCCCTTAATCGCACGCTATGACGGTCCATACTTCCCAACACCCGCTCGTAGCCCACAAACTGACCCGAATTCGCGATACCCGAACAGAACCCAAGAAATTTCGAGAGCTCATTCGAGAGATTTCGGCGTTTATGGCATACGAGGCCACGCAAGACCTGGAGCTAACCGCGGTGAGAGTGGCTACTCCTCTGGAGGAGACGGATGGTGCGGACCTGGCAGAGAAAGTTGGGTTGGTTCCAATCCTGCGCGCAGGCTTGGGGATGGTGGAGGGTGTTTGGGAATTGATGCCTTCAGCCGAGGTGTGGCACATCGGGCTGTATCGAGACGAGGAAACGTTCCGGCCGGTGGAGTACTACAACAAGCTTCCCGTGGAACCAACCGTGGCCGTGTGTTTGGTTCTTGATCCAATGCTTGCTACCGGTGGATCAGCGATTGCCACCGTTGATATCCTCAAACGCTGGGGGGTGGCCAGAATCAAGTTCGTCGGCTTGATTGGTGCGCCTGAGGGGATCGCTTCGATGGAGGAACAACATCCGGACGTCCCCATTTTTCTTGCCGCAGTTGACGACCACCTGAACGATAGCGCCTTCATTGTTCCTGGGCTGGGCGATGCCGGCGATCGCCAGTTTGGGACCGCCTAGCCTCCCTCCCAGAGACCTCAACGTCGGAGTTTACGACCGGTGGTCTGCAGTCGCCTGACCTTCCCCCAGATTATTTGACTTATTACGGCCTGCTAAGAGCTAAGTGTCGCCTGGTAACCGTGCAGGTGCTCGTTCAGCCAATTTGGAGTACGTTGCCTCTGAAGCAGCTTGTTCGTGAGTTGTAACGCCTGCTCGTTATCGCCAGTTTGATGCAGGACATCGATCATGACGGCATTTGCGAGAATATCTTCAGGGGCGATATCCAGTACACGATCCAGTATGCCTGCTGCAACCTCTGTCTCGCCGACATAGAGAAGCGATCGAGCATCCAATGCTTCAAGAGGGGTCCATTCAGGCGAGAGCTCGTATAGCGCGTCAATTGCAGGAAACATCCCTCCCGTTTCAGCACCCAGGAACAACGCCTGCGAAAGCATATTGGATATTCGAAAATCGTCCCCTGGATTTGTCCCCGTAAGCTCGAGGCCCTCTACGAGCGAATCTGCGGCACCGATATAGTTGGCCTGGTCAATGTAAAGTTCGGAGGCCCTCGCAAATTCAGATTTAGCAGGAGCCAGTTCGCCTTCGAACGCAAGAACTTTGGCCAGCTCGAGATGGGCTTCAGGGTTGTCGGGATCCTCATTGACCAGCTGCCACGCTGAGGGAACCGCTCCTTGAGGAGAGCCCTCTATCGGCCCCCGAGGAGCACCGTCGATCACCCTCTGTGGAGCGCCCTCGAATGAATCGAGGGGCACCTGATCAAAGGCCGCGACGTCTTGCGGTTCGCTAGCAGGTTCAGTCTCCGAGCCTGACATGACAAATCCAAACGAAACGACGCTTAAGAGGGCAATCGCCAGCCCGCTTCCAACCCATGCCCAGCGCCTCGGCTTTTTCTTCAATCCGGAATCGGATGCTGACCGAGCGGATTTTTCCAAGGGCGCGTTTCCAGCGGGCTCCACAACTCTATCGGGCACGATATCCGCAGCTGTGGCTCCGGCAGGCACCGCGACTGGATCCAGTGCATTTTCTGCAGCCGTGGCTCCTACAGGCACCGCGATTGGATCCAGTGCATTTTCTGCGGGCGTGGCTCCGGCTGGTCCTGCTATTGCGCCCGCTGTGCCCGACCCAACGGGCATCGCGCTCCCCGCTTGCTCTTCATCCCAGGGCGAGATGCCGCGGGCCGCGTTGTCAAATGCGTCCACGAGCGCCTCAACCGAAGAAAAGCGGTCATTGCGATCTTTTGCCAGAGCCTTCAGGAGCACAAGTTCCAAATCCTCAGGAATTTTTTCGTTGATAGAGCGAGGCATTGGCAGCGGGGTATAGATGTGATCGTGAATAATGGAGAACGGCGTGTCGGAGTTGTAAGGGACACGCCCTACCGCTAACTGATACAGCACTATTCCCAACGAGTAGATGTCGGTTCCGGCATCAAGATCCTTCTCCCCGCGCGCCTGTTCCGGAGAGATGTAGTGAGGGGTTCCTAGCAGTTGATCGCCTGAGAGCGTCGATTCGCCAGCTTCCGCCATTCTCGCCAATCCAAAATCAGCCAGATATACGTTCCTGGATTCTTCGAGCAAAATGTTGGAGGGTTTGACATCGCGGTGAAGTACTCCCTGGCTGTGGGCATAGGCAAGCGCGCTGCCCACAGATTGAACAATGCTAAGAATCTGATCCTTGCTCGGCCACTGACGATCGAGAACCCCCTTCAAGGTTTCGCCTTCGATAAATTTCATGACCAGGTACGACTGCCCATTGTGATCGGCGTAATCGAACACCGGAACGATGTTTGGATGGTCAAGCTTGGCAACCACGCGTGCTTCTCGCTGGAACCGCTCGGTGAACTGCGGATCCTGCTTGAAGGCTGGGTGCAGCACCTTGATCGCTACGTAGCGATCGAGATTGGGGTGGTAAGCCTTGAATACCGTGGCCATCCCGCCCTGCCCGAGCTGCTCGATGATGCGGTATGGACCAACGTTTTCTCCGTGCTGAAATGGCATTCGGATTCCCCTTAGGATCAGCCTAAGACGCTCAAATTATGGGAAGAATATGTGGAGGTGAACAGTGAGTAAATTGTCAGGGCGAGCTGCGGAGTGTTCAGGCGTGTGCGGCTCAGGCTTGTAGTACTGCAAGGCCAGGAAGCTGCCGATCTTCAAGCAAGGCAAGCGAGGCTCCGCCGCCGGTGGAGAGGTGTGTGATCTCATCTGCCAGGCCGGCCTGGCGAATAGCGGCGGCCGAATCTCCGCCTCCTACAATGCTTACGGAGCTGCTTTGTGCAATAGCACGCGCGAGCTCCATCGTCCCTGCGGCAAACGGCGGCATCTCAAACAC
>CBDTZL010000054.1:0-13294 GCA_965364895.1 uncultured bacterium
AAGTTCGTCTTTTATTTGCTTTCGTGCAATGGGGCCGAGATCCTGACCATTCTGATTCCCATCATGGCTGGATTACCCTCTCCCCTGACCGCCATCCAGCTGCTGTGGCTGAACCTGGTGACCGATGGAGCACCCGCGCTGGCCCTGGGATTGGAGAGGGGGGAGCCGGATATTATGGATCAGCCGCCGCGCCCGGTGCGCGAGGCCATCATCAATCGTGAGATGTGGTCAAGGATCGGTATCCAGACCATCGCCATCGGGGCCGTGTCGCTCACGGCTTATTTCATCGGTCTGCGCTTCTTTCCGGAGTTCGCCAAAACGATGGTCTTCGCGACAATCGCGTTCTCGCAGTTGCTGCAAGCGTTCGCTTACCGCTCCGACCGCTATCCGCTGTTGAAGATTGGCATTTTCACCAACAAAGCGATGCTGTACGCGGTTTCCACATCGGCCTTGCTGCTATTGGCGGTAATTTATGTGCCCTTTCTGCAGCCGATCTTCGATACTGTCCCGCTCAATACAACTCAGTGGGCCATCATACTCCCCCTGCTTTTGGTTCCTGCGGTGGTTGCGGAAATGACCAAGGCCTTTCTCTCGCGAGGCTACAATCTGGCGGCACCCCGCAGCTGATCCGGCAGAGCAGCTAGCAGCCCTGGCTCCGTAACTACCCCTACTTCAGCGCGAGGCTATGGCCGTTAAGGTAAAGTGGTTGAGGAGTTCACACTTGAAAATGAACAAACTGAAATCTGTGCAAGCCATTGAGCTGGGAGCCTAACCCTTGAGCGAAGCGCAAGCTGAGAACTTGACTGTGCTGCGTGGTTACGCGCCGAACAAGGCTGACATTCTGCGCGAGCTGCTCGAAGGCCTCCAGAAACCAGAGAAGTCGCTGCCGTCGAAGCTTTTTTACGATGAGCTGGGATCGGAGCTCTTCGAGCAAATCACCAGGCTCGACGAGTACTATCTCACCCGCACCGAAGCCGAGATCTTTACCGACCGGATCGATGAAATCATAGGCCATCTCGGATCAGAAGTTACTCTGATCGAATTCGGCAGTGGGAACAGCCAGAAAACACGGATACTGCTCGATCACCTTCCGGACCCGGTTGGGTACGTTCCCATCGATATTTCAGAGGAAAAGCTCACCGAATCGGCGACGGCCATTGCCGCGGCCTACCCCGGATTGAATGTGGTCCCGATATGGGCGGACTACACTCGCGAACTCGAGCTGCCTGCCATCGGAGGGTCGCGGAAAGCAGCGTTTTTCCCCGGGTCGACCATTGGCAACTTCTTCCCACACGAAGCGGAAGCTTTTTTGAAGCGGGTGGCCGAGCTGGTTGGAAAGGGTGGGGGACTGCTCATCGGCGTCGATCTCAAGAAAGACGAGCACATTTTGAACCGAGCCTATAACGATGCTGAAGGGGTAACAGCAGCTTTCAATCTAAACATGCTGGCGCACCTCAACCAAGAATTTGGAGCCGATTTTCAATTGGACAAATTCCGCCACCACGCCGCTTACAACGAAGCGCTCGGCAGAATCGAGATGTATCTCGTGAGCCTCGAAGATCAGACCGTGAGTTTAGGCGATGCCGAAATCTCCTTCAGGCGCGATGAAAGAATTCTGACAGAGGTCTCCCATAAGTACACCGTTCAGGATTTTGAGCGCTTAGCGGTACGCGGGGGATTTCATGTACAAGATGTGTGGACTGACAGCGATCGTTTGTTTAGCGTGCAGTGCCTAGAGGTCTGACACTACTCGCTCTACTTACAAGGCAAGAAGCGTACAGTCGTCTCCATCTCCTCCAACACTTCCTCTAGCGCAGTTGCGGTGTCTTCGATGTCTTGCTCAGTCGTGTCACGTGAGAGCGAGAATCGAATTGCACAGTGCGCCTGCACTTCGGTTCTGCCCATTGCCATGAGCACGTGCGTCGGATCGGGGGAACCCGACTTGCAGGCAGAGCCTGAAGACAGCGAAATGCCGTGCTGATCCATAGCCACTACCAACGACTCGCCGCGCAGCTCAGGCAATGTCATGTTCAGCGTGTTGGGCAGCCGATCATCTGCGCGGCCATTTAATTCCGCTTCTGGCACCAGCTGTTGAACCGCCATCTGCAGCTGATCTCGTAACGAGCCGATTTCCTCTGCCTTCCGAATTACGGCTAATTCGGCCGCCTTTCCCAGGCCAACGATCGCTGGCACATTTTCCGTCCCAGCCCGAAGACCGGCTTCCTGCTCCCCGCCATGGATAAGTGGCTCCAGCTTCACGCCTTTCTTGACGTACAAGGCGCCGACGCCTTTTGGCCCATGGAGCTTGTGACCTGAAAGACTCAGCAGATCGACATCCAGATCTTTCACATCGACCTTGATCTTACCCACCGCTTGCACCGCATCCGTATGGAAGAGAGCGCCTCTTTCGTGAGCGATATGACACAGCTCCTTGATTGGCATGATCGTTCCAACCTCGTTGTTGGCCATCATGACGGAGACGAGAATAGTGTCATCTCGCATCACCTCACGCAGCTTGTCGGGCGCTAGCCAGCCGTCCTGGTCGACCTCCAAATAGGTAACTTCGTAGTCGAGCCCTTCCAGGAACTTACAGGTGTTCAGGATGGCCGGGTGCTCAACCGTGGTGGTGATGATGTGATTGCCACGATCGCGGTGAGCGAAACCGACCCCCTTGAGCGCAAGGTTGTCTGCCTCCGAGCCGCCGCCGGTAAGGACGATCCGCCTGGGAGCGGCGTTGATGAGCTTTGCGACCTGGCGCCGCGCTGTTTCCACGGCTTCTTTCGCCTCGCGTCCGGTAGCGTGAATACTCGAAGGATTGCCGTGTTCGGATTCAAGATAAGGGAGCATCGCATCGCGAACTGCGTCTGCCATTTTGGTGGTGGCGTTGTTGTCGAGATATATTCGATGCTTGGGCTTTTGCGCCACTTTCAACGGTTCAGCAACTTGTGCTAACCGCGATCGTTTTCGCTTTCCGGCGGCTCGCCGGGTCGCGTCCGTCCCCTCTTCGATCTTCACGACCTCGCACAGAAGCGATTTGTAGACCGGGAAGCCGGTCACATCATCGTAATTGCTTAGATCGGTCAGCTCGTTGACGTTCCACTCCCGCCATGCTTTGGGTCCCACGGGAGTGCCGCCGCCCATATTAGCTTCGATCGCGCCTTGGAGGATGTCGTCAGTAACCCGCGCCCGGAATGACACTGCGCCGCGCGGAGTGCGAACTTCGACCAAGTCTCCGGTCTGGATGTCTCGCTCGGCTGCGTCGGCCAGATTGAGATCGACCGTCGGTTCCGGCTTGTCCTTCGCCAGACCCTTGATGCCATGATGCTGGGATCGGAAATCGGTATGTGGCCTGGCACCTGAATTGAAGACCAGGGGGAATTCCTGCGCGAGCTCGGGGCTGCCCACCGGGCCCTCTTTCGGCTCGACGTATTTGGGTAGTGGTTCGTAGCCGTAGTCCTCGAGCACCGTGGACCAGATTTCGAATTTGCCAGAAGGGGTGTCAAAGCCGGGTTTTCCGTCCTCGCGCAATCCACCCTTCTGCCATTTCTTATAATCCATCATGGGGTTGGGAATCTTTACCCAGCCGCCTGCTTCCTTCACGTCCTCGAGTGAATAACCAGAACCTTTAAGGGCCAGACGGATCATCTCCTCTTCTGTTTGTGGGTAGAGATGTCCATATCCCAGGCGCTCGGCAAGCTCGGCCATGATCAAATAGTCGTTGCGCGCCTCCCCGACCGGTTCGATCATCTTCTCTCGCAGGCGGAAGATGGGCCCGTAGACCATATAAGAGTCGATCTCAAACATGGTCGTTGCCGGCAGCACGACATCCGCATACGCGGCATCGGCGGTAAGCTGCCGATCGATGGTTACCAAGAAGTCCATTTTAGAGAGCGTCTCGCGCCAGATCGGCGTTTGTGGCCAGGAGGTGAGAATAGAGGCGCCGTGGATGATCAAGCCGCGGATCGGGTAGGGCTCACCTTTGAGCACGGCATCCACAAGGCCGCTTGCGTGGGATTCTCCACGATAGTTGCTGTAGATAGGAAACTTTTCGCGTGCGGCTGCTAGATCCAGATCCGGATTTTCCTGGTTGGTGGAGCGGTTGATCGGGAAATGAGTATCCCGCATGGCCAGGCCGATTCCACCCGGCACGTCCAACTGGTCTGCAAGTGCGAACAGGGCGAACACGGCGCGAATGGCCTGTATGCCGCTGTTGGAATACTCGAGTCCGGTATACATCACCGGAGCCGCGCCGGTGGCGTTGCTGATGCGGCGAGCAAGGCCTCGGATGGTTTCGGCTGGGACGCCGGTAATGGTTTCGGCAACCTCCGGGCTGAAGTGCTGCACATAGGTTTGCAGCTCATCGAATCCCAGGCTCCAGTTCTCGGCGAAATCCTCGTCGTACAGATCTTCGTCGATCAACACTCCGATCATGCTGAGCGCCAACGCTCCGTCGGTGCCGGGCCGGATTGGGATCCACTGAGCATTGGTTCGGATTGCGGTGTCCGTGCGCCGAGGGTCGATGACCACGATATCTGCGCCGCGCTTGGCTGCCGCTTCGAGCCGGTGCATGTCGAGCGGCGGCGAATCGGTCGCTGGATTGGCGCCCCAAACTACCAGGAGGTCGGAGTTCTCTATGTCGGTGAACATGTTGACCAACATGCGGCCCATGGTGACGTGTGGAGCAATCATCGCGAACGAGACATAGCAAAGCGCGCCAACGCCCATCGTGTTGGGTGAGCCAAAGGGAAACAGAATGTTGGAAGCCGAAGACACGGCCACACCCTTGGGCTGGTACATGTCGTTCAACGACAACTCAAAGGCCCCGCGGCCGGTGTAGATAGCTACCGCTTCGGGGCCGGACTGTTCCTTGATTTCGTTGAGATTATCTACGATGAGATCGTAGGCCTCGTCCCAGCTGATGCGCTCGAACTCCTGGGATCCCTTGGGGCCCACGCGCTTCATTGGATATTCCAGGCGGTGTTCGGAGTAGATAATCTCCGGAGCATGTTGCCCGCGCCGACAGATCATCCCAAGCGGGTGGCTGGAGTCGGGCTTGATGTCGACCAGCTTGCCCTCGTCAAACCCGACATCGACCCAGCACCCCGCTGGGCATATGCCGCAGATCCCGGATTTCCATTCCAGGTCGGTATCGGACTTGGTGAGCAGCTCTACAGCTTCCATGGGGTTGGATTTTACCAATGCGATATCAAACCTGCGTCATGGAAACGAACGGGCACATATGGAGTTGGTCAAGTTACGGGGGGATTCTCTACTTCTCTACCTTCACGCCACGCCAGAAGGCGATGTAGTCTTTGATTGAGGCCGCGGCCTCGCTTGGCTCGGGGTAATACCAGGCTGCGCCGCGATTGGTGTCTCCCTCAACCTCGATGTCGTAGTAACTTGCGACGCCCTTCCAGTAACAGGTCGTGTGAGCCTGACTGTCGCGAAAATACTCTCGGTTAACCGCCTCGGGTGGGAAGTAGTGGTTCCCTTCCACCATAACGGTTTCGTCACTCTCTGCTAAAACTACACTGTTCCAGACTGCTTTTGGCATATTGTGCCGGTGAGATCCTCGAATCTCAGCCTCCTCACTTCAGAGATAAGGTAAATCGGGTTTCGCGTAAATCGAGTGAGCGTGCTTACCGTTCACGCGCGTTAGAAGGGGCGGAGCAGCCTTTTCTTACCTGATTGCCTGGCTCGTACTGGCTGTGGCCCGACGATACCGCTCTATCGATGATCGGAATTCCTTGACCCCTATGCGGTGCCAGCCGCCCGCCTCGATAATGTAAACTTCCGCCAATGCTTGGATTCGACCGGAGCTGTGCGCCTAGAGCAACCATAGTGCGACAGTTCACCCTGCTGTCGCTGTTGCTCGCGGCCTGCACAACCGAGACTCAGCCTGCCGGCCCGGAGATCGAAACCCTTGCGGATTTTGAAGGTGCATTAGCGAAGGCGGGCGTAGCGGTTACTCCTGCACCGAACCCAAGCGCGCCCGAGCTGGGAACCGTCGGCCAGGGATTGCTCGTTGGAAACGTTCCGGTTCAAGTTTATGAATACCGGTCCATCGTCGAGCGCCGCCTGGTATCGGATACTATCCGGGCTGGCGGGTTCCTGGTGAGCGGGGAGCCTGTAGATTGGCCTGCTCCCCCGAACATCTGGACCGCCGGGCGGCTCATCGTTGTTTACCCAGGAGTGAATGGGGGCACCGTGCTGTTGCTCAGCGGCCTGCTTGGAGATCCGCTGACTTTCGAAGCTCCCGTAATCGACGAACCCTACCCACCAGCAGTTTTGGTCGCCATTGGCGCAGCGGCTGAGGCTACAGGAACGCTGCCGCAAGACGTACAGGTCGTAAGTTACGAATCTCAGGAATGGCCCAACAGCTGCCTCGGTCTGCCTGGGCCAGATGAAATGTGTGCAGAGGCTATCGTGCCTGGCTGGATCGTTCGCCTCAATGTCGGTGGCACGCAGGTCGTATTCCGCGTGGACGAGATAGGAGCAGAACTCAGACAAGAATGAGGCCGGCGACACAGCTCACACGTGATGGATGGCTGCTGCTCGCCTCAAAGGGCACCCGCAACTTTGGCTACGGCTTCCTCAGCGTGATCCTCGGTCTTTACCTTGATGAAGTCGGATTCACGCCAATTGAAGTGGGCTTCATATTGACGGCAACGCTGATTGGGTCGGCGATGCTCACCGGGGTTGTGACCGCACGCGCCGATCGTCTGGGGCGTCGCCGTATGCTGATGGTGAGCTCGGGCTTGATGGCGCTCAGCGGAATCATCTTTGCCGTCGCGCACACCCCCTGGCTGCTGGTTGTCGCCGCGCTCACTGGCACCATCAGCGCAACTTCCGGAGAAGTCGGGCCATTTGAAACCGTTGAATCGGCGATCCTGCCCCAAACCACCTCCGAGAATCGTCGTAATCAAGCCTTCGGACTATACAGTGCGGTGGGCGCAGCGATGGTTGCCCTCGGAGCCCTGGCCGCGGCGGTGCCCGCCCGGACATCGCAACTCGATATCCTGACCTCCTATCGCTTGATGTTTTGGCTCTACGCGGCAATTGGGGTTGCGACGCTGCTGATCGCCAGCCGGCTGTCGCAAAAAGTCGAGCTTGCGAAACTTCCCGAGCGTACGGGCCTTGTGACCCTTACCCACTCCCGAGGGCCTATTCTGAAGCTTGCCGGGCTGTTCGCAATAGACGCCTTTGCTGGGGGCTTCGTGGTGCAGAGCCTGATCGTGTACTGGTTTAGCCTACGCTTCGGGGTCGGCGCCGAATACCTGGGCCCCCTGTTCTTCGGGGTCAACGTGATGAAGTCAATCTCCTATTTGCTGGCAGTTCGCATCGCCGACAGGATCGGATTATTGAACACCATGGTCTTCTCGCATCTTCCATCCAACGTGATGTTGATGATGATCCCGTTGATGCCCACGCTGGCCTCCGCCAGTATCCTGCTGCTTGCGCGGCATCTGCTATCTCAGATGGACGTGCCCACTCGAGGTTCGTACATCGTAGCAGTGGTTGAGCCTGAGGAACGCGTGGCCGCAACGGGGGTCACTTCGATAGCCCGAACGACTGCGCAGGCTTTTGGGCCGGTCATCGCTGGGGCAGCGCTCAGTGTGGCTCGGTTCGGGTTTCCCTTCTTCGTCGGCGGGGGGCTTAAGATCGTGTATGACATTGCGCTCTATTTCAGCTTCCGCGGCCACAAGCCGCCAGAGGAGCGCTGAGGAATGCATATTCTGCATGATAGATACGCTTCAGGAGAAGGTAGCGTTGGTTCCTAATCGTCTAAGGAGTCGGCATGCAGGTAAAAAGCGAGCAACGCGGGGAAGTATTGGTGCATCGGTCGAGGGCAGTCTCGATGCCCTGTCCGCCCCCGACCTCGGAAAGGAATTCAGCACGCAGATCGAAAGCGGGCATAGTAATCTGGTAGCGAATCTGGCCGATGTGGATTATTCAAGCAGTGCCGGCCTGCGGGTGCTGTTGACCGCGGTCAAGGAAACTCGTCAGAACGGCGGGGACTTGCGTTTGGCAGCCGTGCAGGCCAATGTCAATAAAGTGCTGACTCTGGCCGGGCTATCGAGTGCGATCGAACAATTTCCAGATGTTGAATCAGCGGTATCAAGCTTCGAGGCGGCCTCCTGAAGCGGATTTTTCGCTGCGATTTCCAGGCGCATTCTCCTGAAGTTCGCAGGAGCGTCAAATTCGAACTAGTTCTCCAGGCGTTTGATAAAAGTCAGTACGTTTCCTTCTTCTCCTGATCGATAGCTAATCTCATCCATGGTCTGATAAATGAAGTACAAGCCCAGGCCGCTGTGAGCAGGGTCGTCTAGCGTAGTTTCGGGGTCCGGCGCCTCCGGCTCCGTGGGCTCGAAGGGATGACCAAAGTCTGTGATTTCGACTGTCACCAACTGAGGCTCAAATTCCAGTGCAAGCATGATTGACCCCGGATTCATTCCGGCGTAGCCGTGAGTAACGACGTTGGTACAAGCTTCATCGACCGCAAGCTTAATATCGTGGCAGGCATCGTCACCAACCCCGGATAGCAAGCAGAATTCATCAATGAAGTCGCGGAATGTAGCCAGAGTCTCGAGCTCTGCCGCGCGAGTGGATTGGGACTTCATCCCCTAGTACTCCCCTCCGGGGAACGTGTCCGCGCCTGCATTCCGCCCGACCTGCTTGATCATCCGCAGTCCATCCCAACGCGCATTCATCGCTTCCAGGATGCCGTCATGGATCGCCCAGGCCCGACCGCGCACCGAATTCCAATGATCCTGCGCTCGAAACGATGTACTCTCGTCGAGCTGTCGATAGAGACGCCGCTCCGGTTGAAACTCCTCGTGAATCTCGTCCATAAGCTTATGCCCTCTGACATAGGCAAACCCCCGACGTTCGAAGACCCAGGCTGAGGCGTAGGACAGGGGCTCTAGAAAATAGGCATGGTGCGCCAGCAGAGTGAGGAACGACTCGAGGTGATTGAAAACCTCCGATGAGGCGCGTAGTCCGGCTCGAGTTTGGCCGGGCGCCAATCCGGCATTCATTGACCGCTCCTCCGCATCAAGGTTGCGGCGAACCGTTCCGAACTCGGTTCGCGCTCCGGTCTCATCGAAGTCGGTCTGAAAGCGCGGTGCGTCTGGGTCGCTCAACACGAGCAGATTGAGATCAATCCCATTGAGGCTGTTGTCTTCCAGTTCGATGGTAAAGAACGGGTCGTCGCGATCTTCACCATTCCATATACTGAGGTTGACCAAACCGCTCTCCGGTTTGGCAAAGAGATCGACCCGGTCGCTACCGTCCGGCCCTTTCCAACTTCTTGGATTGATGCGAAAGCGCGTGAGCAGCCCGATCGGGATAAGAGCTCGGTAGAGACGTCGCTTAGCGTTTTCGGGAAGATTGTTGATCGATCGGATCGAGACCGGGATGCTCGCGTCGCCGATGATCTCGTCGATCGAAACCTGCAGGGGATCGGGCGCGAACTTCTGCGGCTCGCGCCGCACGCGAAGGTTGCGAAACATAGTGGTTTTTGGGGGAATCGCTGCAGTGTATCACGGCCATGCTGCCGGGATAATTGGCCGCTCACAGCGGAATAGCAAACCGAGCCTATCGATCGTGGCTGGCTAGATCCTTGCTTTCATACACCTTCTCCCCGGCTCTCACGGGCACTTTCAGTCGATTTTCCGGGGGCGTGATCGGGCAGGACCACCGTTCGTTGTAGGCGCAATAGGGGTTGTAGGCCGAATTGAAATCCACCTCAAACCGACCATCAGCAAGCCGGGAAGGTTCCAGGTAGCGACCCGCGCCGTAAGTCTCGTTGCCTGCTAGAGAGTCGGCGAAGGGTAGAAAGTAACCGTGCTCGTTTTCAAGGACCGTGAGCTCGGCCTTTTCTCCCTGCACTTCAAAGCTGAATCGTCCAAAGCGTGTGTAGGTTTGAACGTCGCCAGTGTTGGTCTGGATTTGGATCTGCTCCTGTTCGGGAAAACGATCGATATCAACTTCCAGGCGAAGATCTGAATTCTCGGGGAAGTAATTCAAGCCCGCGAAATTGGCCTGCTGCTCAGGCAGCAGAGGGCTGTGCGGGCTCTCTTGAAAGAATTCGTCCTTCTCTTTCCTTATCGCATCGAGTTCGCTCATCCTGGCCTCCTAATTTAACTGGTCCTGAACCAACGACATCAACAAATTAAAGGTCGGCGGACCGGCAAGCGGCGTGTCATTGATCATAAATGAAGGAGTGCCGCGGAAACCAAGACCAAATGCCTCACGCGTCTGATCTTCCACCGCCTCTCGATATCCCCCACTTTCAAAACACTGGCTGAAAGCTTCAGCGTCCAACCCGAGCTGTTCCGCGAATCCCACCATCTGTCCTTTCCCCGTCGGCGCTGCATCGAAGAGCAGGTCATGAAATTCCCAGAACGCGCCTTGATCGGCGGCACATTCTGCCGCTTCGGCAAGGTCAGGCGAGGAAGGCGTGATTACGGGGAAGTGGCGCCAGACGAAGCGCACCTCGCCCGGGAACTGAGCTAGGACTTGATCGATGATTCCCAGTTGATGGTACTGGCGGCAAGAGGGGCAATTGAAATCGCCGTATTCAGTAATTGTGACCAGCGCTTCGGCCGGTCCCTTGCTGACCTCTTCCGCAACGAGCGCAGGCAGTGAGGGGTCGGGTGCGGGCGGCCGAGTCGCGGCGAAGGCCGCGATCGCCCCAGCCACAACCACGACTCCAATAATGATGTTTCGCCAGCGCCTGCGACGCCGAGCTGCGGCGCGCGCCTTCTTCTGAACACGCTTTCCCATCGCAGCATGCTTATAGCACAGGCTACGAGGGCGACCCAGTAGGGGCGCTCACATCTGACAGAGCATAATCAATTGCGTCTTCCAATGACATCTTTAAGCCTTCAGCCCACGCGACATCAAACGCATCCGAATCCAGCGCATTCTGCACTACAGACGTCGTTCTGCTGATATCAGGCATATCACTTGGACGGGCGGCAAATCCATGAGCCTCGAACACCGAATGCGAGGCTCCTAGCAGGCGGGCGGCACGATCCGGATTGCCCTCTGCTACTGATACCGCGGCTGCTGCCGCGATCGCAGCTGGAACATGAGGTCGATGATCGACCTCAATCGTCAGAGTGAAGGCTTCATTACTCAGGGCGGCCGCCTTTTCAACATCATCATCATAGATAGCAATATATGTCAGGCTGTCTAGAATGAGGATCTCCCGAAGGACATCACCAATCTCGCGCGCAATTGACAAACCTTTTAATAAGGCCTCACTTGCCCTATCAGTTTTTCCGCTATGCCGCCCCAGTTCGCCGATAACGTGCAACGCCTGGGCGATTCCAGCCCTGTCATCTGCGCGCCGGAATAAGTCCATGCCTTCTTCGACGTACGCCTGGGCTTCTTCGGAAGGTTCGGGCAGCCCAATGGCTTGCGCCCCTATATAGGTCAACAGCCAGCCGGTCTCAAGGTCGTCATCCAGTTCTCTGTAAAGATCTAGCGCCTCGAGATGTAATTGCTTACCTTTGTCTCGATCGTCAGAGAAATGCGCCACCACTCCCGCCGAATGAAGCAGTGCCGCCCGTACGGACGGAGGAGCATCGAATTGTGCATCCGATTTAAGGGCGGCCGATGTCCAATGCCGCGCCTCGGCGTAGTGTCCTTTCCTGAACCAGAAGTGGCCAAGGCCGCCCACAAGCCGCAATCCTGGTATTGGGTTATTGCTGCCCAGTGACCACTCGAGCGCAGCGCGGATGTTGTCGTGTTCGACCTCTAGCTGCTCAAGCCGCCGCAGTTGATTGGGCCCGCCGCGAGATGCAGGTCGCATCTGCTCAACGAGAACCGCGAAATATTCCGCGTGTCGTGAGCGCAGTTCAGAGGTTTTTCCCAGTCGATCCAATCGATCACGAGCATAATCATGGATTGTTTCGAGCATATCGAAACGAAGTTCGCCTCCAGCACCTTCGACCTGCCGCAGCAAGTTTTTTCTCAGGAGCGATTCCAGACCAGGCACGACGCCGATCGGTAGCTGGTGGTCACATATTTCACTCGCGGCTTCGATCGAGCATCCGCCTCGGAACACCGATAGCCTGGCGAACAGCAGCTGTTCGCCGTCATCGAGCAAATCGTAGCTCCACGCGATGGCCGCCATAAGCGTCACATGGCGGGCGGGTTGGCCGTGCAGCTGGCTTCGAAGAGCAGTGAGGCGACTCTCAAGTTGCTCCAACAGTAATTGGGGGCTGAGAATCCAGGCCCGTGCGGCCGCCAGCTCGATAGCCAACGGCAGTCCGTCCAACCTCACGCAGATCTCCGCCACGGCGCTCGCGTTCTCGTCGGTGAGATCAAAATCGGGTTTCACTGCCTGGACCCGCTGGACGAAGAGTGAAACTGCTTCATATTGAAAGTATTTCGTGGGAGGCTCGGGGCGATCAAGATTGGGCAGCGCAAGCGGTGCCACCGGATATTCCTGCTCGCCGTATAGACCCAGCGCTTCGCGGCTGGTGACCAAAATTTTGAGGCCAGGACAATCAGACAACAGTTCGGCGATAAGCGGTGCCGACTCGATGACGTGTTCGAAGTTGTCTGCGATGAGGAGCAGCCTACGTTTCCGCAGATAGTCAGTAAGGCTTTCAACGATTGTTTGGCCTTCAATCTCAGCGACCCCAAGCGATCTCGCGACTGCGTTCGCGACCAGTGCCGGATCCTTAAGGGGAGCGAGCTCCGCGAGGGTTACGCCATCCGCAAACTCCTCCAATACTTGCGCCGCGATCTGCAATGCCAGCCGGGTCTTCCCCGTCCCAGCAGGG
Organism: uncultured bacterium; assembly: GCA_965364895.1. Taxonomy (GTDB): domain Bacteria; phylum Chloroflexota; class Anaerolineae; order Anaerolineales; family E44-bin32; genus JADFRG01. Next base: position 12,801 of record CBDTZL010000054.1, read on the forward strand.
CCAGTCAGGGTAAGCAGTCGGGACTGCTTCAGAAGGCCTGCTAACTCATCAAGTTCCTGTGAACGTCCGACGAATGAGGTAAGAGGGGCGGGGAGATTGTGCCTGCCTTGGGCGGCTCGTGCGGGCTCTCGAGCATCCTCCATAGCATGGTCCTGAGCCATCGACGCTGCTTGCGTGCGGTTGGTGACACCCAACTTCCCAAAGAGTTGCTTGTTGTACCACTTGATAGTTTCTTGGCTCAGGTAGAGCCGGTTCGCGATCTCGCGGTTGGTGAGACCGTCGGCGAGCAAGCCAAGAATCTCGCTTTCGCGTGGGGTGAGCGGCTCGATCAGCGGTGATTCGCTCTTGTCACTCATGACGGCATCGGGGAAACAATCTTGCGACCTCTCACCATGTTTTCAATGATAGCCGAGTATCGTGAAGTCATTTACCACCCTCACACCCCCCGTTAGGGTGGTGACTTCCACCCCATAGAATTGCTAGGCTACCTTTCG
>CBDTZL010000055.1:0-13125 GCA_965364895.1 uncultured bacterium
TGTATTCGATCAGCTCGCTGACGAGCAGTTTCGCCAGCTCGAGCCGACGGACCTTGACATTGAATCGATTGGGGTGCGGTGCTCTATTGGGTGCCGGACGGATCGGGACCTTGTAACGAACGTAAGTCACGCCAGCCTCGGAAGACGCGCCGGCCTCAGGAGACGCACTTGTCTCGGGTAAATAAATAAGGCACGCAGGGCGTGCCTAAATGCAAAGCCCACGATGGTAGCCCTCCGGTTCATTCCGAGTCTCTCATGAAGACCCGATCACCGCCGTGGCATTTGTCCCACCCGTCGCCGGGCAGTTTTGAGCCTTGGCCGATTCGGAGGGAGAGGGAAGCCTGTGACTGGCTTCGGAGGCATCCGCTGATCTTTCGATTTTCCCCAGGCCCGTTTCTGAGCCAGGGTTAGCCTCGCGGAGGGGCGAGGAACCTCCACCTCGTAGTCTCAACTTCGCAGCTGAGACCCATACGCTGATCTCCCATTATTCAATTGTTAGATCAAGATTGTCGAGATTGTAGCAAAGGGATTTGGTGGCGTCAAGAAGCGCGCTCGACGTATAAGCGGCTCGCGATTTCTGTGCCGAGCACCACCTCCCGATCCCCCAGCCCGATCCGAATCGGACCTCCGAAGGGCGCCTTAGCCGCGACCTGAAAGTGCGTTTCAGGAACCAAGCCTTCTTCCGCCAGATATTGAAGCCGCTCTGGGTCGCGAATACGAACCCGGCTGATTACACCCCGATCCTTATGCTCCAGGTCGGTTAGCGGCTGATCGTTGATCTCAGGCATCACTCCTTCGCGGCTTGGGATTGGTTCGCCGTGGGGGCAGCGAGTGGGAAAGCCCGCCTTTTCCTCCATCCGATTCGCAAAATCATCGTCGCCGATTTCGGCCAGCCGATCGGCAAGGTCGTGCGCCTCATGCCACCCATAGCCCATCACGCGCACCAGAAAGACCTCGGAGAGCCGATGGGAGCGAATTTCTCGCAATGCCTCGAATTCTCCCTTCGAGGTCAAGCGTACGCCTTTGTACGGTTCTCGATCTACCATACCGCGCGTTTCAAGCCTGCGAAACATTCGGGCCGCTGCGGGGCTACTGACCTCCGCGTCGACCGCAACGGAGGAGACGGATACATGCGTGTGACTACCCCCAAGGCGATAGAGAACACCGAGGTAGTGGGCCATGCTTGAAGAAACTTGGGATGGACTGGATATCATCGCGGCACGCAGGGAGCGATCAGTTTACCATCTCATCAGGTCGAACTACTTGCATGTGAATAATTTTCTGAGTGCCCGAATCTACTTTGGCCAGCTCCGAGCGATGTAGGCCTGGCACCCAAACGATTGCCTGACCACAAGTAATGATCGGCCAGTGCTCGCGCGCAATGCGAGGCACCTTCCGGTTCACGAAAAGGTCGGAGAGTTTTATCGAGCCCGACATTCCAATCGGCGTCATTCGGTCTCCCGGCTTTGGGGCGCGGATCGCGATCTGATCCTCAATCCCAGCCGAATCAAACCAAACTTCATTTGGGCTTTTCGGCGGCTCACCCTCGCGCCCGATCTCTACGCCCTTCAATTGCCACCCTGCCGATAATTCAAATTGAAAGGGAAGACCTAATCGTTGGACTGCCGTCAAATTTACCTGCGGCAGGCCGGCAAGTGGAATTACGGCACCCGGTCTGCTCAGATACGCTTCGCCGTTCAGCACAACCAGATCCAGGCCCCCTTGAAGAGAGAGTCGCTTCTCAGCTTGAATTGACTGGAGCATCCTCTCGACCGTTTCAAACCCCACGTCTCGAGTCTCTGGCGCGAGCGCAAGGATTGCTCGCCGCACTGTTGCTCGTTGAATGGCTAGCGGGGCCTGCTCAATTTCGCCCACCTTTATTGACAGAACGCCGTCTCCGACCACGGCTACCCACTCGTTCCAGCGCTCGTCAACGAGCTGATCGATGGCATCCACTTCTGCAGCCATTACCTTTGCGGTGCGCAGAAGCACCTCTTGAACGCGTGGGTTATAGGTTTGTAGATCTGGGATCAATTCGTTTCGCAGCCGATTGCGAAAATAACGAGGGTCTTGATTTGTCGGATCAGTGAGCGCTGAAAGCCCATGCTCAGTGCAGTAGGATTCCGTTTCGTGGCGCCACACTTCAAGAAGCGGCCGGATCAGGGATTCGTTTGCTGCTTCGTGTAGTTCCGCCCACTCGCTGAGATCGGTAATTGGCCGCATCCCACGCAGTCCCTGCGATCCTGCTCCTCGCAAGAAACGCATCAAGACCGTTTCCGCCTGGTCGTTGGCCGTGTGGCCGACCGCGATCCTCTCTAGCCCATGGTCGCGCGCTACCCCGACCAAGAATCGATAGCGTTGAATGCGACCACTCGCCTCTGAGAAGTGCTCTTTAGCGGATTCCTCCGCTTGGCCCATTTCAAAAGGAAGTTCATAAGCGTCTGCGAGATGGCGCACAAATTCGCCGTCTGCCGCACTTTCGGCTCTGAGACGATGATCAAAGTAGGCTACGACCGGCCGAAATCCAAGGGTGTTGAGGCAATCAAGGAGGCAAAGGCTGTCGGGTCCGCCGGAAACGCCGACGACAAGCGATTGCCCTGGCTCCAAAAGGGCCTCTTCCTCAATAAAGGCTGCTACTCTCTCACTCAGACGCATTTAATCCGACATTATACTTTCCGGCTTAAACTCTCACCTGGTTCGTCGGCTACAGTGGCGTATCGGCGCAAATTAACCTAACATAAGCAATAGGAAGGCACCCGCATGGTATAATGCCGCTCGCCCTCCAGACCACCCCTTGGAGGTCTCCACTCGTGGCAATTAACCCTCTTAACTGGCTTCTCGGCCTCTTCTCCCTAGACATCGGCATCGATCTCGGGACTGCTAATACTTTGGTTCATGTCCGGGGTAAGGGCATCGTTCTGAATGAGCCGTCCTGGGTGGCTATCGATAAACGGACGAAGCGGCCGCTCTATATTGGAGCCGAAGCAAAGGAGATGGTTGGCCGAACCCCAGCCAATGTGGTGGCAATGCGTCCCCTGCGTGATGGCGTCATTTCGGAATTTGATATCACGGAAGCGATGTTGGAGTATTTCATCGGCAAGGCACACGAGCAAAGCGTGGCCCCCGTCCCACGGCCAAGAGTGGTGGTTGGCATTCCAAGCGGCGCTACCGAGGTGGAAAAGCGAGCCGTATTTGACGCCACCATGGCCGCCGGCGCGCGTGAAACCTACCTGATTGAAGAGCCTACCGCAGCCGCCCTCGGGGCCGACCTGCCAATCGGAGAGATCGGTGGCTCGATGATTGTCGACATCGGCGGCGGCACAACCGAAGTGGCGGTGTATTCATTGGGCGGAATTGTGGTGTCAAGATCGCTGCGGGTGGCAGGTGATGAAATGGATCAAGAAATCATTTCGTTTGTTCGAAACAAATATAACTTGCTTATCGGCGAGCGAATGGCCGAACGAGTCAAGCTCGCGCTCGGATCTGCATTTCCAATCAAGGATGAGCAGACCATGACCCTTCGAGGCCGCAATCTGGTCAGCGGATTGCCGGACTCGGTGGAGGTCTCGTCGATTGAGATACGGGAGGCCATCTCCGGCTCGGTCAAAGTGATCATCGAGACCTTGCGCGATGCGATAGATGAAACTCCGCCCGAGATTATTGCGGACCTGATGGAAGTCGGCGTCTGCTTAGCTGGAGGCGGCGCCCAGCTCAACGGTTTAGACGAGCGAATCAGCGACGAGCTTAATATGCGAGTTTGGGTCGCCGACGATCCGATGACCTGCGTCGCTAGGGGTGCGGGCATCATTTTGGATAACCTGGATATCAACCGGCAGTTCCTGGTCAGTACGGAGCGAACCCCCGCCTGAGCGATCGGCTTCCCCGCGATGCTGTCCCAATTCTCCTCCAAAACATTGTTGGCAAGTGCTTTGGTGCTGCTCGCTGGGGCGGTTTTTATCCTGAACATCGGTGGATATCTCAGGCCTGCCCAGGATGTAATCCTTCCACCGCTAGCCATCGCGCAGGACTGGGTCTCACAGCGCTACTTCACCATTCGTGATCTGGTCAGCTCCCCGCGCGATGTGGCTACACTGCAGAGCCGGATCGGCGAGCTCGAGGGGGAAAACGCGCAGCTTCGAGACGAGATTATCGCTTTGCAGGAGCAAGCCGCGGAGGTCGAAGTTCTGAGCGCGCTGCTCAATTACGCTCGGACGCGGCCCGATAGCCGCTATTTGTCAACAAACGTGATCGGGCTCGACCCGAGTCCATTTGTCCGGTCCGTCAACATCGGAGCCGGTTCAGACCGAGGGGTTGCACATGGAATGCCGGTCGTTACAGACGAAGGGCTGGTGGGACGGGTCACCGAAGTGACCGCAAGCACCTCACGGGTACAGCTGATCACAGATCCGGCGTCTGCCGTCAATGTTCAACTTCAAGGATCGCGAGTGGACGGATTGCTTTCGGCTCAACCCAACGGTGAGCTCTGGGTGGAACTCATCGACCAGAACGCTACCGTTGAGCCAGGAGAGCTGGTGCTCACCTCCGGCCTGGGCGGGGCATTCCCCGCCGACATTCCGGTAGGCCACGTGGTTAGCGTACGCCGAAGAGATTTTGAGCTGTTCCAGCGCGCAGTGATCCAGCCTACGGTTGATTTCGACGATCTGGAGATCGTGCTGCTGGTAACGAATTTTCAGCTGCTGGAGACCGTGCCTTGACCTACGTTATTGGGATCCCTGCCATCGCGCTACTGGCCGTCCTGCAGACCAGCCTGGTAAGCCACCTTCGCTTGCTCGAAGGTCGCCCGGATTTGGTCTTGCTGGCAATCGTGGCGTGGGCACTGACCGGAAGGGGGCGCGAAGCGATGATCTTGGGATTTGCGGGCGGCCTATTTCTGGATGCCTTCTCAGCCGTGCCCCTTGGTGTTAGTTCGGCAGCGCTTGTGTTGGTGGCTGTAATTACTTCCTATTCCGAAGGGCAGTTCTGGGGAATCAATCCCATCATGCAACTTGCGGCAGTACTGGTGGGTTCAGTCGTTTACTACGCAGTCATCCTTTTTGCCCTGGTTGCAATCGGCCAACCGGTTGATCTTCAGCAAGCTCTGGGTCAGATCGTGCTCCCCAGCCTGTTTCTGAATTTAGTTCTAGCGCTGCCGGCCGTGCAAATAGGCGAAAGTTTGCACGGTGTGCTGCATCCGGCTCGGGTTACGGCATGATCCAATCATGGAGATTGCGCGTAACGCTGATTGCCATGGGACTCCTGTTGGCGGTGTTCACCGTCCGATTGTTCTACCTGCAGCTCCTCCAAGGCGATTTTTATTCCACCTTGGCGGACGATAACCGCTTCGATCGGGTGAGCATTCCGGCTCCGCGAGGCGTGGTTTACGACTCAAACGGCTCCCTCCTTGTACGAAACCTGCCGGCCTTCAACGTAAATGTGATACCTGCGCTATTGCCGGATTCAGAAGCTGAGATTGAAGCGATCTACCTAAAGTTGGCAAATCTGACTGGCGTGCCGCTTGATCAGCCTGGTCCGGCGGCAGCTCCGTGTGTCGGCGGCCGCGGTATCAGACAGCTTGTTGAGGAAGGTGCAACCAACCGCCCCTTTGATGCGTGGCCGGTAGCATGCGATATTGATGAAACCACTGCACGTATCCTGCGCCAACAGCAGATCGACTTGCCGGGGGTCAGTGTCGATGCCGTGCCCGTTCGGGAGTATCCAACCGGCGATCTGACTTCCGCCATCATTGGATACCTTGGGCCGATTCCCGCTGCACAGGTAGATTTCTGGGAAGGCCTGGGCTTCATTGCTGATCGAGACAAGGTAGGTTACGGCGGCATTGAGTTGAACTATCAGGATATTTTGGCCGGCCAGAACGGATTGAAGCTGGTGGAGAAAGACGTGGCTGGTTCGCTGCTGGCGGAAGTTGGGCCAGGCAATCCAGCGGTTGCCGGCAATAATTTGAAACTTACGATCGACACACGGTTGCAGGCGATTGCAGACTCCGCTTTAGAAAATCGAATGGAGTTTCTAAATCGCTTCTCAGGGGACGTACGGACAACGATCGGCGTGGTGATCGCAATGAATCCCCAGACTGGCGAGATCCTGGCGATGTCTACCGTCCCGACCTACGAAAACAATCGACTGGCCCGTGTCATTCCGGCCTATTACTTCCGACAACTTGCCGAGGATGCTAGCAAGCCATTGGTCAATCACGCGATCTCCTCCGAATTTCCGCCCGGCTCGTCGTTCAAGATGGTAACTGCGGTTGGCGCCCTGAACGAGGGCGTAATCGACCCAAATCGAACGCTGTTCGATTCCGGTCAGATCACCATCCAGAACGCGTATTTTCCAAACGACCCCGGGCAAGCCAAAGACTTTGTGTGTTGGAAGGAAGATGGACACGGGAATGTGGATTTCATCCATGGAATTGCGTGGTCCTGCAACGTATATTTCTACAAAATCGGTGGAGGATTCGAGAACGAAGTGCCTGATGATGGATTAGGCGTTGACGCGCTGGGAATTTATGCGCGGGCGCTCGGATACGGATCTCCGCTTGGGATCGATCTACCCGGTGAAGAGGACGGATTGATTCCAAATGAAGACTGGAAACGCCTCAATCTTGGCGAAAGCTGGTCAACCGGAGACAGCTACAACTCGGTTGTAGGACAAGGATTTGTAGGAGCCACACCGCTTCAAGTGCTGACATCCATATCGACCATCGCAAACGGCGGCCGCGTAATGTGGCCGCACGTGGTTGCGGAAGTTCTGGACGGAGAAGGAAATATTCAGCATCGGTACGAGCCATGCGTGCTATGGGATATTGCGGACGGTGTGCTGATGGAGAACGCAAGCGAAATCGCGGCAAGCTGTGAGAGCATGGAGCCCGAGCTTCGGGAAAATCTCGTCGCCGCCCATTCCGCCTCACCCGACATCACGGTCTCTCCCGGCGTTCTCGAACTAGCCCGTGAGGGAATGCGACTTGTGGTTGATGACGAGGATGGCACGGCGAACCAGTATGCGGTTCTCGACGGCATCTCATCTGGCGGAAAAACGGGAACTGGTGAGTTCTGCGACGTAACCGCCTTCAATAGAAACCTCTGCGTACCCGGCAATTGGCCTACGCATTCCTGGTATACGGCTTTTGCGCCCTACGAGAACCCAGAGATCGTGGTAGTTGCCTTCGTATACAACGGCGGCGAGGGAGCGGTAACCGCCGGCCCGATTGTCAAGCAAGTCATCGAGGCCTATTTTGAGCTAAAGGCCATCGACGCCAACCGCTAGATCCCAACCCAAAAACGGCATATGTAGGGGTACGCCTCCTGGCCCCCCCAAGGTCTCAGTGCTATACTCGCCGTCCGATGGTTCTATGAATACTCCGCTTTTAATGAAGGGCATCGGCGACGGCCTGTTGGTCACGGTACCGGAAGGTTCCTGGAGCCTCGTGCGGCCCTCTCTCCTGATAGCCATTGATGAACGTTCTGATTTCTTCCGAGGGGCGAATGTCGCCCTGCAGATGTCTGACCGCGCCCTGAGCGCTGCCGAGCTCGGCGGTCTGAGAAATGAACTGAGCGAACGAGAAATCGCGCTAACTGCGATATTGGCCACCTCGGAACAAACCCGTGTTGCAGGCGCCGATCTCGGCCTGGCCCTGGAAATTCCCCGCCCCAACCTCGAACAGGATTCGGAACTCGAACCAATTGAGCCGGATCTGGGAGGCGGCCAGGCAATTCTTGTACATCGAACGCTGCGCTCCGGCCATGTGATCCGCCACCCGAGCCATGTGGTGGTCATCGGGGATGTGAATCCGGGAGCGGAGATTGTGGCTGGTGGTAATGTCGTCGTGTGGGGTCGTGTTCGCGGCGTGGTACATGCCGGCGCGACAGGAAATACCAACGCTGTAGTGTGCGCATTAGATCTGGCGCCCACTCAGCTTCGAATCGGAACGCAGATCAGTATCTCGCCGGAACGAAAAGGGAAGCCGCGTCCTGAAATGGCGATGCTGAAAGAAGGACAGTTCGTGGCACAGAGTTGGAAGCACAACTAAGAAGGAGGAAATCTTGAGCGCAACCGTAGTGACCGTCACATCTGGGAAGGGTGGCGTCGGCAAAACCACGGCCACCGCCAACTTGAGCACGGCTCTGGCTGAAGCTGGCCAGAAAGTGGTGTGTATCGATGCAGACATCGGTTTGCGAAACTTAGATGTCGTAATGGGTCTGGAAAATCGAATTGTGTATGACCTGGTGGACTTCATTGAGGGCCGCTGCAAGCTTCGACAGGCGATGATCAAAGACAAGCGGTTTAGCAACCTCTATCTGATCCCCGCCGCTCAGACTCGGGACAAGACCGCAGTCTCGCCCGAAGACATGGTGCGGGTCGCGGACGAGCTCAGACCAAAGCACGATTGGATTGTGATCGATTCGCCAGCAGGGATCGAACGCGGCTTTCGAAATGCGTTGGCGCCTGCCGATGTTGTATTAATCGTGACCAATCCGGAGGTTTCAGCGGTTCGTGATGCCGACCGCATCATCGGGATGACGGAAGCCGAGGAAAAGGACGAACCAAAACTGATCCTCAACCGGGTGAAGGCAGACATGGTCCGCAGGGGAGAAATGCTGAGAGCCGAAGATGTCATCGACATCCTTGCGATCGAATTGATTGGAGTCGTGCCGGAAGACGAAGGCGTTCTGAAGGCTTCGAATCAAGGCGTTCCTATCGTGCTGAACGGCCGTAGCAAAGCCGGCGGCGCGTTTCGCTCAATCGCCGCCCGACTCATGGGCGACGAAGTGCCCATTGAGGATTTCGAGGCAGAGACCGGCCTCTTCAATCGCCTTACGCGGATGGTGAAGGCCGGGGGGCAGCCCGCATGATCATTGATTGGCTGCGCGCCAGGCGTGGTGGCTCGGCCAGAACGGCCAAGCAGCGGCTGCAATTCGTTCTGGTCAACGACCGAGCAGGCCTTTCACCTGCTAAAATCGAGGCTATGAAAGATGATCTTATTGCCGCGATATCACGACATGTGGATATCGACACCGAGCGAGTCGAGATCTCACTAACCAGAGATCGCAAGAAGCAGCGCCTTGTTGCCGACATTCCGCTCGCAACGCGACGGCAGCGCGCACACTAACTGAATGCAGGCTCCTGCAAGAATCTGGCGTCACTTTGACGTCTGGCTCCTAGCGACCGTTGCTCTGCTGACGATTGCGGGGGTGGCGATGATTCGATCCGCCATCGCCGACAATCCCGAGTTGGTTGAGCTCAATGTGGTGGGCAGACAGGCTATTTTTGGCCTCGTCAGCCTCATATTGCTGCTGGCGACCGCTGCCATCGATTACCGGATATGGGCCGCGCTTTCCCGGCCCATATACATTTTTAACCTGATCTTCTTGGCCCTGATTCCAATTGCGGGCGTTGTCGGTTTTGGATCCGCTCGCTGGTTTCAACTCGCTACCGTAACGATCCAACCCTCCGAGTTGGCGAAGATCCTGATGATTCTGGTCTTGGCAGATTTCCTGGCTCGCAACAGGGAACGCATCAGCGAGATGGGCACTATCCTCAAGAGTCTTGCGCTGGTCGCGGTCCCGGCGGCACTGATCCTTATTCAGCCAGATCTCAGTACGGCGATTGTGCTGATGGTGATCTGGCTTGCGTTGGTATGGGCAGCGGGCGTAGGAATGTCTAAGCTTGGAATTCTGTTGGTAGTGGTTGTGCTGATAGCCGTAGTGGCAGCTCCCCTGCTGATCAATTACATCGTCCAGGACTATCCAGCAGGTGAGGACTTTTTCTTTGTACGCAACTATCAAATGACGCGTGTGGTGAATTTCCTGTTCCCGAACCCGGAAGAAAGGTTTGGCGACATTTACAACGTTGAGCAGGCGCTGATCAGTATTGGATCTGGGGGTTTAATAGGTCAGGGTTATGGAAGCGGGACTCAAGTCCAGCTGCGCTTCCTGAAGGTGCGCCATACCGACTTCATATTCTCGTCTATGTCTCAGGAATTTGGTTTCATCGGCGCCATCGCCTTCTTGCTTTTGATCATGTTTGTGGTCTATCGGTGCTTGCGCGCAGCACGCATGGCGCGCGATGAGTTTGGCTCGTTGATATGTTATGGAGTCGCGATTCTGTTATTGTTTCAGGCCTCCTTTAACGTTGGGATGAATCTGAATTTGCTACCAGTTTCGGGGCTGCCTCTACCGTTCCTTTCGCAGGGAGGATCATCGCTACTGACCACGCTGCTTGGAATTGGTCTAGTCGAGAGTGTGATCCTGCGGCACAAACGAATCGAGTTATAAAGCCGTGTCCACTGAGTCACCCGCCCGCGTTCGTTTCGCCCCCTCCCCCACAGGCCGTCTTCATATCGGCGGTGCTCGGACCGCGCTCTACGACTATCTGCTCGCGCGCCAGACAAAGGGGAAATTCGTGCTTCGCATCGAAGACACGGATCGAAAGCGATTTGTGCCAGGAGCGGAGGAAGAAATCTATGAGGCTTTGTCCTGGCTGGGGATGGAGTGGGACGAAGGACCCGATGTAGGCGGCCCCCACGCGCCCTATCGACAATCAGAGCGGGCGGATATCTATCTGGAGCACGCGGAACAGCTCGTCGATTCCGGTCACGCTTACTATTGTTTCTGCACCCCTGAGCGGCTCGCAACCGTCCGCAAGGAACAGCAGGCCAAAAAGGAACCGCCTAGGTATGACGGCTTATGCAGGCGACTGAGCTCCGAGGAAGCAAGCCAACGAAAACATGACGGTGAGGCCTGCGTCGTTCGGTTCAAAACGCCGCAAGAAGGTCAAACCATCGGCGTCGACGTCATTCGAGGCGAGATCACCGTTGAAAACGCCACGCTGGACGACTACATCATATTGAAATCTGATGGATTGCCGACTTACCATCTGGCGGCAATGGTAGACGACCATTTGATGGGGATTACGCATGTACTGCGGACCTCAGAATGGCTGCCGACATTTCCATTGCATGTGCTCATCTATGGAGCCTATGGTTGGGAACAGCCCGCCTGGGTGCATATGTCCGTTTTGCTAAATCCATCGGGCAAAGGCAAGCTGAGCAAGCGACACAGTTCTGGGAAGTCGCAAGCTGTTCACCCACTGGAGTTCAGAGAGCTAGGGTATCTTCCGGAGGCAGCCGTGAATTGGCTGGCCCTCATGGGCTGGTCCTACGACGATCATACTGAATTCTTCGAAATGACCGATCTGATTGAAAAATTCTCCATGGCCAAGCTCAGCGCCAGCCCGGCCGCGGTCAACTTTAGCAAACTGGACCATTTCAACGGCCTTCACATCCGATACCTCTCTGAGCAGGAACTGGTGGAAAAGCTGCTGCCGTACTTCCATGCCGCAAACTTGAGCGTGACCGAAGATCAGCTCTTGAGAGTAGCGCCGCTTATTCAGGAGCGAATTCGCACTCTCGACGAAGCGGTAGATATGGCAGGCTTCCTTTTTCGGGACCCCGTCGAGCCAGATCCTCAAGCGCTGGTTGGAAAGAACATGACGCCCGACGAGTCATCAGAAGCGATCCGCCGCTCAGTTGCAGTTGTGAAGGAATTTGGTCAATTGGAAACCGATCGACTGGAGTTTTCCCTCCGCGAATTGGCCGAAGCCCTCAGCCTCAAAGTGGGACAATTGTTCGGAATCCTGCGCATTGCTGTGACTGGCCAAAGGGTCAGCCCGCCTCTAATCGAGACGATGGAGCTAATGGGTAAGGAGCTTGTAATAGAGCGATTGGAAGCCGCTCAAAAGGCTCTCAAATCGCTGCAATAAGCCCCTATGATAGAATTCGCCGGGTTCGCTGGGGGCTCGTCTAATGGTAGGACGTTCGGCTCTGGACCGAAAAATTGGGGTTCGAATCCCTGGCCCCCAGCCTAGACAAAGAGATGCTGGCTCTGGAGCCCTCGACCGAGGCGCCAAACTGTAGTCTCCAGCTCGGATTAGAAAAAACCTATGGATGACCTGATAGCCGCATTGAACTCAAGCCAGGCACGTCTCCAGGAACTCCTGGTGCGGCTTTGATTTCCCCGAAAAAGAAAAGCAATTAATCAAGCTGGAACGCGCTGCTGAAGACCCAAACCTATGGGACGATTCTGCGCGCGCCCAGGTCACGATGCGCCAGCTGGCAAGGCTGCGCAGAGAGGTCGAGACCTGGCGAACGCTGAATCAGCGTACAGAAGACGCACTGGAGCTAGCTGGATTAGGCGATGAGACGTTGCGGGACGATATTGCGCAAGAGCTGGCTATCATTGATGCAGAGCTTGAAGACATCGAATTTTCCAGCCTATTATCCGGTAAATACGATGCCGATAGCGCAATCCTTGCCATCCACGCCGGAGCGGGAGGAACCGATTCGCAGGATTGGGCGCAGATGCTGGAGAGAATGTACCTTAGGTGGGCGGAGAGCAGAGATTTCCGAACCGAAATCCTGGATCGCAGCGAGGGGGAAGAGGCCGGCCTCAAGAGCGTGACCATCGCGGTGGACGGAGATTACGCCTATGGCTATTTGCGATCGGAGCGCGGCGTTCACCGGTTAGTCCGGATTTCGCCCTTTGACTCCGCTCGTCGCAGACACACATCGTTTGCCCTGGCTGAGGTGTACCCACAGGTAGAGACCGACACCGAGATCGAGATCCTGCCAAAGGACCTGAAGATTGATACTTTCCTATCTGCAGGGGCGGGCGGGCAGAACGTGCAAAAAAATGAAACCGCAGTGCGCATCACACACGAGCCCACAGGAATTGTTGTCACCAGCCAAAATGAACGGTCTCAGTCTCAAAACAAAGACAATGCGATGCGGGTGCTGCGAGCGCGCTTGCTTGATTTAGAACGACAGAAACGAGAAGAGCAAATGGCGGAGATTAAGGGCGAGCATGTCAGCGCCGAATGGGGAAGCCAAATCCGCTCCTATGTGCTCCACCCCTATCAGATGGTCAAGGACCATCGAACAAACCACGAACGTGGCAACACGAGCGCAGTTTTGGATGGCGACCTCACCGAGTTTATGGAGGCCTATCTCAAGAGCGAAGCATAGTCACCCATCGTTGAAACCTTCTCGACGCTGGAGCATTATGGCTATGCGCATGTGGCCTTAAGCCGCACGAGGCCGTAGGCCTCAAGAAG
>CBDTZL010000056.1:0-13102 GCA_965364895.1 uncultured bacterium
ACCAAGTACTCATCATTTGAGCAACGACCACCGCACAGATCCAGCGGAACGGCGTTATTGGGATAGGAAATGTCTCCATCCGGCCCATCGCCCTGAGCCTGAAGCAGACCATCTACGTACATCCACATCCACCCATCCGAAACGCGTCTCTGCAGCACAACGTGATGCCATGCACCATCGTCCAAGGTTCCAGTTCCACACAGATTCAGATCGTCGCCTGACGGTCCAAGCACCCCAAACACCAATCGGCCACCCGCAAGCGATACACCGTAGTCTCGATTCTGGCTGGCGCGATCGCGATCTAAGATCACGTTACCCGTCCGCCAGGCGTCGCTCGAATCACAAATCGCGAACGGGGTGTTGTTCTCGCCCGCTAGCGCTTTCATCCACCATTCGATTGTGAAATCCGTCGCTCCAACGTCCGCCGGCGCTCCCTGTGAAAGATCGGTCAGCCGGATTTTGAGCCGATCTACATCATCCGCTCCATGCCCGTAGAAGCGCAGTGAAGTCTGACCGTTGGAATAGTAAGTCTGATAGTCGTTCACAAGGCGGGTGTAGGCGTTGAGGAATGTGCCATCCCGTTCAAACGAACCACTGTTGTAGGGCACGCTCCCGGCATGCACCGTCCAGCCCGAGAACTCCACCCCTTCCAGGCTCACGTATGCGCCGTTGTACTTGAGGCTGAAATGCACGTGCGGACCTGTCGCAAATCCACCAGCACAGGTCTCGCAAGCGATGGTGCCAACCTTTCCATCTCGGCCGATCGGCGCCCCGCTATACAAGTTGGACAGGTGGTAGTAACTCGTTACCCAACCGTTGCCATGGTCGATTTCCAGCCAGCAAGAGTAGCCATATGGTCGGTTCACCGTTCCATAGGCTGCCGCAACGGCGTATTGGTTAGGCGGCGCAGCGCATGACCCACCGCCAGTGAAGAAGTCGATCGAACTGAAGGGAGGCGGCCAGCTTCCGCCGTTCCAGCTGTGAGGGCCGCTCGCTACCCACTCGGCTCCCAGCGGAAATGGCAACTGGAACAAGCCTTCGGGAGGCGCATTTAGAGGAACGATCTCGTTCGATATATCAAGCGGATCGCTCTCTGGAAACATTGCTCCGAATATGGTGTTGAAATCTCGAGTCATGCCGGCAAACTTCGATTCGTAGCCCGCGGGAGAAATGTCATCTGCCATTGCCGTTATCAGAGCGACTGTAGCAGACGACAATGAAGGATCGAGCGAGGCCACCGAGCCATCCTCAAGCAAAATACTGGGCCCAAGAGAAGGCACGGGCGAGAAGGGCGGGCGCAGCGCTCCCCAGGTGTGCATATGTTCATAGAAGGTAGATGCCAGCCCCATGGCCGTGTCCTCGATGGTGCTGCGCATTTCGTCTTCGGTGATTGAATCGGGAAAACCGGACACCCAGCCGTAACGGAGTTCCAGAATCGCAATCAATACCTTGGGATTCACACTGGAATAGCTTGCCCAGAGCTCGATATCGGGCGCATAAGCGGCGAGCGGCGAGCCCCGTTCGTCCAGAAACGCCCCAATATTGAAGTCGCCCACGTTTGGACCCCACACGAATTGACCATCAGAAACCAACGAGTTATCAAATTCGAGTTGATAGGAGGGGGACCTCCACAAATTGCCTAACGCGGGCGCGTTAGGAAGCCAGGGCTGAGAGTCTTGCTGAGCCCAGGGAAGCCAGCGCAGGCCGCTAAACCCTGCCACGGCTCTGGCAACTGAAAGCAAAGATGGAGCGCTGCTGGTCGACTCGCTCCCGCCAGCGCCCTTGATCTCGAGCGAAGTGCCCTGCGCTCGGGTTCCATCATAGGAAAGGGCGGCCAGTACAAGAGCAACCAGCAGTACGCGCGCGATCCTTTTCACCTACTCTCCTCTCTGCCGTCCCTGCGTACCCTTCCAAAGGGAGCGCATCCGGACGCTTCGATCCTACGGCGTGCGGAATGCTCCCGACAGGGTTCTTAAGTCCTCGGGAAGACTGAATCAAGGGAAAAAGTGCAGGAAACGGGCCGCAAATTACACGCCTGTGGTATCATCCGCAAACATCCCAGAGAACGCTACTGCTTATCCAGAGAGGCGGAGGGACCGGCCCTATGAAGCCTCGGCAACCTACCGTAAGGTGTGGTGCTAAATCCGGCAGACGGAGTGTCTGGAAGATGAGATGGAGGCCCGCTATATTGCCCCTTCTCGCGCAGAAGGGGTTTTCTCTTAGAATGGAGACAGTTCAATGAGTACAAGTTTCATGAATTCACCGCGCTTAATGTTTACGTCGGAGTCTGTTACTGAGGGCCATCCGGACAAGCTCTGCGATCAAATTTCGGACGCCGTTCTCGATGCCTGCTTAGCGCAGGATCCGACCTCCCGAGTAGCATGCGAGGCAGCCACCAAGACCGGTTTTGTTGTGTTATTGGGTGAGATCACCACCAACGCTACGGTCGATTTTGAGGCGCTTACCCGTAAACTCATATTGCAAATCGGATACGACCAAGCTGAGAAAGGGCTGGACGGCAACACCTGTGAGATCAAAGTCGCGTTGGCGGCGCAAAGCAAGGACATCGCGCAGGGGGTCGACGAGGCTTTCGAGGTCCGAACCGGAGAGGTGACGGACGACGAGCTCGAAAACCTGGGAGCTGGCGATCAAGGCATGATGTTCGGATTTGCCTGCAGGGAAACTGAGACTCTGATGCCGATGCCGATTTATCTGGCACACCTGCTGACCCGCCGCATGGCCAAGGTTCGGCGCGAGGGTGTGCTGGACTGGATGAGGCCGGATGGCAAGTCGCAGGTGACGGTCGAATACCACAATGGGCAACCGGTTCGGGTCGATACGGTCCTGATCAGCACGCAGCACGCACCGGAGGTCGATGCGGATCAGATCCTGGCAGATGTAACCGAGCATGTCATCATGCCGGTTCTACCAGCGGATATGGTGGATGCCGAGATGAAGATCTATGTGAATCCGACCGGACGTTTTGTGACCGGCGGCCCGGAGGGTGATTCAGGCCTGACCGGGCGAAAAATCATTGTCGATACCTATGGTGGGATGTCACGACACGGCGGAGGCTGCTTCAGCGGCAAAGACCCCACCAAGGTTGACCGATCCGCGGCCTACGCGGCACGCTGGGTTGCCAAGCATATCGTCGCAGCCGAGCTTGCTGATCGCTGCGAAATCCAGGTTGCTTACGCGATTGGAGTGGCGGAACCCCTGTCTGTGAATGTAGAGACCTTTGGAACCGGCCGATTGGCCGACGAGCAGATCGCCAGATTGATTGATGAGAATTTTGATCTGCGCCCGGGCGCGATCATTCGCGATCTAGGTCTGCGAAACCCCATCTACCTGCCCACGGCCACCTACGGTCACTTCGGTCGCGATGATCTTGATCTGCCCTGGGAGCGCCTGGATCGACTCGAAGGCTTACGAGAAGCATCGGTAGCGATCGCCGAGCACGCCTGAGCCCTTCGAAGTAGACTCAACGGCTTCCCAGATCAACGGGGAGCCGTCTTTATTTGCATAGAGCGTGCGATTTTTGAGGCGATGAGCGATGACATCCGATCAAGCTGAGAATCAGATCATGGACTGGCCCTGGCCCTTCAGCCAGGCCGATCTGGCAGCTGGATTACGCCGATTCTTCGTGGATCCAACGATCTGGATCGAAGAGGTCAAGCCACTCTCACTGGCATACGTGAGGCCTTCGATCGGGCGAATACGGGCAGCCGTAATTGCCTACAAAGGGCAATCGACGAGGGGCACCGTCCGATTGATTGTTAAGGAGCCACGTGGGACGACCCGCACCGGATTGGCAGGTGCAGGACGGCGGGAAGTCGGAGTCTATCGATATTTGGCCTCTGAGATTCCCGTTAATTTCCCGAGACTGATCGCTGCCTCGGACGCTGGCGATTGGATGATCATGGAAGAGCTCTCGCCGATCAAATCACCCGAGGCATGGGAAGCGGAAGACTACCGGACTGCGACAGAGTCGCTGGTCGCGTTGCATGATCGGTTTTGGGGCCTATCGGAAGATCTGGCTGCATTTCCATGGCTTAGCAGGCCGCTGGGTGCGGATTTTGAGGTGCATGTGGCGGCTGCGGGAAACTCGCTGGAGAGAATCGTGGATCAGGGCCGTCTATCCAATTGGCCAGACCGGGTTCATACGCTGGCGCACCTGATCCTGCATGCAGAAAAAGTCATCGAACCGCTAAAACGCGAGCCATCGACATTGCTGCACGGTGACTACTGGCCAGGAAATATCTCGGTCCTGAAAGACGATCGCCAGATTGTTTACGATTGGCAGATGGCCGCAGTAGGTCCGCCCATTCTGGACGTGGTGACCTTCGTGCTGAAGAGCGAGTGGTGGTTCGGTGGGCTCCCGATTGACCGGGAACAGATTACTCAGGAATATCGCAAACAGCTCGCAGAGATTTCAGGCAAGGAGTGGGATGATGACGCGTGGGAAGAATTGTGGGACCATGCACTGATGTGGCGATTCCTCCAGGAGTGGATGGACCTGCTCGCCGCCTCGCCAACCACTCTGCTTCAAACCAGGGCTGAACTGCTGGAGCAAGTATGGTTCGATCCGCTGGGGGAGGCGGTTACCAAGCGGCTCCTGGTGTAGCTGCGGCTTGTATGCCCCCGCTTTGGGGAGACGATCTCCAGGCGGGTTCTGGTCTAAGAGCTGACCAAAATTTGAAAGGAACATTTATGTCAGAAGATCGGTTGCCATCGAGGTCGGAGAACTTCTCGGACTGGTATAACCAGCTCGTCTTGAAGGCCGAGCTAGCCGACTACGGCCCGGTACGCGGCACAATGGTAGTGCGCCCATACGGCTGGACGCTGTGGGAAAACATCACGGCTGCGCTCGACACACGCTTCAAAGCTACCGGGCACGTAAACGCCGCATTTCCGCTGCTTATCCCAATGAGCTTTCTCCAGAAGGAGAAGGATCATGTGGAAGGCTTCTCCCCACAGCTGGCGGTCGTGACGGTTGGTGGCGGCGAGGTGCTGGAAGAGCCGCTAGTCGTTCGCCCGACATCCGAGACCGTTATCGGCCATATGTATGCCAAGTGGATCCAGTCGCATCGTGACCTTCCGGTTTTGATCAACGTCTGGAACAGCGTGGTGCGATGGGAACTTCGCACGAAGCTATTCCTGCGCACCACAGAGTTTTACTGGCAGGAAGGGCACACGGCGCACGCCACTGCGGAAGAAGCGGAGGCCGAGACCCAGCAAATGCTCGAGGTCTATGCCGATTTCGCCGAAAATGAAGCCGCGGTTCCGGTCATTATGGGGCGCAAGAGCGAAAGCGAGAAGTTTGCCGGCGGTGTCAATTCGTACAGCATCGAAGCCATGATGGGCGATACGAAGGCGCTGCAGGCTGGAACCTCCCACTATCTTGGCCAAAATTTTGCGAAGGCGTTTTCAATCCAGTACCTTGATCACGAGAATACGCAGCGGTATGTGAGCACCACCTCCTGGGGCCTTTCCACGCGCTTCGTGGGTGCAATCATCATGGTGCACGGTGACAAGCAGGGCCTGGCCTTGCCTCCACGCCTGGCGCCCTTCCAGGTAGTGATTGTGCCAATTTATAAGAATGAAGAACACAAAAGCGCAGTTTTGGAGCAAATGGAAGAGGTACGGCAGTCGCTAGAGGGTATTCGGGTGAAGGTAGACGATCGCGAAGAGGTCACACCGGGATTCAAGTTCAACGATTGGGAAATGCGCGGCGTGCCCCTGCGAATTGAAATTGGGCCTAAGGACGTAGAGCAGAGTCAGGTAACGCTATCTCGGCGCGACGAAAAGGGTCGCAGCAGCGCGCCGGTCGAAGGAATCGCAGCGGTTGTGCAAACTACCCTGGACGAAATTCAGGCCAGCATGCTCGCTAAGGCACGCGCTTTCATGCAGGAGAACACTCACGACCCCGCCGACTATGGTGAGTTTCAAGAAGTGGTCAAAACCGGTTGGGCTGACGTCTGGTGGTGTGGCAGGTCAGATTGCGAGGCCGAAATTAAGCAGGAGACCAAAGCCACGAACCGAGTGATCCCCATCGATCAACCCGGCGGGGAAGGGGTGTGCATCCACTGTGGCAACCCGGCATCCGAGCGTGCGATATTTGCCCGCGCCTACTGATCATGCCTGCTATTGATCCAAATCGGCTTGCTCGCCAGGTCGATGAACTGATCGCGCTGCCCGACGAGCCAGTCCAAATAGTACGAGTCGTTCGCGATCTTGTCGAAGAATACTCCGTTCAGGCCAAGTCATCGGTTCCAAGCGTGCCCAGGCCCGTTATCCGGTCGCTCCGTGGAGCACTCCAGCAGCATGCTCAACTGATGGCGATCGCTGAAGCACTATGGAAGGAGAGCCTGCCGGATACGCAGCTGCTCGCCGCCGGAATGCTTGAACGAATCGAAGATCCTGTAGTGGCAGCCACTGCCAAACGTTGGGCGAGCCAGAATGTGCCGATCGAAATCGTTCGCGAACTGGGTGCACGCGCCCTGACCGGTTGGCGCCGGGCAAACCCGGCCGGTTTTATCGATCAGGTCACGAGTTGGCTGGATGAACACAGAGGCCGCGGGCGGGTATTGGCTTTGTATGCGCTTCGCGAACGGGTCAGCGACCCCGATTTCGAGGATCTCCCATCCGTTCTCAGCCTCATTGAAGGCCGCTTCGATGGGGCGAGGGGCGAAATGCGGGAAGCATTGGTGGCACTGATCACGGCGCTTGAGAAGGTGGCGCCCGAAGAAACGGTGAACTTCCTCGATGAAGAGAAAGCCAGCCCATTGGTCAAGACGCTCAAGGCGCGATTCGATCGCCAGAGCGTCAGGATGGTATAATCTTGCGTTTGAAGGGGACTTAGGAAATCTTGAATATGACATTTACGAAGGAAGAGAAGAACCAATTGATCGGTGAGTATCACCGGCATGATAGCGACACCGGGTCCCCCGAAGTTCAGGTGGCGATCCTTTCGCGCCGTATTCAGCAGCTCACGGAGCATCTGAAAGAGCACAAACACGATGAATCGTGTCGCCGCGGCTTGATCATGCTGGTAGGACGCAGGCGTCGGCATCTGGCGTACCTTAAGAGCAAGAATGCGGAAGCTTATCTGTCCATCACAGACCGTTTGGGAATCCGGCGCAGATAACTGACTTTTCAGTAGGGCGGAGAAATCATCCGCCCACTTTTTTTGTAGAGAGGGACATCCGGTCCCTACTTCAAGCAGAAGATTTTAGAACGTAGCCCAAGGGTTATTGACGGGTCGGGAATTGGAGCCTGTCCTCTAGGCCGATCGCTTGTAGGCCACGCTCCAGTACCTGACCCTCACTGGCCACGGGCCAGGAGGATCGACAATGTTAGGCGACAAACAATTTGAAGTGATCGTTGATGGTAAGACCATCACGATCGCAACCGGCGGCTTTGCGGAGCAGGCCGGTGGAGCCGTAACGGTGCGTCAAGGAGACACGCTGTTGCTGGCCACGGCCACTATGGGCCGAACCCCACGCGAAGGCATCAGCTTTTTCCCCCTTACAGTTGATTACGAAGAGCGAATGTACGCCGGGGGCAGGATCCCCGGTTCTTTCTTTCGCCGAGAGGGTCGGCCGCCCGAAACGGCCATATTGATCGATCGACTGACCGATCGTCCCCTTCGTCCGCTGTTTCCAAAGGATATGCGAAATGATGTGCAGGTGGTTCTGTATTCGCTATCATCGGATGGCGAAACCCCCCTCGACGTGCTCGCAATTCTGGGGGCATCGGCTGCGCTGACCATATCGGATGTTCCTTTCGACGGCCCCATCGGCGCAATCCGCGTCGGCCAGGATTCCGATGGAGGATTTATTTTCAATCCTACCCATCAGGAAGCTGCGTCAAATGGGTTGGACCTCCGTATGGCGGGCCGAAAAGACGCCGTCATGATGGTGGAATGCAACGCCAACGAAATGGATGAACAGACGATGATCTCCGCCCTCGAAGCCGGCCACGCCCAGATGATTGGGATGATCGAACTGCAGGAGAAAATGCGCGACGAGTTCGGAAAACCCAAGCGTGATTATCCGTCATTTGCGCCGGAGCCATCCGTTGAGGAAGCCGTCAGCGAATGGGGCGAAGACCGTATCAAGGAAGTTGCCAACGCCACCCATGAAAAAGGTGGCTTTTATGGTGCTATGGATGAGCTGGTCGATGAGGCTCGAGAAGCTCTCGAGGACCAGAGTGGCGCGGATGTCCGAGAGGTGGTCTGGAGCAAGGCGAAGTACGCGGTGCGTGAGCGTGTATTGACCGGGGGAACGCGCCTCGATGGCCGTGGCAATGGCGATCTGCGGGCGCTCGACGTACAAGTCGATCTCAGTCCGCGGACTCATGGCTCAGGCATGTTCAAAAGAGGCGAGACACAAGTTCTGACCCTTGCGACCCTCGGCACCCCTCGTGAGCGACAAGAACTCGACAATCTAGGGCCCGATGATCAAAAGCGGTACATGCACCACTACAACTTCCCTCCCTTTTCGACTGGAGAGGCTAAATTTATGCGAGGCGCTTCGCGCCGAGAGATCGGGCATGGTGCCCTGGCAGAGCGGGCGCTGCTTCCTGTACTTCCTTCCCAGGAGGATTTTCCCTATACGTTACGGCTCGTTTCTGAAGTGCTTTCTTCAAACGGGTCGACTTCCATGGCCTCAGTATGTGGATCGACGATCGCGCTGTTGGATACCGGTGTGCCCATCAGGGCAGCTGTCGCTGGGATTGCGATGGGCCTGATCTCAGACGGCGAGCGCAATGCTATTCTGACCGACATTCAAGGCGTTGAAGATAACCTGGGTGATATGGATTTCAAGGTAGCCGGTACGCGCGAGGGCATTACCGCCTTGCAGATGGACATAAAGATTAAGGGAGTGACCTCCGAATTGATGTCTGAGGCGCTGGCGCAAGCCCGCGAAGCCCGTATGGCCATCCTGGACAAGATCGAAGAGGTTATACCCAAACCGCGCGAGGATTTGAAGCCGCATGCACCACGTATGACAGTAATCAAGATCGATCAAGAGAAGATCGGTGCGGTGATCGGCCCGGGTGGCAAAGTCATTCGAGGTATCCAGGAAGAGACCGGAGCCCGTATCGATATAGAAGACGATGGCACAATCTTCATTGCTTCCGCTGATGGTCCCGGCGCCGAAGCAGCCTTAAAAATGGTTGAAAGCCTGATCGAAGAAGCAGTCGCTGGCCGGATCTACACCGGCAAGGTCGTACGAGTAACTGATTTCGGGGCATTTGTCGAAATCCTGCCGAACAAAGATGGGCTGGTGCATATTTCGCAGCTGGCGCCCGAGCATATCGAGAAGGTCGAAGACGTGGCAAGGGTCGGTGAAGAGATCACGGTGATGGTAACCGCGATTGATTCGATGGGCAAAGTCCGTCTCTCTCGCACAGCAGTCCTCGAAGGTTGGACCCTGGAGGAGGCTATTGAACACGATCGCCCCCCCAAGCGAAGCTCCCAGCGACGAGGCCCACGGCGCGATAATCGACAAAGACGGTAGCGCGCTCAGTCAGCACTGAAATAGTTGCTTACAAGTCGAAATTCATAGCGGAGTGCCGCCCATGGCGCGATAATCGGCCGGCACGCTAGGGTTTTTCGGGTAAACCAACGGTGAGCGACGACCAACTGATCCCATCAGAAAGCTCAGAATCACCGCTCTGGAAGCAGAGCACGCGCCTGGTGGTGGGCGTGCTGCTCATTCTTCTCGCCACCATACTGCTCTATCAGCTTCGCCAATTCCTCGTTCCATTCATCCTGGCGCTGCTTCTGGCCTATATCCTCCATCCATTTGTGCTTCGCCTACAGCGATGGACCGGGATAAGGCGCGGCTTTGCAGTGGCGATTGTCTATGTCGTGCTGGTGCTTGTGCTGGTGGCAGCCACGACCGGCCTCGGGATCGCGGCCGCTAACCGCGTGGCCGACTTCGGAGAATTTCTCTCCAGCATCTCGACCGATCTACCCGACTTTGTGAAGGGCCTGCTTGCGCTCCAATTCGCAATCGGGCCCTGGGTCATCAATTTGGGGGAAGCAAATCTGGAGCCGTTTGTAGACGGTATATCTTCCGCAATCACTCCTTTGATTTCCCAGACCGGCAATATCCTGGCCGGGGTGGCCGGTGCAACCGCGACTTTTGTCGGGACCAGCGTGTTGGTGCTCGTGATCGGCTTCTACTTGCTGCTCTACCTGGAGAGGTTCGGATGGGCGGTCATTGGCTGGGTACCCGTGCCCTACAAGTCGGATGCGAGCCGCATCATGACCGATATTGGCTCGATCTGGCAGTCATTCTTCCGGGGCCAACTGCTCATGGGCTTGGCGGTCGGGACCATGACCGCGGTCATTATGTCCATCCTAGGGGTTCGAAATTCCATCGGACTCGGGGTCCTAGCCGGAGTCCTGGAGTTTATCCCCATCTTTGGGCCGTGGATCACGGCTATCGTTTCGGTGCTCGTTGCCTTATTCCAGGAGACTAATCCGTGGGGGCTCACCCAGGTAAGCTATGCCCTGATCGTGCTAGCGGCCGGCATCTTGATCCAGCAGATCGAGAATAATTTCCTTTATCCACGTGTCATCGGCCAAAGCCTGGCACTAAATCCGCTGGTGGTGCTGCTTGCTGCGCTAGCTGCCGGTAGCCTGTTCGGGATCGTCGGCTTGCTGCTTGCGGCTCCTGTGGTGGCGACCGGCCGATTGTTTTTGGGCTACCTTTATTGGAAGACTGTAGGCGTCGATCCGCCACAAAGCACCATGGCTAAAACTCTAGACAGAAAACCCTCTTTGTACCGGCAGCTCATTGACAAGATCCGTACCCGCCGGAAGCCCGCGGACGCCTGACATCCCTGCGCGAGGTCGCTATTGCTACCACCATCTGGAAGTGAAGAAATGCCTCAAAGAACCGAGCTAGTCAGCTGGGAAGAAGTAGACCGGCTGATCCAGCACCTAGTTCCGCAGTTTCGAACCGAATTTAATGCGATGGTGATTGTCACCCGTGGTGGTATTGTGCCGGGGGGCATCCTCTGCGAGGTGCTAAACATTCAAGATGTGCTTACCGCCGCTGTGGATTTCCCCTTTGAAGTCGAACGACAGGCAGCAAAGCTCTACGCCTGGCCAGCTTTCTTGCAGTTCCCAGACGACGATCAACTGCGCGGACGCGAGATACTGGTGGTCGATGATGTATGGGGCTCAGGAAGACACATTACCGCTGTAAAAAACCGCGTATTGGCTGCAGAAGGGCATCCCCATACCTGCGTGATGCACTTTAATCCCTATCGCAGTCTCTTCACCGAAGCGCAGCCCGACCACTATGCGGCGACCACCGATGCCTACATTGTGTATCCGTGGGAGGTTGATCGAGGCCCGGATAGGGTGCTGCTAGATGAGCCCGAGTAATAACCTGTGTAGATAGCATTATCGTCAAATCAAAGGGTGTTTGATTGACATCCTAAAGGGGCCCCTGTATAATTTTCGAGCGCTGAAATAAGCTTGCGACCGGATCGTTTGCATAGGAATAATAGGAGTAGCCAGACAGATCTATTCCGAACTCCTTGAAATCCAAAAGTGGCTTGGTCGGCAAGTAGGCGCGGATCAGGCCAATTTTATTTAATGGAGCAGAAGGAAGACTTTAACCAATTACTCACCGAGGCGGGCGCAGCTCCCGACCCTCGTCGCGGCGATCTGCTTACGGGCCGCGTGATATCCACCGACACCTACGGCATGATCGTCGATTTAGGCTTAAAGCGCGACGGCGTCGTCACCAGTTCAGACCTTGAGCTGCTGCCAGCCGAGGAGTCGGATCTCAATGTCGGAGATGAAGTTTCAGTCATGGTGGTCGATCCAATCGATCATGATGGAAATTTGGTGGTTTCTGTAGCGCAAGCACGCGAAAGCGATGATTGGCTGCGTGCGAAGAACCTCATGGAGGAGGACACCCTGCTGGAAGCCAGTGTCGGCGGCTACAATCGCGGCGGCTTGATCGTACCGTTTGGACGCTTGCGGGCCTTCGTACCCGCCTCTCACATCACCGACCTGCCTCGAGGGATGGATGAGAAATCGCAGATCGAGCACCTGGCGTCGTTTGTTGATAAGACGTTGCCGCTCAAGGTGATCGAGGTTGACCCACGTCGGAGAAGGCTTGTGCTTTCGGAAAGAAAAGCAATCCGACAGTGGCGCCAGGAACAAAAATCACGCGTGATCGAGACGCTGGAACTTGGCGAAGTTCGGGTGGGGAAGGTGACCAGCCTTCGAGAGTTCGGCGCTTTTGTAGACATCGGTGGAGCGGATGGTCTGATCCACATCTCCGAGATGTCATGGAATCGAGTGGAAGATCCCTCGGATTTGCTGAAGATCGGTCAGGAGACCGATACCATGGTCATCCGGCTCGACAAGGAAGCCAATCGAATTGGGCTGAGCCTGAAGAGACTGCAAACAAACCCGTGGGAAGCCGCGGCAGAGAAAATTGAAGTCGGCCAGGAGATGGAAGGAACCATCGGACGCTTTGTGACAGCCGGAGCATACATACGTTTTGACCTTGGGATCGAGGGCTTGCTAAAATCTACGGAAGGACTGGCCCGCCTTTCTCAGGGAGAGACGGTCAAGGTGGTAGTAACTTCATTTGAGCCAGAGCGGGAACGTCTGGACCTCGGATGGCCGGACGCGGAAGAGGAAAACTCGAGCGAGACAGAGAGCACAAGCGAGGTGAATGAATAATGGCAACCGTGATCTTGCGACCAAACGAATCCCAGGAAGCGCTCTTGAAGCGCTTCCGAAAGAAAGTCGCCAAGAGTGGCATCCTGAGCACCGTACGGCGCAAGCGTTGGTTTATTTCGAAAAGTGAGTTGCGTAGAATCCAGCGCAAAAAGGCCATTAGGCGCTTGAAGCGCAAGCAGCAGAAATTCGTTCCGCGGGCTCGTCGACCCTAGTAGGAATCTTAGTGACAAAAAAGGAAGAGAAGATTGAAGTTGAAGGCCTGGTTGTGGAAGCTCTGCCGGCGACTCAATTTCGTGTCGAGCTGGAGAACGGACACGTCGTATTGGCCTATTTGTCGGGTAAGATGCGCAGACACTACATCCGGATCTTGCTAGGGGA
>CBDTZL010000057.1:0-13068 GCA_965364895.1 uncultured bacterium
TCGGATTTTGACCTTTACTACGAGGGTTTCTCGAATGGCACCATCTGGCCGCTGTTTCATTATTTTCCTCAAAATGCCCACTACGAAGCCCGCGAGTGGGCCGCCTACCAGGAAATCAATGCCCTGTTCCGCGACAAAATTCTCGAGATCGCGGAGCCAGGAGACCTGCTGTGGATCCACGATTACCATTTGATGATGCTTCCGGAACTCGTGCGAGAAGCGCTGCCTGAAGCAAAGATCGGCTTCTTCCTGCACATCCCGTTTCCCTCATCAGAGCTTTTCCGCATGTTGCCCTGGCGCGAGGAGATCTTACGCGGCCTGCTCGGATCCGATCTGATCGGATTTCACAGCCACGGTTATGCACGCCACTTCCTGAGCAGCTTGCTGCGCCTTCTGGGATTAGAGCAGGAGTTCGGCCGAGTCATCGTGGGCGATCGCGCGGTCAGAGTAGACACCTTTCCGATTGGGGTCGATGTAGGCGGTTTCGAATCAGCCATGGGCACGGAAGAGGTCCAAGAAGAATTAAGGGATTTGCAGGAGGAAACCCAGGACCGCAAGATCGTGCTGACTGTCGACCGTTTGGACTTCACGAAAGGTATCGTGGAGCGGTTGGAATCTTTCGATCACTTTCTGACGGAAAACCCAGATTGGCATCGGCGCGTGACGTTGATCGCGCTTACGGTTCCTTCGCGCACAGGAGTTCCGGAATATCAGGCGCTGAAGAGGGAGGTCGACGAAGCGGTAGGTCGCATCAACGGTCGCCACGGCAAACCAGGCTGGGTGCCGATCTGGTACATGTATCGATTCCTGCCCTTTGACCGCCTGGTTGCTCTGTATGGTGCGGCGGAGGTCGCACTCGTGACGCCGTTGCGAGACGGAATGAACCTGGTCGCCAAGGAATATCTCGCCGCCCATCCAGACGGAACGGGAGTGCTGATCTTGAGCGAGACGGCGGGGGCGGCCGAAGAACTGGGTGAAGCCCTGATCGTGAACCCGCACGATACGGAGCAAATTAGCGAAGCGTTGCTGCATGCCCTGACGATGTCAGAGAGCGAACAGATGGCCAGGAATTCACCTATGTTGGCGCGCCTGCGCCGGTACAACGTCGTGCGTTGGGCGGAGGATTTTCTGGGGGAGCTGGATCCCGAAACTGTGCCCGCTAAGCAGCACATACAGGTGCGGCTCGACACGGCCGGTGTCGAACTTCTGCTACAAGCTTATCGATCGACCAATCAACGCCTTCTGCTCTTGGACTACGACGGAACGATGGTTCCCTTTGCTTCTCGACCCAAAGATGCCGCCCCGGACGAAGAGTTGATAACGCTCCTAAAGCAGCTGGTGGAGGACAAGAAGAATACAGTGGTCATCATAAGCGGCCGAGATCGCGAGGCACTCCAAGAATGGTTTGGGGAAATTGGAGTGGACCTTGTGGCAGAGCACGGAGCCCAAATTCGGCGCGCGGTTGATAAAAAATGGAGTCTGCAAACCACTGAAGCGGCAGACGGCTGGAAGGGCGAGCTCCGGCCGCTGCTCGAGCTCTACGTGGACCGCACGCCAGGGTCAATGTTGGAAGAAAAGACGGCCTCGATGGCCTGGCACTATCGGCGCGCGGAACCGGACCTGGGTGATCTTCGCTCCAAGCAGCTCATGGAAAACTTGGAGGGATTGATTGCAAACACCCCTCTTGTGATCATGCAGGGGAGCAAGGTGGTTGAGGTGAAGGAGAGCGGGATTGGCAAAGGGCGGGCAGCTCGCATCTGGCTCGATGGCGGTCCTATTTACGACTTTATCCTGGCAACCGGAGACGATGTTACAGATGAGGAAATGTTTGAGGTGATGCCAGATGGAGCCTGGTCGATCCGAATCGGAGTAGATCGCCGTTCAGCCGCCAAGTATTCGCTGACCGGCCCCGAGGCATTCCGACACCTTCTACGCTCCCTCGTTGGTCCCTGAAACCTGGATCTCACAGGCCACAAAGTACATTCCCTGCAGCCACGCTGCCTGCGCTGGAAAGCGAGTCGCTCGGGCAAGAAGCGTTAATGATTTCCCGGTGCAAGGCAATCCAAAATAGTTTCGCGTCACAACCGGTGTCGACGGCTCTTCAAACAGCAGGTTAGGCATCCTGGGTGTAGGCCAGAGCCCATAGCGCATATTGTCCGACCCGTCTGCGAGGCGCCCGTACGATAGATTAGCAGCGCGGATCCTGAGATAGCTGATCTGATCGATCAATCGACCGTCTGGCGCAAGCAGCCGGACAGTGTCCCCGCTATCGTTCAGAGCAATCTTGGTCTTCGTGCGGAAGAATACAGCGAAGCCTCTGGGCGAGATCGTTACGCCCGGCAAATCGTACGGCTTGGAGCCGCCGACAGCCACATCATCCAGCCACCATCCTTTCAAATAGACTGGCAGCGAGCCGGCGTTGTAGAGTTCAATAAATTCGTCCGCAGTCGTGACCCCGCCGATTCCCTCCCAATCATGTCGGGGCCGGATCAGCACCTCGTTGATCACGATCCTGCTGGGGATGCCAGTGGGGATTGGGGTGGGAAAGAACAGCGAGTTGGTTCGACGCGGAGTCCCACGGATCGGTTTCCCTAAAGCATCGAGGCCGTTCCCGTTGTAGCCGGTGAAGCTACCCCAGTTCCCGGAGAAGTCCGCACCACCGCGACGCTCCATGCTAGCCTTTGGGGAAGAGTCCCCAGCCGGCCAATTGCCTCCAGACGAGTTCGCCGAGTCCACCAGCTCGCCGACAGGTCCGAGAAGCTGCAGAACTTCCCCTCCGTCCCTCAACGAACCAGTGTAGATTCCGTCCGCGGCGATGTCCGCGACCGTTGTGTCGTCCGTCCGCTCAAGTAAATAGAAGCTGTATGCGGGAAGGGTGCCTGATAAGGAAATCGAGATGTCGGCCCCATCTGTCAGGCTCCAGCCTGTCATTAAGACCGAGATCGCGCCCGGGTTGAGAAGCTCAATCCATTCATCGCTGGAGGAGGCCGTAGTGCCAGACCAGGCCACTTCGTTGATTAACACGGATTGCGGCGAGACATCGGTCGGCGCCACAAAGGGCGTAGGGGTGGCGGTCGCAATCAGGATGGAGTTCAGCTTGCGAGGCGTACCCGCGATGGGGTTGCCCTTCGCATCATGGCCAGTCCCCCCGGACCCGACGAACGTTCCCCAATTCCCGCCGATGTCAGCGCCCCCGCGACGCTCCATGCTGCTGCGCGAGCTCGCGTCGCCGGCTGGCCATCCGCCGCCGTCTCCATTGGCGCTATCAACGACGGCCCCGGAAGGATCCAACAACTCAAGGCGCTCGCCGCCGTTCGCTAGAGAACCGGTGTAGATCTGATTAGCAGCGATGTCGGCGATAGTCGAATCGTCGGTCCGCTCCAGCAAGAAATAGCTGAAGGCAGGAATCGTCCCGCCAAGAGTCACATTGATGTCGCCTCCGTCAATGAGGCGCCACCCGTCCAGATCTATGGCCGTACTTCCCTGATTCTGAAGCTCGATCCACTCATCGGATGAGGAAGCCACCGTGCCCGCCCAAGCTAGTTCGTTGATCAACACGGATTGAGGTGGGAAGGCGGTTGGAGCAGGCTTCGGCGGTGTCGACGTTGCGCTCGGGGTGGGCGTCGAGCTTGGGGGTGTTGGCGTTTCGAGTGTGGGAGATGCGGTTGCGCTTTCCGGCGCTGGGGAAGTTGATGCGCCTGGGCTTGCGGTAGGTGTCGAGGGTAAGGCAGTGAGGCTCGGGGCAGGGGACGGGCTGGCGCTTCCCACGGAAGGAGTCACAACGGTCGGAGCTGATGTCGCGGTTAGAGTCTCGGATGGCTCGGGGCCTGGGGGTGTTTGAGTTGCAGATGGAGCAGGGGGCGTGCCCGTGTCTAATATCGGCGAGGCCGATACCTCGACCTGCGAGATGCCAGAAGAGCCCTCAGCCGATGAAGCTAGGGGTAAGTTGAGGAACAATAAAAATCCGACGAGCGCCAGGGCGCCGGCCGGACTCAACAGGCGGACCTTCACGCCCTCCTCTTGACCCCTTCAGGAGTTGACTAGTACTAGAGTACCATACTCTGCCGTGATCGATGGCGGGCCTCATTGGCTGGATTCGTAATCATCGCGACTGAGCTAAAATTAGGTCTTACCAGCGCACCCAGAGTGCAAAAGGAGAAGATCAATGGACTTCGGATTGGCGTTTTCGTTCCCGTTTAAGGACGAAAAATGGATTGAGAAAATTGTGATTGCGGCGGTACTCAGCATCATTCCCATCATCGGTTGGTTTGCGCTACTGGGGTGGTCGGTTGAGATCGGTCGGCGCGTAATCAACGGTGATGAAGAAGTTCTCCCCGATTGGAGCGACTTTGGAGGCATGCTGACGGTGGGCTTCAAGGCCTGGCTTGTTAGCCTAATATTCGCCATCCCGCTCATTTTGGTTTGGATCCCGTTTGGGTTGGTCACCGCTATATTCAGCTCAACAGATGGCGACGCAGCAGCAGCCATTATCAGCTTAATATCGCTCTGCTTTATCTGTCTGACTTTCGCTTACAGTATTGCGCTGCTGTTCTTTATTCCCGCCTCCTTCGGCAGGCTGGCGGCATCAGACGGAGAGTTAGGAGACGCTCTGAATGTCAGAGAGATCTGGAACATGGTGAGTGGCGCTCCCAGCGCTTATCTGATTGTCCTGCTCGGGTACCTCGTGGCGGGCTTTATCGGTTCGCTGGGCGTCATCCTCTGTTTTATCGGAGTGTTTCTGACCGGAGCCTACGCGGCAGCAGTCCAGGGACACCTCGTTGGTCAAGCCTATCGGGTAAGTACAACCAAGGCTTAAGCTTAGCGTGTCGAATTACATCGGCCCGACTTCACCAGAGGTCGGGCCGTTGCGTATTTAGGAGGACGATCGTCTCGTTTCTAAACTCTCTAGTCGATATCCGGCTGTCCACTCAGCGGCCAGGAAAACCCGGTCCACTTTCGCCGAGCTTGGAGGCGATGAGCGCTCTGCGGAGCAGCGGCCAACCCATATCACCAGCCGGCCACGATGTAGCTCGCTTGATTCAGGCCTTCAAGGTCCGAGTGGCATTCCTGCCCACAAGCGGGAGCGGGGCGACTCCCTGGCGCCGTCTCATCGTGCTCGACACAAGCTATCGCAATACCGGACAAGCCGAGTCGCCTACGCGGGTAGCGTTGGTCGCTCACGAGCTGGTGCATGTCTTACAACGAGAACTGGACGATCCCAAATACTGGCCCAGTGGCGGATTGCGCCCATCACTTTCCCGAAGATGGATTGGTGATTCTACGAACTACATGGAGGTCGTGGCCTATATCGTGGGAGCCAGCGTGGAAATCAACCTACTTCCCAAAAGCCAAGAAACACGAATACGACGCCTGTCGGATTGGTTAGCCACGGTCGCAGGCGAAGACGCTTCGAATGCCACTCGAGCGGTTGTCAAACGCTACCGGAACAACTCAATTTACCGACAGAATTACCGGGTGGAGTCACGCGTTCCTGGGTTGAGAATTCCCACTAAACACTGGGCTCACTGGCTGGGCGTCCTTGGCTTTGAAGCAAATACAATCGAGAACATTCGGCAGCTGTCTGCCGTCGGGACCGCAAAGTTGATCAGCAAAGACGAGCTAGAAAATGGGAACTAGTCCGGACTCAAAGAAGGACGATATGGCCCTGCGTGAGCAGGGCCAGCCGGTCAGCTACCTCGAGCTGATCCGAGGCAATGCCGATTTCCGCTATCTCTGGTCGGGCCAGATCGTCAGCCTGTTTGGAGATTGGTTCAACCTCATCGGATCTGCAGCGCTCATCGCGCAACTAACACAATCGGGTCTCGCGGTCGGCGGGCTGTTTGTCATTCGTATGCTGGCGCAATTCGTCGGAACGCAAATCGGCGGTGTAGCAGCCGACCGCTACAACCGGAAGCGGCTGTTAATCCTGACCGACATCGCTCGCGCCATCGTGGCTTTCGGATTCCTGCTTGTGCGCGGGCCCGAGCAAGTGTGGCTTCTTTACGCGCTAACTGCCTTGCTCATGGGCATCAGCGGCATATTCTTCCCTACTCGAACGGCCATTCTGGCGGACATCGTTACTAAGCGCGAGCTTGGCTCCGCTAACGCCCTGTCGGCCACAACTTGGTCGGTGATGCTGGCGGTCGGTTCTGCGCTGGGAGGTTTCGCGGCCGGTCAATGGGGTATCTATCAAGCGTTCGCTGTTGACGGACTTTCCTTCCTTGTTTCCGCAGCTTTGATCGCCCGGGTTCGCTATCAGCACGAGGATACCGGGCCGAAGGCCGATTTGCGTGCTGTGCTGGAGGAGTACATGGACGGCCTTCGCTACTTGAAACGTGAAGCTGACATCCTGTTCATAACGCTCCACAAGGCTGCGCTGGGGCTCCTGATCGCGGGTGGCGCAATCAGCATCGTGATGGTTCAGATCTCAGATAGCATATTTGTCATTGGTGAGGGTGGAGCTACGAGCCTGGGGATTTTATTTGCGGTCGTCGGCCTTGGTACCGGCATTGGCCCCATTCTGTCTCGTCGCATCACTGGAGATCGAGAGCGGTCGATACGCGTTATCCTGCCGCCGCTCTATTTGCTCGCCACAGTCGGATTGGTGGTCGCGGCGCAGATTTCGTCTTTTGAGATAGTGCTGCTGGGCATGTTCATCCGCACCTTCGCGGTGGGCGCCATTTGGGTCTTCACTACCCAACTCCTGTACCAGCTCGTGCCCGAAAACTATCAGGGGCGTGTATTCGCGGTGGAGATTGCGGTCTTTACATTGGGCGCTGCGATCAGCGGGGCGATTGGAGGATGGCTGCTGGACACCACATCGATAGGCGTGAGCGGATTGATGTGGTTGATGGCCGCCGCAGGCCTGATTCCGGCCGTGCTCTGGTTGGCCTGGCTGCGATATGGGCGATCCGATAAGCCCCCAAGAGTAGCAACTATGTAAGAGAGAAGTAGATAGCGCTGGACGGCATAGGATGGAGCCGGGTCCTGTCCGAAGGGGGGTTTAATGAAAAGTGGTAAAATCGCCGTTGCTCTGCAGAGTCTTAAAAATCCCAATTACCTCACTTTCACGCCGCGAGCCTCGGAGGGAAGAATCCCTCTGGCCCATCTCTGGCAAGATAGCATCCAAGGTGGGAGCCGGCTCCTCATGTTGATCCCGAGCTCCCCCGATCAATTTTCACTCGAAGCAGGAGAGATTCCAAAAAGATGACCGATAGCATTCAACACGATATTGTCATCATCGGAGGCGGTGGTGCGGGGCTTCGCGCTGCGATCGCGGCGGCGGAGGCCAACCCCGAGCTCGATATCGCCGTGGTTTCGAAGGTTTTTCCTATGCGCAGCCATACTGTCGCGGCCGAAGGGGGTGCAGCAGCAGTGATCAAGGAGAATGACAGCCTTGAGGCCCATATTGATGACACGATCAGCGGGTCGGACTGGCTTGCAGACCAGGACGCAGTACGGTTTTTCGCAGAAGAATGTCCCAAAGAATTGATCCAGCTCGAGCGCTGGGGTTGTCCGTGGAGTCGGGAAAAGGACGGAAGCGTCGCGGTTCGTCCTTTTGGCGGAATGAAGATTGAGCGGACCTGGTTTGCAGCCGATAAGACCGGCTTCCACATGCTGCACACCCTGTTCCAAACATCCCTTAAGTATCAAGAAGTGAAGCGCTATGATGAGTGGTTTGCCACCAGTCTGTTAATGGAGGACGGTCGTTGTCAGGGTCTCACTGCGCTGGATTTGCGGAGCGGCGAGGTGCGGTTGATCGCTGCTCCAGCGGTGATCCTGTGTACTGGAGGAGCGGGTCGGGTTTTCCCCTTTACCACCAACGGTGCCATTGTCACAGGGGATGGCATGGCCTTAGCCTATCGGGCTGGTGTTCCGTTAAAGGATATGGAGTTTGTCCAATATCATCCCACCGGCTTGCCCGGCACTGGCCTGCTGATCACCGAGGCCAGCCGGGGCGAGGGCGGCATCCTGGTTAATAAAGATGGATATCGATATCTGCAAGATTATGAGCTCGGACCTCCGGACCCGTGGCCTCGTCTGCGAGCCATGGAGCTTGGGCCCCGCGACAAACTATCGATGGCCTTTGTGAAAGAATCCGAGAAGGGCCGGACCATTGAGGGGCCTTACGGCGATTATGTTCACCTTGATATCCGCCACTTAGGTAAGGAGAAAATTGACAGGAAACTTCCTTTGGTTCGCGAGCTGGCCATTAAATACGCGGGAATCGATCCGGTAGAAGAGCTGATCCCTGTCCGGCCCGTGATCCACTATATGATGGGAGGTGTGCACACTGACTTGCGCGCCGCCACACCGCTTCCTGGTTTATTTGCCGCGGGCGAGGTGGCCAGTGTGAGCATTAACGGCGCCAATCGCCTGGGATCTAATTCGCTGACCGAGTTGCTGGTCTTCGGAAATCAGGCGGGCAAGGGTGCAGCAAAATTTGCTGTGGAAAACGCGGAGCTTGATATTCAGGCGCTGGAGTCCCAGGCTCGCGATGAGGCGCGCCGAATTGAAGAGCAATTCCTCCGTAATGAGGGAGGTACCGAGAAGATTGCAACTTTGCGAGATGAGATGCGCAATACGATGGAATCGGGAGCGGGCATCTATCGCGATGAGGCGTCATTACAGTCGACCTGTGCGAAACTTGAGGCGCTTCGAGAGCGATCTGGTCAGCTCCAACTCGCCGATACCAGCCGCACCTTTAACACAGAACTTATAGGAGCGCTCGAACTTGATTTCATGTTGGATGTGTCCGAGGCTATCGCGCATTCCGCGCTCGCGAGAACAGAATCGCGCGGCTCGCACCAGAGAACCGATTTTCCTCAGCGTGATGACGAGAATTTCCTGACCCATACGATGGCTTATCAAACGGATGGCGCACCAAGGATCGAATATAAGGATGTTGTCATCACAGATTGGCCCCCGACTGAAAGAGTGTACGGAAAATAGTCATGTCGAAAGCGACCATCACCTTAGAGGTGCTCCGCTACCGACCGGAGCAGGAGCAAGAACCCACATTTCAGACCTATGAAAGCGAGTATCGCGAGGACTGGGTCGTGCTCGATGCAATCAACCACATTAAGGATCACATCGATGGCACCCTGTCCTATCGTTGGTCTTGCCGAATGGGCATATGCGGCAGTTGTGGGGTGATGATCAATGGGGAGCCTAAGCTAAGCTGCGCCACATTCCTTCGGGATTACTATCCCAACCCCATTCGAGTTGAACCGCTAGCTAATTTTCCCATCGAGCGGGACTTGGTGATCGTGATGGACGACTTCATGGAGAAGCTGACCAGCGTCAAGCCGTGGATCCTTCGTGAAGACGAGAAGCCAATCTCGGAGGGCGAGTACCGACAGACGCCGGCTGAGCTGGCTGGTTACAAGCAGTTCAGCATGTGTATCAATTGCATGCTCTGCTACTCGGCCTGTCCGGTCTACGCCTTGGACCCACATTTCACGGGGCCGGCTGCGATTGCACTGGCTCATCGCTACAATTTGGATTCGCGCGATCAGGGACGCAGTTGGCGGGAGCAGGTGCTCTCTACGGAGGAGGGGATCTGGGCCTGCACCTACGTTGGCACCTGTACGGTCGTATGCCCCGTAAATGTCGATCCGGCCGGCGCCATCCAACAGGAAAAATTGTCCACTACTACCGATTGGTTTAGGGATGTTTTGATGCCATGGAAGGGCCGATGAGACCGTTCGTACGGCCGGTTCCAACCACCTGGTGGCTCAAGCGGCGGGTCTATTTCCTATTCATCCTGCGCGAGTTGACCAGCGTCTTCATCGCAGTCTATTTGATCTTGTTTCTCGTTCTGCTATATCAGCTTTCTTTGGGACGCGCGGCGTACGAAACTTACTTGGACTTCCTCGCTACGCCGGGCATGATCGGTTTCGCTGTGGTTGTGCTGATCGCCGCGTTGTACCACATGGTCACATGGTTCGCGCTTCTCCCGAATATTGTTGTCATAAGGATCGGCGAGTATCGGGTTCCATCGAAACTCATTGTAGGCGCCAACTACGTAGCCTGGATCGTCGTGTCCGCGCTCATTGTCGTGATCTTTATGCGAGGCTGATGGATGCGTAAAAGCAACGAACCCGTGCCCTGGCTCCTGTTCGGCGCGGGAGGCGTTGTTGCGGCGTTTCTGGTGCCGAGCCTCGTTGTGCTTACCGGCATTGCCGGACCGGCAGGTTGGCTGGGGGGCGCGCTTGAATACGAGCGTGTTCTGGCCCTGGTTTCGCACCCTATTACCAAGCTATTTCTCTTGGTGTTGATCTCTTTGCCTCTCTTTCACTGGGCCCACCGGTTCCGCTTTACAGTCATGGATCTCGGGCTAAGAGCAAGCAAGCGGGCAATCGCCGTCGCCTGCTACGGCAGCGCAGTGATCGGGTCGATTCTGGGTGCGCTGATTATTATCAGCCTATAAGTACGGCCTGGGAGGATCCGTACATTGGATAAGATACCCTGTGAGGACTTTAACTTAACTGAAGAACGCTAATGCGACAGGAGATCCTGAATAACCGATGCCAAAGACGAAGGGCGCACCTGCGCTGAAACCTTCGATGGACATTGCAGAAAAGGCTGCTCCGAGGGAGGAGTCTAGCGATCGAGCCGTAGGCGTCACTTTGCCAAAGATCTCCACCGATCCGACGATGGATCTCTCATCTGTCTTCAATCGGAAGCCCCGTATCTTGGTCGCTGATGATGACTGGCTTAACCGAGATCTGCTCCAGGCCTACCTCACCGCCTCTGATTGCGAAGTCCTGACTGCTTCAAATGGTGAGGAAGCACTCACGCAGGCATTAAGCTACTCTCCTGACCTAGCACTGATCGACGTGCAAATGCCAAAAATGGACGGGCTTGAACTCTGCCGTCGGCTCAAGGCGACCGCTGCTACGCGTTTTGTACCAGTTGTGATTATTACGGCTCTCGACAGCGAAGATGAGAAGCTCAACGCCTTTGAAGCTGGAGCGGATGACTTCATCACCAAGCCTTATAGCTCGATTGTGCTTCTCGCCAGAGTGCGCTCGCTGCTGCGCATCAAGCGCCTTCACGACGAAGTCGAATCGAGAAACGAGCTGTTGCGAGAAGTGCTAGACCGGTACGTGGCAGAAGATGTAACGGATGTAATCCTGACCGACCCGGATCGCTACTTCAAGCTGTATGGCGAGACCCGGCCGGTCACGGTGCTATTCGCCGATATCCGCAACTTTGTTAGCTACACCGAGCAGCACACGGGTCCCGAAGTCATTCGCACCCTCAACCATGTGTTTGAAGCGCTCAGCAGGGTGGTTTTTGCCCACAAGGGCACCTTCGACAAGTACCTTGGCGATGGACTGATGGTTTTCTACGGTGCGCCGGTTGCCGGGGATGATGATGCGCAGCGCGCGGTGGCAACCGCGGTAGAGATGCAGCAACTATTCGAGGAAATGCGGGCTGATCCAGACATCGACCTCAAGGGACTTGGCCTGGGGATAGGGCTGCATTCGGGCGAGGCCATTGTAGGGAATATCGGCTCTTCTCGAGTCATGGATTACACGGTGGTAGGCGACGTACCGAACGTGGCCAAACGCCTACACGATCGGGCCAAGAAGGGTCAAATCCTGTTCAGCTCAGAAACTTACAAGGAGTTGAAGGGCATAAAGGCTAAAAAGCTGAAACAAGTGAAGTTACCTGGCAGGCAGAAGCAGGTCATCCCCTACGTGATTTCGATCAAAGATCTCTAGATCAATCCGCCCAGTAAAACCCGAAGATTTTGGCGGGGGCAACCCCGCTTTTTTTGTCCCAAAATTGGCAGAGAGCACAAAACGATATAATGCGCTTTGACCTGCGTTAGCGTGCAGGATCGAGCCCCAGTAGCTCAAATGGATAGAGCAAGGCTCTCCTAAAGCCTAGGTTCCGCGTTCGAGTCGTGGCTGGGGCACCTTAGTTAGCCAATACCGTGCGCCCGCTTGACTGCAACGATCACCGTGTCAACCGCCTCATCCACACGGAACCGAACCGCATCCTTGAGATCCGGCCCCTGCTGGTCTCGCAGATACTTTCCACCGTACCTCTCTCGATACCATTTAGGCAGACTCTTCTGAAGCTCTTGGCCGGACATCTCTCCGAAGGCGAGAGCCCAGGAGCGCGGAACTACGTCGATGGCGTAACCGCCTCCCCCTAGCGCGAGCCACTTTGGCGCCACCTTACTCAGAAGTCCGTAGAGCACCTGTTGGCCGTTGGTCGTGAGTGCCAGGCTGCCAAGCGGGTCGGTGTAATGCGTGTCGACCCCCAATTGAGTCACCACAATGTCGGGCTCAAATCGCTTGAGAAGAGATGGCACCAGCTCCCTGAATGCGCGCAGGTAGACTTCGTCATAGGTGAGTGGAGGCAGCGGTACATTGACGCTGTACCCCGCGCCCTCACCCTTCCCCGTCTCTTCGATAAATCCGGTACCCGGAAAAAGCGTCCGCCCATCCTGGTGAAGCGAGATGGTCAGCACTCGGTCAGTCTCATAGAAGGCGTTCTGTACACCATCGCCGTGGTGGACATCAATGTCAACATACGCAACCCGCAGACCTTGATCGAGCAGCCACTGGATGGCAACCGCGCAGTCGTTGAAAACGCAGAAGCCCGACGCGAAATTAGGGCCTCCGTGGTGCAGCCCTCCGCTAAAGCTGAAGGCCACATCGTAGCCACCTTTGTGAAGCAGCTGAGCTGCCTGCAGCGAACTCCCCACTTTCAAGGCTTCGGAGTCGTACATTCCATCGAAAACCGGGTTATCTCCGGGGCCGTATCCAAATTCTTCCGCCGGTAGATTGTGATCCCCGCTGCTTAGCTTCTGTGTGATCTCGATGTATTCAGGAGTATGGAACAGCGCTAGTTCGTCTTCTGTTGCCAAGCGGGGTTCGACAACCTCGACGTTTTCTGCTCGCAGCGCGCCGGTTTTATCAAGCAGTTCGAAGGTCCGCTTCAGGCGCTCGGGCTTCATGGGGTGTTGTGGCCCGTGCCCGAACTGCCAGAGTCCTGGAGAGGTTAGAAATACCGCTTTGCGCATTGGAATCCATTGTAGCAGTAGGG
>CBDTZL010000058.1:0-13025 GCA_965364895.1 uncultured bacterium
GGGCGAGTCGTTCCCTGGCTCTATACACTACCCGCACTGATCATCATCGCCATCTTTATCGTTTATCCCACAATTAACACCGGTGTGTTGAGCCTGCGCGATCGTACCGGCGAGCGACCGGCGAGCGTAGACTGCCTCGAAGGCGAACCCTGCTGGGGAGTCTTTGAGAACTATCGCTACGCGATCACCAACCCGGAAATGACCAATGCCCTACGCAACAACGCCCTATGGTTGCTGGTGATGGTTCCCCTGACCGTAGCCATTGGCCTGTTCATTGCCATCCTTGCAGATCGAGTGAAAGCCGAGAGTTTCGTCAAGTCCATCATTTTCCTGCCGATGGCCATCTCCTTTATTGGGGCCGGGGTGATTTGGCGTTTCATGTATTCCATCGAGACCGGTGCTGGCGAGCAGTGGGCGCTGCTCAATGCCATCCTGGTGGGATTCGGATTCGACCCTGTGCCGTTCCTCAGCAACCCTGCCATCAACAACCTGGCTCTCATGGGGGTAGGCATCTGGCTTTGGGCCGGATTTTGCATGGTGATCCTTTCAGCGGCGCTCAAGGGCTTGCCCTCGGAAGTACTTGAGGCGGCCCGTGTGGATGGAGCCAGCGAATGGCAGCTCTTCTGGCGAATCATGTTTCCCATGATCCTGCCTACCATCACCGTCGTAACCACCACCATGATCATCATCATCCTCAAGATCTTCGATATCGTATTTGTTATGACGGGGGGCAACTTCGGCACAGAAGTTATTGCCAACCGCATGTTCAAACTGCTCGTCACCGACACCGGCCGCTCGATGGCCATCGCTGTGATCCTGCTCCTGTTCACCGTTCCGGTGATGATCTACAACGTGCGTCGCTTCCAGGAGCAGGAGGCGACCCGATGAGACCCTTTTCCAGACTCAACAAGTTTTTTTCGAAGCTCCCAACAAACCTGGCGATTGTCGTCATTGTGCTGCTCTGGTTCGTTCCGACGGTGGGAGTGTTTGTGTCCTCCTTCCGAACGCGGGAAGCGGTCCGGACGACCGGATGGTGGAATACCTTCCTGCCCAAGCCCGTGGAGGGCGTGGAGGAGTACACGACGTACTGTGCTTCCTGTCACGGCGATGATGGCGCGGCGATCGCAACCGCCGACCTGAGCGACCCAGAGCTGGTGGCCAGCTATCCGCGATCGAATCGCATGTTGGCCATGCTCCGGCAATACATCGACGGTCAGCCGCATGTCCCGGATCCACAGCTGCCCGAGAACCCAAATGAATCGCTGGAAGTCCTTGCGCCGATTCTGGCGCATATGGGAACGCTGGCGGGTGGGGAAGTAGGAGGCGGAATCTGGGAGCTCGGTCTGAGCAACTACGCCGATTCGGTGGTCGGCTACAAGGGGACGCAGAACTACATAAAGGACTGCGAGCAAGAAGTAGAAAGCACGCTAGCGAAATTCAAGTGCAACCTCAGCGACCTCCTGAACCCGGAAGGGATGGGGGCGGCCTTCCTCACGACCATCGCGGTGACTGTTCCCGCAGCACTGCTTCCGATTGGATTCGCAGCTGTAGCGGCATACGCCTTCGCATGGATGGATTTCCCAGGGCGAATTTGGATTTTTGCCCTGCTGGTGGGCTTGCAGATTGTCCCTCTGCAAATGGCCCTGGTTCCGGTCTCTCGACTATACACGCAGGTCGGACTGCAGGGCACATTCACTGGAATCTGGCTCTTTCATCTGGCATTTGGTTTGCCTTACGCCATTTACCTGATGCGCAACTTCATGGGCAATCTCCCCACCGAGATATTTGAATCGGCCTATATCGATGGAGCCAGCCACTGGACGGCCTTCTACCGCCTTGCGTTGCCGCTTTCGATTCCGGCCATCGCCTCGCTCGTGATCTTCCAGTTCATCTGGATCTGGAACGACTTCCTGGTGGCGAAGATCTTCCTGCCCGGGAGCCCGGTGTTGACCGTACAGATCACCAACTTGATCGATCCACGCGGTGGCAACTGGCATATCCTGACCGGTGCTGCCTTTCTCTCATTCCTGGTTCCTATGGCGATCTTCTTTGGCCTGCAGCGCTTCTTTGTTCGCGGGCTGACTTCGGGAGCAGTAAAAGGATAAGAGCCGCTGTATCTATTGCCTTCACTGGGGCGCCCGGAGCGATCTGGGCGCTTTGGCTTTTCCGATCGCACTAGAGCCCGATAAGAGGTTCTCCGGTAGAATCCCAAACCGCTGGTTGATCGGCGATTCGCTCTATGTCACGTACTCTCCCTCCACTTGAACTGTCCCAGCTCCTCGTCCGCCTTGTTTGGGCGGCCGCCGTGTCAATTTCGGCCGGCCTGGCAGGCTTACTGACCGTTGAGTTGGCCGCGATTCTCGGTCTGTGGGTGCTCTTGATCGTAGTAGACGCTGTCGTTCCCTGGTTGGGCATCCGGTCAAGGTGGCAGCGCGAGTTTGCAATAATTCTGGATTTCATCTTCGTTGTAGGCTCAATCGCACTGACCGGACTCGCCACGAGCCCGCTATGGTGGTCGCTTTTGATCGGCGGCCTGTTAGGCGGAATAGCATTCGGTTGGCTAGCGGCACTCGCCTTTCCCAGCCTCGGCGCTGCGGTACTGCTCGCGCTCGGCTTCCTAACAGGCTCGATCCAGGTCGAAGAGCTGGCCGGCTCAGGGCGCGCATTGCTCACAGTATTGGTTCTAACACCAGTGGCGGGATGGATCGGGGTCTGGCTAAGCAAGCGCTTTCAATCGAATCCCGGCGGCCGAGGGGGGAATGAGCGTTCGATCCTGGACATTGCGGCGGAAATGAATATCGCGGTGTCGGCCGATGATTTCTCGGATCAGGTAATCGATCTGGCCTTGGATGGATTGTCAGGCGAGGAAGTGAGAGCCGCCCTGCTGCTCCCGGTAGTAGGAGGATTTAGCCTGGCCGCTGGTAGAAATGCAACTCCCGAAGGATTGGTCATGGCGGCTCCGAATGGGATCATCGGCCAGGCGGTCGACACACACCAGTTGCAGCACTCGAATGCGGCCTCTCAGGATCCAGCATTACAGCAGCTAGGCCTTGCGCAGGGAAGTGAGGAAGCCGTTTGTATGCCGCTGATGATGAATGGGCAGGTTGAGGGAGCGCTGGTTCTAACGCATCCCACAGAGGGGTTCTTCACTAGCCAGCGCCTGCAGCGACTAGGTGAAATTGGAACACATGCCAGCATCGCACTGCACAACGCTCGCATTTTGCGCGCACTGGTAATTGAGCGGGATCGCATTACGGAAACCGAGGAAGAGGCTCGCCGCAAGCTCGCACGCAATCTCCACGACGGACCGACGCAGACCATCGCAGCCATTGCGATGCGCTTGAATTTTGCCGGTCGTCTCATCGAGCGAGACCGTGAGGCCGCGCAGCAAGAAATCGAGACGCTGGAGGATATCGCGCGCCAGACTACCAAAGAGATTCGACACATGCTTTTTACACTGCGACCGCTGGTATTGGAATCCAAAGGGCTTGTATCGGCACTGTATCAACTTGCCAGCAAGATGTATGAAACCCACGGACAAGCAGTGCAAGTTGAATCAGAGTTGACGGTTGCAGACGGACTGGACATGTCCAAGCAGGCGGTGGTGTTTTTCATAGCAGAAGAAGCGATCAACAACGCGCACAAACACGCCGAGGCGGCCAACATCTGGGTGGAATTGGAGCGTACCGAGGCCGACACCATCCTGCTCGAAGTGAGAGACGACGGGGTCGGATTTAATGTTGGAGCGGTGGACGCCAACTACGAACAACGTGGCAGCCTGGGTATGGTCAACATGCGAGAACGCTCGGAACTCGTAAGCGGCGTCCTGCGCATTATTTCGGCAGAGGGGGAAGGGACACGCATCGTCCTGGAAGTTCCAGTCTCCTGAGCCGCGAGATGTTTCTCCATAGGAAGCGCAACCATTGATCCAATTGGAAGCCCTGTTCTGGGTGGGCATGGCCGTTCTCTCGCCCGTGCTCATCAGACCTACCTGGCCTTCGATGGTCTCGCTCCTCAAACTGTCCGAGTCGATTCAGGATCTCGCTCATAGGCTAGCTCCCTGGCTCTGGGGGATCGTTCCGGCATATCTCGCCCTGATCACTGGCGCAATTCCTGCCAGGTTATTCGGGCTCACGGGGCACTCCCCGCTTGCTTGGTTCGGCGGCGCCATCATTTGTGGAGCCCTGGTTGGTATGACGGCTCTCGTCCGCTGGCCAGATGGGACCTGGCCGGCCCCCACCCGAGGTGTTCTCGATGAACCGCGCTGGGCGCTTTACCGGGCAGCGGGTGTGCTTTGGCTATCCCGCCCAGAATTAGGCCTCCTGATCGGTCTTGGCTTAGGGCTATTGGAATGGGCAATCTTCTTCAAGGTGTGGAAGGGTCCGCTGCTTACCAGCCTGAGGATGTGGCGAACTGCCGAGCTAGATTCAAGCTGGCCGGCAGGGACCTGGGAGACCGTTGTTCGGGTCGCCGGGTCGAGCCTGATCTTCGCCCTTACGCGTAATTTCTGGCTGACCGTGCTGACTCAGGCGGTACTCTTGGGCATGATGCGCAGGAGCTGGCCCGATGAATCAACGACCTGACTCATTGTGGTGCGCGGAAGCTGGCCAGATGAATCAACAACCTGATTTTCACTGTGATGCGCAGGAGCTGGCCAATGATTCAGCCGCCTGAGTTCACCCTGGCGCGCCGCGTTGCCTGGGGATTGGCCGGCGTGCTCGTGTTTTTCTGGATCGCATACGAAGATCAGGGATTGACCGCGCTTTCATTCGTTGCGGCGGCGATTGCCTTTGCATCCGGTCTCACTGTGCTCAACCGCTGGGTAGGGAGCGAAAAGCTTCCGCGGCGAAAGTGGCTCCTAAGCACTGCCAGTGTGGGATTAATCGCAGG
Source organism: uncultured bacterium (assembly GCA_965364895.1). Taxonomy (GTDB): domain Bacteria; phylum Chloroflexota; class Anaerolineae; order Anaerolineales; family E44-bin32; genus JADFRG01. Next base: position 4,891 of record CBDTZL010000058.1, read on the forward strand.
AGCGGCTGTCGGTCCTCTCACCGCGCTGCTCATGCTTGTCAAGCTCGGGCTCCATGCCCATCCCGATCCAGATTTCGGTCCCGACCAGTTCGTCCAGGCCCTCTCTCGTACACTTTATTGGGCAGTGCTTGGCTTATTGATCGGTCTGGCGCTCGGATACACCTTGCGAGAGACCCGCGATTAAGCGTTGTTTGGCGCAATCGCGTCGCTTACAATCAATGGGGGGAGAGCCAGGAGGAACTTAGCCGTGAGTGACGAGATCATTATTTACGTCTGCAAGCGATGTACGGCCTCGGCCGGCGAGCCGGGAAAGTGTGCTTATTGCGGCGGAGTCAAGGTGGCATGCCGCCCTGGAAACGATGGAGACCCAATCCGACGCCCGCTGCTTGACTCTGCCGGCAACATCGTAACTCGCGCTCCCATTTGGTGGCTGCTCGAAACCGTTCCCGAGCTCGTGGACGATGAGGATTGACTGAGAATAGGTAAGAAAAAACCCTTCTCACTGCGTCCATGACAAGGAAAAATCTCTAAGACAGAGAGGGTTCGAACCACATGAAGGTTAGTGTATGAAAAATGAGAAAGTCGTCGTAATTGGATCTGGCCCGGCAGGCTTGACTGCTGCCCTATACACGGCGCGCGCCAGGCTCGAGCCGCTTGTAATTTCGGGAACTCAGCTTGGAGGGCAGATTTCAATAACAAACGAGGTCGAAAATTACCCAGGCTTCCCGGAAGGAACGACCGGGCCCGAGCTGGTTGAGCTCATGCGCAAGCAAGCAGAGGTGTTTGGTGCACGGCTCGCGATCGACGAAGTCACCAAAGTGGACTTCACTGGCGGGTCTCCCTTTACGATCGAAACTCATAGCGAGACGTACGAGGCAGAAGCGGTTATCGTGACTGCTGGCGCCTCGCCAAAACGGTTGGGAATTCCGGGCGAGGAAGAGCTTATCGGGCGCGGCGTGTCGTTCTGCGCCACTTGCGACGGGTTCTTTTTCCGAGAAAAGGACGTGGTGGTTGTCGGCGGCGGCGACAGCGCAATGGAAGAGAGCATCTTTCTGACCCGATTCGCCAACCAGGTAGACGTCGTACACCGGCGGGACAAGCTCAGAGCGGGGGAAGCATTGAAACGGCGAGCATTCTCAAATGAGAAACTCGACTTCGTTTGGGATACCGTAGTGGAGGAAATTGTGGGCAACGGTCAGGTCAAGGCTATTCGAACCCGCAATGTGAATACTGGAGACACTGAGGAACGCAAGACCGACGGCGTATTTATCTTCATCGGCCACTATCCTAATTCAAGCCTGTTTGAAGGTCAGCTCGATATGGATGATGTGGGCTACCTGACTGTGGATAAAAAGATGATGACGAGCGTTCCAGGGGTCTTCGCGGCAGGAGAAATTCAAGACCCAATTTACCGTCAGATCGGAACTTCAGTCGGCCAGGGTACCGCGGCAGCCATGATGGCCGAGCGCTGGCTTGAGGAGCACGAATAGAGTCCTAAAGCCCTAGACGAGCCCCCAGAACAATCCGAATGGCTTCGAAGGCCCGCGCCCTGTGACTGAGTTGATTTTTTTCATCCATATTCAGCTCCGCCATAGTTTTCCCGGCCTCATGTACAAGAAAGATCGGGTCGTAGCCGAAGCCCCCCGAGCCGCGTTCCTCAATGATGATTTCTCCAGCGCAATCCCCTTCGGCTAGCTCAATTGCGCCCTGCGGATCTGCTAAAGCGACGGTAGATCGAAAGCGTGCCTTCCACGGGTGCGGGTGATCCACCAGCATTTCAAGCAGCAAGCGCCTGCGATCTGTATCTGAATTGCCCGCGCCTCCTAGTCGGGCAGACCGCAAACCGGGCGCTCCATCCAATTCCTCAACCTCTAAGCCGCTGTCGTCAGACAGCGACCACATTCCTGAATGGGAAGCATATGCCAGCGCCTTCAATTCGGCATTTTCAGCGTAGGTGGCGCCTGTTTCCTCGATCTCAATGCTGATTCCCATCTGTTGCGGCGTGAGAATCTCAATACGCAGGTTCGACAAAAGGGCCAGCAACTCATCTTGCTTGCCTCGGTTTCGGGTGCCGAGCAGAAGCTTTTGCATGATTTTCAGGCCGATAATCGACAATACTAGGAGGTCAAGTTATCCACAGAAAAAGCTTGAATCTGCCGTGCGTATAGCCTGACAGGGCAGGCAAGCTCGATAAGCGGATTCAGTATAATTGCTCCAGTTTGACTATTCGAATAGTACTCGACCCGTATATGCAGGCTGTTATCGATGTATACCGCCACATATACGGGGAATGATCCGGTTTACCCATTTTTATGTTTGGTACTAAGTTCCTAGTTCGAAAACCCTTACAATGTATGTTATTATGAGACCGCGTTTTTGACAGCCGGATTGCAGTCCCACTGTGTCAAATACTAAGCAACATCTATTGCGATTGAACGTCGGTTTTTTGCTGCATCAGGGTGCAGGAACTAGCCGAGAGTTCGAGATCGATTTACCAGCGCTCCAGGTCGGAGACGACCTGGACTTGTTGTTTCTGCGAGGGCTCCTTCGACTCACCCGCACCGGCGAGGGATTGTACATCGAGGGCCCGCTGGAATCAGAGATCGATCTGGAATGCGACCGTTGTTTGACGCAGGTAAATCGTGCACTTGCTGTCGAGCTTGGTGAACTACTGTACTACCCCCCGCGTCCTGGGACAGATCCTTCTGAGAACGTTCCCGAGACAGGTACTCTCGATTTACGTCCCCTGGTTCGCGAACACTTGTTGCTGGACATGCCAATGCACGCGCTTTGCCGCTCAGACTGCAAGGGCCTGTGCGCCGAATGTGGGGGCAATCTGAATGAGACAACTTGCGAGCATCCGGAAATGGATCTCGACCCGCGGCTTGCCGCGTTGAAATCGCTGCTACAAGAATCTTAACCTACAGGGAGGGCGAAGATGGCAGTAGCTAAGGATAGCTGGCAAAAGCGAGATGCTTTTGCCGCTCTGATGGAGAAGGGGGACTATCAGGGCTACATCACAACCGAAGACATCACCACGGTATTCCCCGAATTAGAAGAATCGGAAAATCGGTTGGAGAGGCTTGAAACTTTCTTCCGAAGCTCCGGGGTGGAGGTTTATGAGCATGCTTCTCAGGTGCCCACTCACCTTCGCCCAGAATCCGCCTACGATCATCCAGAAGCGTTCGATTTAAGCGCCATTTCTAGCGACGATACGGTAGGGCTGTATCTGAAGGAGATGGCACGCGTACCGTTGCTGTCCACCCAGGAAGAGGTGGATCTCGCGATGCGTATCGAGAGCGGCAACGAAGCGGAAGAAAAGCTTCAAAAACGCAATGGCAATGGGTCCACCAAAGGCCGGGCGGAGCTTCAAACCGCGGTTCAAGACGCGATGGCGGCCCGCGACCATCTCATCAAGGCCAATACTCGCTTGGTGGTAAGCATCGCCAAGAAGTACATGGCGCGTGGAGTGCCATTCCTGGATTTGATCCAGGAAGGTAATCTGGGGCTGATGAAGGCCGTGGAAAAGTTTGATTACCACCGTGGCTACCGCTTCAGTACCTATGCCACTTGGTGGATTCGTCAGACGATCACGCGCTCCATCGCCGACCAGGGCCGAACCATCCGCGTGCCGGTGCATATGTCGGACCGCATCCGCCGGCTCTATAAGGAAGCACGTGAGCTGGAACAGGTACTGGGTCGCAAACCCACTCCGGAAGAGATCGCGGAGAAAATGGAGCTGGATCCGCGTAAGGTACAGTGGATGATGCGCGTGTCATGGCGCCCGCTTTCTCTCGAATCGCCGGTTGGCGAAGAAGAAGACTCCGAGCTCGGCTCGTTTGTCGAGGACGAGACGACTCCCACGCCGACTCAAAGTGCCTATCAGAACCTACTGCGGGATAAGATTGAGGAAGTGCTCACCAGTTTGAGCCCCCGCGAGGCCCGCATCCTGCGCCTTCGCTTTGGTTTGCACAACGGGCGCTCCTACACACTGGAGGAGGTCGGGCAGAAATTCGGCCTCACCCGCGAGCGGATACGCCAGATCGAAGGCAAAGCGCTGCGCCGCTTGCGGCATCCACGCCGCTCGCGCCAGCTCAGAGACTATTTGAGCTGACCGCGATCTACGAGAAAAAAAGAGCAAGGGCCGCCTCATAAGGGCGGCCCTTTTGATTTCAATATATGCGGCTGGCGGCGGATATCCTGCTGCGTGGGGAGCGTCTGCGACTAACTGGCCATTCGAAAGGGTCCGAAGTCTTCCGGTCGCCGCACCAGGCGCCAACCCCCTGCTTGATCCGAGTACGCCAGCTCAAAAACCCGGTCGCCCTGCACCATCAATAGATAGTGGTGCTCTCCATCTACGTCCCAGGTTCGCCCCAAAGAGTTCACCACCCAACGGGTCCCCTGCCAGATGAAAGCGAGCGGGCGCGGCGTTGAGCCAGGCTCCACTCGCTGTTCAACTTGTAGCCCCAACTTATCATCGGAATACATGCAGGCCGCTAAGCGTTTCCTCCAAGGGCACTAAGGAGTAACTCGAGAGCCGCATTTGCGGCGGATTCTTTGATGGCTTTCCGGTCACCCGGAAAGAGATGTCGCTCAACCCACTCGCCATCCGGAGTATTGGCCCCAATGTAAGTGAGTCCAACCGGCTTTTCGTCTGTTCCGCCTTCCGGTCCGGCGATACAGGTGACAGAAATACCCACGTCGCTACCTATGTTTTTACATGCACCCTGAGCCATCTCCCGCGCAGTCTCTTCGCTCGCTGCGCCCACTGCTATTAGCGTCTCACGCTTCACCCCCAGCAGGCGTTCTTTGACGGGGTCGGAGTAGGCTGTGACTCCTCCCAAGAAGTAGTCGGAAGAGCCCGGAACATCTGTAATTCGATGAGCGATCAAGCCCCCGGTGCACGACTCGCCAAGCGCGAGCGTCCATCCCTTTTTGTTGAGAGCGTCCCCCGCCCTTTCCTCAAGTGTACGATCCATCGCCCAATCTCCGCTCGACGCCGCGGATTATAACGTTGTGTTGACACTCCCCTGCACGACAGTTATGCTTCGCGGCATGAGCCAGCTTTCTATCCTCGGCTTTCAAAGCACCATTTGGTCACCAATTGAGTTGAACCGGCACATTCGAGGTCTTGTTGAAAGTGATTATCGAATGGGTGATCTGTGGCTTGCGGGCGAGGTCACCAATCTGTCCCAACCAGCATCCGGGCATCTCTATTTCACGATCCGAGATGCCGAGGCCGCCGTACGATGTGTGATGTGGAAACAAGATGCGGCCAGTCTGCTCCGCCTCCCCAAGGATGGAGAGGCGATCGAAACGCACGGAAATGTCAGCGTGTATGAAGCCGGCGGACAGTATCAGCTCTACGTCGATGAAGTTCGATATGCCGGTGAAGGGGAGCTCTACCAGCAGTATCTACTGCTCAAAGAACGCCTGGAAGCGGAAGGTCTGTTTGCAGAGCATCGCAAACGCGCGCTGCCTAAATGGCCCCAACGAATTGGGATCGTGACTTCTTCCTCCGGGGCCGCGCTGCGGGATGTCCTGAACGTGCTCCGGCGACGCTATCCCCTGGTGGAAGCGATTATCGCTCCAACACCGGTGCAGGGAGAGGCCGCCCCTGATCGAATCGTGGAAGCCATGCAAGCTCTCGATGAGATCGAGCCCGATGTCGTGCTTCTGGTGAGAGGCGGAGGTTCGGTTGAAGATTTGTGGGCTTTCAACGATGAGCGCGTGGCGCGCGCAATAGTTGCTTCTAAAGCGCCGGTGGTAACGGGGATCGGTCACGAAACCGATGTGCTGCTCTCCGATTTCGCAGCCGACGTTCGAGCCCCGACTCCTTCCGCAGCAGCCGAGCTCGCGACCCCGGATTCGGAAGAACTGGTTGTTGAAGTACGCGAGTTGCAGATGGGTCTGGCGCGTGCCTGGGTGGACTATCAACTCAGGCTGCGAAGCGCCGTACAGGTTCAACGCTCTGCGCTCGAGCTCCTTTCCCCACAAGCAAGAGTAGACAGCGCACGCCAGCGGGTGGATGAATATCTGCATCGCGCTACCTCGGCCATTCGCCATGAAATTGCGCTTCAGTCGGCAGCCGTGGCAGGGCTCATACACACCCTGCAAGCAGTAGGGCCAGACACGGTGGTGGCTCGAGGCTACGCAGTTGTGAGAAGCTCGGCAGACGGAAGCATTGTCAGGTCGGTAGCTCAAGTGAAGGCCGGGGACGAGCTGCAGGTGCGAGTAAGCGATGGGGAATTCGGAGCTCAAGCAACTCGTAGGGAGAGCTCCTAAAGGGATCACATGATGGCAAAAGCAAAACCACCAGATGAGATGAGTTTTGAAGAGGCGTTCGAGGAATTAAGTGCGCTTGTAGGAAAACTAGAGTCCGGTGACCTGGAGCTGGAGGAGAGCCTTGGGCTGTTCGAACGTGGGCAAGCCCTGGCAAATCGCTGTAGTCAATTGCTCGAGGAGGCCGAGCTCTCCCTACGCCAGCTGGAGGCAGGCCAGGAAGAGGATTCGGAATAGCTTAACGTCGGATGATACTCGGTAGGGCGCGAGCCTCCGGGGCCTTGAACAACAACGCCGCTAGCCAGTAGATTCCTGCACCAAAGACAACTCCCCCCACTCCAATAAGCCAAACCGAACTCCCGCTCGCCCCATCGCTCCAGAGTAAGAGGAATGTTGCTAGCACTATCGAGGCTGCTGCTGTTGCGACGAGGCCCCGCCGTATGCGCGGAAATGCGAGGCCATCTAATTTATCTCGCATCAGCCATAGGAGTACGATCGCCTCCAATGCAGTCGCAATGGTGTTTGCTAACGCGAGTCCCCCAAGAGGCGCCCAGCCGATCCGCTCGAACCCGATCGAAAGCGTCAAACTCAAGATGATGTTGAGGCCCATAGCCGCTGCGCCCACAAAGACCGGAGTCCGAGTGTCTTTCAAGGCATAGAACGCCCGCGAGATGATCTCAACCAGCGCATGTCCTACCAATCCAGCCGCAAACCAGAGCAATGCCCAGGCAACCAGGTCGGTGGATCGGGCATCAAACTCACCGCGCTCAAAAAGCATCGAAACGATGGGTCGCCTCAGTATTAGCAGACCGATGGAGGCCGGAAGCGAAAGAAAGACCACTCCGCGAAGTGTGGTGGCCAGCGACTCTCGCATCTCGGAAATCTCACCGCGTGCGACCTGAGCAGAGAACGTGGGCAAGGCCGCGATGGCGATGGCCTGCGCAATCACGATCTGCGGCATCAGCATGATGGCAAAGGCTAAAGTTATGCCCGTTAGACTGCCTTGGACCATAGTTGAAGCCAGAATAATGTTGACCAGAAAATTGAGCTGCACCACGGCTACGCCGAACACTCGTGGGACCATGAGCTTGCCGACCTGCCTGACAGCAGGATCTTTCGTACCGAGGGTCGGGCTGTAATGCGCCTGAAGGCCACGCAAGCCTGGCAGCTGGATCAGCAGGTGCATTAGCGCTCCAAGAACCACGCCCCAAGCAAGTCCGTAAATTCCAAGCCGCGGGACAAGCACGAATATTCCGATGATCCAACCCAACCAGTTGAAGGACGGCGCCAGGGCGGGCAGTGCGAACCGCTGGTGGGCGTTCAGTATCGACATCACGAGCCCGCTGATGCCAAACAACACCAGTGCGATGAGCTGGATTCGCAGCAGATCGACGACCAGCTCGATTTGTGCAGGATCTTCGTACCCGGGGACCAGCAAGTTGGGAACAATCCAGGGGGCCGCGATCCAAACCAGGACCGCCGCTATGCCTAAACCCAGGATGAGCAGGTTTCCGATGCCGGAGGCTAGACGCCAGGCTCGAGGCCGGTTATTCTGTGTAAGCAGAGTGGCGAACATTGGAATGAAGGCAGATGCTAAGGCACCGCCTGCCATCAGGTTGAACAAGATATCGGGGACTCTGTTAGCGGAGAAGAAGGCGTCCAGAGAAACGCCGGTCCCGAAGACACCCGAGTACAGCATGCGGTTGAGCAGACCAATCAGGCTGGAAAGCGCGAATCCAGCCATCACGATGCCCGCGCCGCGCGCAATCTGGGCTTCCGGAGAGCGTCTCACAGCGCTGGATTATACAGGCGCCGGCAGTACCTAAAGCGGGTTGGAGGGGTTCAAACACCTG
>CBDTZL010000059.1:0-12903 GCA_965364895.1 uncultured bacterium
GTGCTTCTTCTTGGAACAGCAGGCGTCGCATCAGCCTCCGCTGAAGCCCTTCCTGGGGACAGTCTTTACGGCGTCAAGCGCGGGCTCGAGCGCGCCGCGCTAGCAATCAGCCTGAGCCCTGCGGGAGACGCTGAGCTGCTTCTAGAGCAGGCGAACCGACGAATAGCCGAGGTTGAAGAACTGGTGCATCGGGGACGTGGCGGCGATATCGGGCCGGCACTTGAGGGGTACGAACATGCGGTTCAATTGGGTTTGGCAATCGCTGCCGAACACGGAACACCGCTAGGCAATCTCGAGCTCGCATTGAGGAATCATGTACAAGCGTTGGATGGCGCGCTGGCTGAGGCGCCTGAGCAAGCTGTCCCCGGCCTCACTCGCGCCCTTGAGAATTCACGGAACAGTAAAGAGAAAATCGAGCAGATCCGCAGCGGTCAGCACCCCGGCGATCTGGCTCCAGGGCAGCTGAAGAGGACGCCGGATCCGCTAGAGGACGATTCCGACTTGTCACCGGGACAACAGAAGAGAGATGAAGCGGGTGGGCGCGACCAAGCGCCGGGTCAAATAAAAAAGACGCAGACCTCAGATTCAAACGGTTCCGACTAGTCCCACATCCTAATCCACATCGAGCTGCTCGATAACCTCACGGAACACGCCGTGAAACATCTGGCGGGTGAGCCTACCGGTGAAGGTGTTCTGCTGACTTGGGTGGTAGCTCGCTATCAGATTCAGCCCCTCCCCCAGTTGATATTGGGCTATGTGAGCAAACTTTGGCTTCGGTTTTGAAACCTCCGCTCCAGATCTAGCCCAGGCTGCTAGAAACCCATCAAACCCAATTTTCCCGAGCGCAACAACTACGCGCAAATTTTCAAGGGCTTCAAGCTCGCGTACCAGATAGGTTTGGCAGGCTTCAATTTCCGTTCGATTGGGCTTGTTAGCCGGAGGCGCGCAGCGCACAACCGCCGTAATGTAGGCATTGGTCAGCTGAAGACCATCGTCGATAGACGTGGATGTAGGCTGGTTCGCGAATCCGAAGCGATGCATAGCCTCGAAAAGCCAGTCACCACTTCGATCTCCAGTAAACATCCTCCCGGTACGATTCGCACCATGCGCGGCTGGTGCGAGACCAACGATCAGTAGCTCGGCATTCGGGTCGCCGAAGGCTGGCACCGGCCGACCCCAGTAGTCTTCCTCCGCGAAGCGCTTCGTCTTAAGCATCGCAATGTTCTCCCGGTGCTCAACTAGCCTCGGGCAAATGCGGCATCTGACAACATCGCTCTGGATCGCTTCAAGTTTGGTTTTGCTCATTGCCTTCCCCGACTGGTCTAGCTATATAACACATGGCGTCATCGAGCAGCCGGTGGTTGCAATAGTAAATGGTAGGATGAGCCCTTCCCTTCGGAAGGAGTGCAATATGCAAATTGCTGACAACACGGTAGCGGAATTGAACTACAAGCTAACCATTGATGGAGAACTGATTGACGAATCTCATGAGGGCCACCCGCTGGCCTACATCCACGGGAATGGAAACCTTATTCCGGGGATGGAAAACGCGCTCACTGGAAAATCCGTGGGCGACAAATTCAACCTCACGCTCGAACCGAAAGATGCCTATGGCGAATACGACGATACGCTCTTCACGAAGGTTGATCGCAGCGAGCTCTCCGAAATCAACAATCTAGAAGTCGGCCTGGAGCTGGAGGCTGAGTTCCCAGAGGGGACGCAAGTGGCAACCGTTAAAGCCATAGACGGAGACGAAGTATCGATCGATGGCAACCACCCGCTTGCTGGCGAAACCTTGAACTTTGAGGTTGAAGTGGTGGGCGTCCGTGCAGCTACTGAAGAAGAGCTTGCGCATGGGCACCCGCATGGTCCAGGTGGAGCACACTAGAAGAAGAGGCTAACTCCATGAGCCAGCAAGGGTTCCTGGTCATCCTTTCGTGACAGCTTGGCGGATGAAAACGGGAAACTGCCGGAGCCCGACCAGGTTCCACTGACTATCGCCATCCAAGAGCGACGGCGTAAACTCCATTGGTGCTCAGTAGGAGGCTTTTACCGTGAATTATCTAAATCGATGGACAGGACTTGCAATTGTGATGAGCGGCGCTCTGGTTGCTGCCTGCAGTCCTTCCAATACTCCCCTATTGGGGCTGGAAGATATCCCGGACGGATTTGACGGTCCGAAGGTGATCGCAGTGGCTGAGGAATCGGTAACAATCAGTTTCGACACTGGCGTGCCCACGGTATGCAATGCCGCGTTTGGCGAGACCACGGCATACGGCCAGATCGCAACCATCCCGATGCTAAGCGGCGCCACGCTCGATCACGTGCTAACGTTTGTCGGTCTTGATCCTGGCACAACCTATCACTATCGAATTACGGCGACGGATATTGAGGGTCAGGTGTATCAATCGCAGGATTTCACATTTACTACTGAGGCCGCCCAAGCCGGCCAAGAACAGACCAATTGGTTGGCGCTGGAAATGGGAGCCACCGTGGCCGAATCTAGCAGCAACTTCAGCGGAGCGAGCAATGATGAGCCCTGGGGCGCAGACAACGCTTTAGATGGCAGTGCTGGAACGGCCTGGTCCTCTAACGGGGATGGAAACGACGCGTTCCTAGTGGTCGAACTGGCCGAGCCCACCCAGATCGAAATGCTCGAAGTTCACACCCGAACGATGCCGAACGACACAGCGCAGATATTTTCCTTCACCGTGACAGACGATCAAGGCCAGAGATACGGGCCTTTCGAGCTGCCGGATGCCACCCAGCCGTATTCCTTTGCGGTGGACTTCGTTACCGGCGTTCTGCGCTTCGACGTTGTCGAAAGCAATGGTGGCAATACTGGATTTGTAGAGTTGGCTGCATACGGGACGCCGGCTTCCGGCGAATAGTTAAGCACGAGCAGCCCAACGACGATGTGCACATTTACGCAGGCGCATCGTCGCCCATGAGCGCCTCCTGCCCCTGATATTCTGAGAGAATACTTACCGCCCATATTTGAGAGATCGGCTCCAGAATCATAAGCCTTCATCGTCCCGATTTCCAACCATCGCCACAAACTTAATAGAAGCTCCGGAACCACAACGAGCCTGTCTGCTCCGCGTGATGATTCCCTGCAACCAGTTAATAGTTGCGTAATCCTATGTTTAGACATCCGCAAGGTTTCGCTGGCAAGATGCCCCAGTGTCCGATCAACCTAGGTTCAAATTTCAGGAGGTAATAAGTTGAAAACACGAAAAGTACTGTTTGGCACACTGCTCGCATCCGCATTCGTTCTAGCCGCTTGCAGCCAGCCCGCCGAGAACGATTCTGATGATGCGATCGAGGTCGAATCTTCCGAGGAAATGATGGCCGACGAAGATTCGGATGAAGTGATGGACGACGAAGACGAGATGGCGGATGAAGAGATGATGGAAGAGGATGACACCATGGCAGATTCAAACATTATGCAAGAACAGACCACGTTCGTCATCCGAATCGAGAATACGTCGCCTGAGGGCGGATTGACCGTCCTGGCCCCAGGAGCCTATGAGCTCAACGACCATCCGCTCTCGTTCTTCGCTGCTGGCGAAGCAGATCGCGGTCTGGGTCTCGAGGCGCTGGCAGAAGATGGAGATCCCAACGTTCTCGTAGGAACCATCGGCGAGATGATGGGTGGGGACGAGATGGCGGGCTTTATGGTGAGCGTATTCAACACGCCGGTTGGAGCAGATACTGCAGGTCCTGCTGGTCCCGGTGCGGCCTATGAATTCAGCGTCGACGCCTACCCCGGTCAGTATCTGACCCTTGCAACGATGTTCGTCCAGTCCAATGATTGGTTCTTCGCTCCAGGGGAAGAGGGACTCGAGCTGTTCAATGCCGACGGGCTTCCAATCAGCGGCGATATCACGGATCAGTTTTTCCTTTGGAACGCCGGTACAGAAGTTGATCAAACTCCCGGCGAGGGCGCCGACCAGGCCCCCCGGCAAGCAGGTCCTAACATTGGGGAAATTGAAAATGGACTCGTTTCGCTGGTGGAGGATTTCACCAACTTTCAAGTCCTGATAACAATCACTCCTCAATCGTAGCCAGAAAACCTGTTCAGTGGGAAAAATCCCGGCCTCGTCATGAGGCCGGGATTTTCCTTATTTGGCGAGACGAGCCGCGGTTTTGCCTCCGAGGTCAACTCGCTGCTGACACCATGATTCGTTTAGAAACCCATTAAGTTGTATTGCCGCTCACACCGTACCCAATGAATTCTCAATAGAGTAAATCGAGTTCAGACAGGAGCGCCTCTTCCATGCTTACTTCGACCACCCAGGTTCGTAAACAAGAATCGGATTCCGTTTTCTTCGAACTTACACGCAGCATATGCCCGGTCTGCCGCCGGGTAATCGATGCCCAGGTGCTCTTGCGGGACAACAAGGTCTACATGCAAAAGCGCTGCCCGGAACATGGCCCCTTCGAAGCCCTCATTTATGCGGACGCAGAAGCCTATGTAGCCTCGGCCCGCTTCAACAAACCCGGTACCATCCCGCTGAAGTACTCAACCGAAGTCGTTCTTGGCTGCCCACATGACTGCGGACTCTGCCCCGACCACCAGCAACATGCTTGCTTGGGCATCATCGAAGTAAACAGCGCATGCAACATGGATTGTCCGCTTTGTTTCGCGGAGGCCGGCTCGGGATTCAATTTGACTCTGGCAGAAGTAGAGGGAATTCTCGATCACTTCGTAGAAACTGAGGGAGAGCCGGAAGCGGTTCAGTTTTCTGGCGGCGAACCATCTATTCATCCCGAAATCATCCCAATGCTCAAGGCAGCCACCGAGCGCAATATTAAGCACGTGATGTTGAATACCAACGGCAAGCGCATTGCAGCGGATGATGAATTCCTGGACCAGCTGGCCGGAATCGATCCGCGACCAGCTATTTATTTTCAGTTCGACGGCTTCGAATCGGAGACCTATCGCATTTTGAGAGGTGAGCCCGACATTCTCGATGAGAAGCTGCGCGCGTTGGATCGACTGGCCGAGATTGGCTGCACGGTTGTCCTCGTCCCAGCTGTTGAGCGCAACGTGAACGAGCATGAGATAGGCGATATCGTTCGATTTGGAATTGAGCATCCAGCGGTAAAAGGCATCACGTTTCAGCCCGCGTTTCACTCAGGCCGTCATGAGGAGCACGACCCGATGACCCGCATGACGAACCCCGACATCATCAGGCTGATCGAAGAGCAGACGGAAGGAATGTTCTTGAAGAACGATTTCTTCCCGGTCCCTTGCTGTTTCCCCACCTGCAACTCGGTGACGTATGCCTTTGTCGAAGACGACACAGTCTTGCCTTTGCCGCGCTTTGTTGATGTCGAAGAGTACCTGGACTACGTATCGAATCGGATATTGCCGGATATTGGGGAGTTCAGCGCCGAATCGATCCAGGCGGCGCTCGAAGGACTCTGGTCTTCCTCGGCAGTCCCGGGATCAGAGAAATCAGGCCGCGACTTTGCGCTTGGCTGCTCCATTTGCGGCTTACTGGAAGATTCGGAGTTGGGCGAGGTCACGGATCACATCTTCATGATCGCGCTCCAAGACTTCCTCGACCCATGGACCTTCAATCAAAAGAATGTGATGAAATGTTGCAAGGAAATCCTGCTGCCGGACGGCAAGCAGATCCCCTTCTGCGCCTACAACAATGTTGGATACCGTGAGCAGACGCGGGATCAACTGGTGCAGCGCCAGCGAGAGCGGCACAAAGCAGTACGTGAAGGGATCGAATTCGATCCCGAGCCGCTGACCTTTTCGTTCCATCCGAATGGTGCGCACAAGTGATACGTCCCGGCAGAGGCTGGCGCTAAATGACTCTTCCCGCCTCTACAGCAACCGAACTGAAGACCTGCTGTGCCGCACTCTACGAGACTGACTATGCGCGTCTGCTCTTGGGAGATTCGTTTCACCCTGGCGGGCTCGAGCTCACCGAGCGACTGGGCGAACAGCTCGAACTTCGCCCAGGTCAAAGAGTGCTGGATGTCGCGTCGGGTACCGGCGCCACCGCTGTTTTCCTAGCAGAGCACTTTGGATGCCACGTAGTCGGGGTGGACTACAGCACGGAACTGGTTGGGCAAGCAAGGCGGCGGGCTCAAGAGGCAGGATTGGAGCAGCTCTTACGATTCGAACATGGGGATTCCGAGCGCTTGCCATTTCCGGATGGAGCCTTCGATGTGCTGATTTGCGAGTGTTCATTCTGTACCTTCCCTGACAAACACGCAGCGGCCGACGAATTCGCGCGCGTGCTCCGCGCCGGAGGCCATGTGGGATTGACCGATATCACATTGAACGGACCGCTGCCATCGGAGCTCACCGGCCTGTTGGCCCAGATTATTTGCATCGCGGATGCACTCCCAATTGATCGCTATGAAGCTTTGCTGGAGGAGGCCGGCTTTCGAATCGACCGAGTCGAGCCGCATCCGGAGGTGCTTGAGGCGACCGTCAGAGACGTGAGAGCCAAACTGCTGGGAGCCGAGTTGCTGCTCAAGGCTACGAAGGTCGAAATACCGGGTGTTGATATCGAGCAGGCCAAGAGCATTGCAAGAGTCGCCGCCGAAACGATCGAAGAAGGTACCCTTGGCTACGGGTTGCTTGTGGGAACGCTACCTTGATTTTGAGCGAGGACGCTGCATATGCTAGCTTCCTATTTAGGGAAGCACGAAAATCGTGGACGGCTCGACAAAACTGCCAAACCGCAATAGCCAGACCCCGAGAGTAACCAGCACTACGGAAAAGCCAGGTACGAAAAAGGTTGAAGCCGGCTGCTTGTACCAGTTCGTTTTTCCTCGCAACCATCGAACCCCCAGCACGAAAAGTGCCACAATAACGATGGGTCCAGCCCAGAGCGCGGACTGCCCTTCGATGATCGTAAGAGCAAAACTAACCCCGTAAAGCATCCCACTAATGAGAATTAGCCAGATCTGCCGCCGTGTGAGCTGATCGCGGCTGGTGTAAGAACTCTGATAGGCAACGGCAATAAGAGCCAGCCCGATCGCCCCGGCAAGCCACAGCAGATGCCCGATCGGTTCGTCGAAGAGGAAGATGGAACGCGCCAGGCGAGCATCGGTGTTTGTGACAAGGTTATTGCCGATCGAGTTGGCGGCCAGATGCATGCCATGGCCCTCGACATACAACACGGAAAATGTCCAGAACAGCACTCGATATAGATTCTTATGACCGGTGGACGATTCGGATGCTTTCGGAATGAACACATATAACAGGGCGAAAACACCGACTCCAATCCACGGGGTAAGCATTAGATCCAGCAAATCCCCATACCGGATTGGGATTCCAGGTAGTTCGACCACGAAGAAGGGTTGAAATATGAAGATAATCGGCAGCACGGTCACGATGCCGTAAGCGCTGAGGATTGCGACGATTCTAGTCATCTTGACTCCCTTGATACCAGCACGCTTCTGCCCCACGCTTGGTCGACTTGCGGTCTAAGTCTTGAATTTGGCAAGTTTATACATGAAGATAGCAGATACTTGAGACGATTGAAGCATCGAAAGCGATTGCATCTAAGGGCGGGCGTCATCTTACAGTTGTGGCGTCCGTTTGTGGGACGGATGAGGATCCCCAAGGCCGCCGATCCCAGATCCAGAAGCTTGAGGGAGCGAATGTAATTGTCGCACGGAGCAGTGCTCATGCAGCCCATCTAGCAGGGATACTGGTCGGAGGCGCAGAAAAATGAATGAGAGAACGGAAACAGCCTTTGAGCGGCTACTTTCTGATGGCCCGATTGCCGTCAATCTTAGGCTACGCGAATTCGCAGAGAGTTTGAGGGAGCAGGAAGTTGAAGTGCTTCATGTCGAGTGGTCACCGCCAGCCGAGGGTGATCAAGACATGATTGAGCTTCTGGACAAGCTTCTGTGAGGATAATACTGTGAACCCAACCCCTATCTGCCGATGAGTTGGGGCGCTACGATTTTCCGCTGAATCGAAACACGAAGGCCTCGATCCACCAACCTAAAGGAGCGAACTCGGTGAATAAATTCCTACGCGTCTCTCTGCACAAATTGATCCCTGCAGTTGTTCTAGGACTACTGATATCTGCCATGCCCTCCGTCGCATTTGCCCAGGGCGAGTCGCCCGTTGATTCGGGTGACACGGCCTGGATCATTGCTGCCAGCGTGCTGGTCCTCTTTATGACCATCCCGGGCCTATCGCTATTTTATGGCGGCCTGGTTCGCTCCAAGAACGTGCTCTCCATCATGATGCAAAATTTCACGACCGTGGCATTGATCACCGTACTCTGGGTGATTTTTGGCTACAGCCTGGCCTTCGGCGGCAGCGGGCCATTCATTGGAGGCTTTGACAAGGTCTTTCTTCAGGGCGTTGAGGTCGATTCGACGATTGGCACCATCCCCGAGTCGGTGTACATCTTCTTCCAGTTGACATTCGCCATCATCACGCCCGCCTTGATTATTGGTTCGCTTGCAGAGCGTATGAAGTTCTCGGCCTACCTGTGGTTTATCGCCGTATGGTCAACGCTGGTCTATTTGCCGGTCGCTCACTGGGTCTGGGGAGATGGAGGATGGCTCGGGGAATTGGGTGTGCTGGATTTCGCGGGTGGCACGGTGGTCCATATTAACGCCGGCATCGCCGGGTTGGTGGTGGCCCTCGTTCTGGGCAAGCGCCTGGGGTATCCGAATACCGAAATGCCTCCGATCAGCGTCGTGCTCACCATGGTCGGTGCGGGCATGTTGTGGGTCGGCTGGATTGGGTTCAACGCCGGCAGTCAATTAGCGGCGGATGGCGTGGCCGGCATGGCTGCGCTGGTAACCGTGATAGCAGCCGCTACAGCCGCTCTGACCTGGATGTTCATTGAATGGTCCAGGCAGGGCAAACCAAGCGGCATCGGGATTGCGACCGGAGCCGTGGCTGGCCTGGTAGCGATCACGCCCGCTTCAGGCTATGTGGGTCCAATGGGCGCGGTCGCGATCGGCGTGGTCGCAGGAGCGCTGCCCTATTGGGCAGTGGTGACGATCAAGAAGAGAATGGGCTACGACGACTCGCTCGATGCCTTTGGCGTGCACGGTGTGGCCGGCTTTGCCGGCGCGATCCTGACCGGCATCTTTGCCTCCGCGCTGCTGGGAGGCTCCATCGATGGTCTCGACATCGGCCGACAGCTAGGCATTCAGGCTGTTGGAGCCTTCGCAACCCTCATCTACTCGGGCGTGCTGGCCTTCGTCATCTTGAAGATCCTCGATGCGACGCTGGGCCTTCGTGTATCTGAGCAGGTGGAGACGGAAGGCCTCGATACGTCACTTCACGGCGAGGATGGTTTTGCGCTGTAGACTTGATCACGAACTAGTACACAAGGCGCCATTTGCAGAAGTCAAATCTGCCATGCAGGAAAATGAAGGCCATCCCGCGAGCAGGAGCAAAAGCGTTCGCGTGTAGTCCCTTGAAACCCTAGATTCAGTATTTTGATGCCAATGGAAAGCACAAAGCCCTCGAGTGGCGGGGGCTTTGTGCAATATTCATATCGACTCACCTCCCGTTTTATGTAAACCAGGATCGCTTCCAGTTACTTTCATGAGTCCCGGGCATATTGCGCGCTGCGACGCGTTCCTCCGACCGCCCCCCAGAGCACATCGTCGATAAATTGGATCGCTTCTGAGAGAGTGATCAAGCCGTTACGGTTCCGTCACGCTCGCAGTCTATGCTTACAGCAACGTGACTGCCAAACCCCTCGGCAGGATCGCGACGCCGGGTGTGCCCTGGCCAAGGTGAGGAATGGACGTGTAGGGGGCGGGACACTCGATCTGAAGGCATCAACTGTCGGGCATAGGGAGGGAAAAGGCCATGATTCGAGTACGAAATCGTGACGTTTGGAACCAGGTTCGGATCATCTTCATGGGATCCGCGGTATTGTTCTTGATCAACATCTACTTCGGATTCGACAATGCGTTTACCACCGGCATACTGCCCCGGGCGCAGGCGCTGATCCACCTGCACGCTGGCTCGATCGGATGGATCACCCTGTCGCTTATCGGCCTGGCCATCTGGATCTTCACCGGAGAGCGGGAGTTGTCGGATAGCTACGTCAACAGAGTGCGAGCACTCACCTACGCAGCAATCGGGATCTTCGGCGCATATATCGTCAGCTTTGGCATTGCCTACTCGCGCGGGGGCAGCTTCTTCGTACTGTTGCCGATCTTCGGCACCGGAGCGATGTTGATGATCTGGGTGGCCGCCGCCTACGCCTTGTATGAGCTTCGCCACCAGCCGGTGACCACCACGATGCACCTGCTGGTCGCTGGGGGGCTGCTTGTTGCAGCTGTGGGTGCGACGATGGGACTGCTGCTCGGGCTCGAGCACGCCATCGGTCGATTCCTTCCTATTTCACCGAACGATGATCGGGTGGGCGTGCACGCCGGCATGATGGACACTTACATCATCCTGGTGGCGGTGGGAATCATAGAAGGACTCATCTCATCTGGTCCGGCCAAGCGCTGGACACGAGGTGGACTGCTCCAGACGCTGTTTCTAACGATGGCCGCGCTTTTGGTACCGTTTGGATTCCTGCTCGGTCTGGTGGGGGAGTTGGTGCCGTTTTTCGGCCTGCTTCTGGCCGCGGGGTTAGTGACTTTCCTCATTCGAACCGGTCGGCGCGCATTAGCATACAACCCTTTACACGGCGGAATCCGAGCCTGGACCTGGTTTGGCTCGCTCTGGGTGGTGATGTTTGTCGTGCTGTTTATCTTCGCCGCCGTCTCGTTTGCTGAAGACATCTCCGCCAGCCCATTTTGGTTCTACGTCGTGTTCTCTCATACCGCCTTCGTGGGGATGATGACCAACTTGCTGCTAGGCGTATATGCGCTTCGAACGGCCAACACAAAGAACGTTGTGGCATGGGGAGAACCGGTCTCGATGTGGCTGATCAACCTCGGGCTGCTGGTTTTCTTCACCTTGAAGATCGCCGCCGATATCCGGCTCGGAGCCATCGTGATGGGGATTGGCGTGCTGCTGGGGGTGGGAACCATGCTGCTTAGGCTTCGCGCAGATCGTCCAGGCGCTCCTGCGGCCGCTCGTACGGCCTTGGCAGATTAAGTTTCATCGCGCGACGAATAAATTCGCCGCGAGGAATAGGAAGAATCCGCCTGACATGATCGAATTCAGCACCATGACGCGGCGCTGCTGCCTCATCACATTCAGCTGCTGGAACTCATTGGCCTGCGCTGCGGTGACGATCAACAGAAGCGCATAGAAGCCGACCACCAGCGCAGCCCGGATCGGATCCAGCCGCTGAGCGATCGCGATCGCCAACAATGCGGCGCCAAGCGCCTGAGCGCCAATTGAGAAGGCGAGCCCTCGTGAAGGCCCGGCCCAGGCGGCGAACGTCACATCACCGCGGGCAAGATCTTCTTCGACCTGGTAGGACTGCGTGATGGGATAAAAGCCGACTGTCACCAGGGTTGCGCCAAGGATACCCAGCCAGCCGATGGGATCCACCGTTCTCAGATCTGGCTCAACGCTCGCCCAACCGCCCAGGCTAGCCAGCATGCCTTGTCCCACCGCCACCGTTGCAAGGCCAATCAGGGGCCGAGCCTTGAGCCGAATGGCTGGATGGGAGTAGGCAAGCCCCATAGCCATGATAGCCAGGTAGATTGTGAGGAATGTGGAGTTGACCGCTGCGGCTAGCAGCGCACCCGTGATCAGCACCGCCAGGGAGAACGGGAGCAGCGGCTCCGTGACCGGCGGAGGAACACGCATGCCGCCGACCGGTCCCTTGTCGCGGTCGTAGTAGGAATTGAAAGCTGTTATTCCGCCGTAGAGGAAGATATGGAAGGCGACGAACGCCAGCCAGAAGTCCGCAGGGGTGCGGACACCGCTGAGGAAGTAGCCCCACAGGAATATGGGTGCCAGCAGCAGCTGGAAATGCAGCCGCAGATGGGCGAGCAGGCTGGACCGGGGCTTAGCGCTTTCTGGCCCAGCCATAGATGCCAAACCCCCCGAGCGCACTTTCAATGTCCACTTCGCTGAAGCCGGCTCGCTCAAACGCCGCCGTAAAGCTCGCGGGCGAGAAGCGGCCGTGAATCCAGTTATAGATGCGCCACAGGCTGAACGTAAACAGCAGCTTTCCCGAGCGCTGGCGCAGCAGCCAACCCCAATCGGGACGATCGGCATTTGGTTCCATGAAGGCCGCAAGGCCGCCAGATCGCATCACCCGGTTGGCCTCGATCAGCGCCGCGTGATGGTCCGGAATCAAATAAAGGAAGCTGTGAGCCGCGGCCGCATCGAAGCTACCCTCGGCCAGCGGCAGGTGATCAGCGTCGGCCTGCACCAGCATCAGCCGCCCTGCTGGCCAGCCGGCCTGCTCGCGGCCGGTACGCGCCTTTTTCAACATCGGCCGAGAGAGATCCAATCCCACAAAGCGCGCTTGGGGTCGACGAGCCCCCATCATCAGCGCCGAGACACCCGGTCCGATTCCCAGATCGAGCACCAAACCTTCTTCCGCGCGACCGGGAAGTGGATCCAGCAAGTTGGCGCAGCTCGCTTGCCAGGCCGAGTTAGCCGTCATCCAGTCGTAGAGCCAGGCTGCCGAGCTAAATACCCAGGATCCAAGAAGGCGGGCCAGGATGGATTTGAGGCTCATGGGATGGCCCAAATGGTAGCATGTCCGGATGACCGTCCGCACAGCGGTAGTTCAATCGAAGATCCAGTCTTGTGGACCTGAAAGGATCTAATGTGAACCCTCTCGATGCGCCCGCAATCTTGTCAATCGGAACCGCGGAGCCACAATACCAGTTCACCCAGGACCAGGCCGCCGACTGGCTGGCTCACAGCCTGCGGGATAGTCCAGCCAAGGCACGCTGGATAAGGGCGATCTGCGCAGGTTCGGGGATTGAGACCCGTTCCTTCTGCATCCCAGATGG
>CBDTZL010000060.1:0-12880 GCA_965364895.1 uncultured bacterium
CTCGTAATCGTCCGGGCGCATTTCCTCAATTACGGCCGCCGCCTGATGATGCATGCGTCGGCGCCGCATCCCACTCAGCCCTTCCTCCAACGTGGTGCCAATCAGTGCGTGTGCAAATCGGAAGGTGCCGCCTGACTCGCCGCTGATCTCATCAATCAACTGGGCGTGCTCGGCATGTTCGAGGGTGTCGATTAAGGTGTCCTCATCTAGGTCCGCCGCAGCGACCAAAGTATTGAAATCGAATTCGCGACCCAGGATGGCGGCCATACGGAGCGTGTTCAGCACCTCATCTGGCAGCTTCGAAAGTCGAGACTGAATGGCCACCCGCACGCTTTGCGGTATATCGAGGTCGGACATATCGTCAGGTCGATGCCACTCGCCGTCCTCGAAGTAAAGCTTGCCCTCCTCAACCAGCGACTTACACACCTCTTCAACGAAGAATGGGTTTCCTTCCGTCTCGTTGTAAATACCGTCAAGGAATTCGGGCGTGATCTCATCCTGAAAAAGGGCTGATAGAAGATCCCGAGTTTCGTCTTTTCCAAAGCGGGTTAGCTTCAATCGGCTGGCGATCCGCTCCCGATTCAGCTCGATGAGCATCTCCTGGAGCGGCAGAGTGTCATCCAATTCGACTTCCCGATAGGTAGCCACCAGCATGATGGACTGACCTTTGGTTCGTCGGGCAAGGTAGCGCAGCATGGCCAGGGAGCCGCTGTCTGCCCAATGCACATCCTCGAGAACCAGTAATATTGGCGACTGTTCACTGAGGCTCGTGAGCAAGGTCACCATGCTTTCGAACAATCGTCGCTGTTCGGATTCAGGATCTAATGCCGGAATGTCTGGCAGGTCCGGATAGTTTGGACGAAGTTCCGGAGTGAGGCTGATCAAATCCGCAACTACAAATTCGGACGCTTCGGAGCCATTCTGCCCAGCCTTAGGCAACGCTCGGCGCAGGATTTGGGAAAATGGTGAGTAAGGTGCGCCGCCCTCCGCGTAAGACTCTCCAATTAATGCTATGCCTCCGGAGATTTCAGCTTGAGTAGCCAGTTCCCGGGTAAGGCTCGACTTGCCAATCCCCGGCTCGCCGCTGATCAACAAGGTCTGACCCGCGCCCACCATGGCCTGCATCCAGATCGCGCGCGCTTGTTTGAGTTCTTTCTCGCGTCCGACGAAGCGGCCCCTGGCAATGCGCCCCAGAACTGCCATCTCCTGATCTGTAACCGCAGCTACGTCAAGAAGATCAGGATCATCAAGCGCCTCGACAACAGCCGCTGCGGATGCCGGACGCTCGTTCTGATCTTTGCTCATCAACTGGAGGATCAATGCCTCAAGACGGGGCGAAATTTCTGGGTTGCGTGCGCGGGGTGGAATCGGCGGGGCGTTGATATGCTGGGAAACAATCGTCAGCGGATCACCCTGGTCGAAGGGCAACGACCCCGCTGAGAGCTCATACAGCATGACGCCTAGTGCATAAAGATCGGCGCGGCCATCAAAGTCCTGACCAAGCGCCAGCTCGGGAGCAAGGTAGTAAACCGTGCCTGCGATCTGCCCTTCGGATGTCATTCGGGAGGCGACCGAGCGGGCAATGCCGAAGTCCACCAACTTGGCCGTGCCATCTGATTGAACCAAGACGTTCTCAGGTTTGAGATCGCGGTGAATGACGCCGGATTCGTGTGCATGCTGGAGGGCTAATGAAACCTGACGCACGACGCTCACAATCTCCGCCAGGTCGTCCGGCGCTCGCCGGTGCAGGTCCCAACCCTCCACATACTCCATTACGATGAAGGGCACCTCATCGAGTTCGCCCACGTCGTACACCGCAACGATGTTGGGGTGATTTAGCTTGGCGATCGATTTCGCTTCTTGCTCCAGGCGGGCTCGACCTTCTGTACCGAGCCCGAGGTTGGTCAGAACCTTGATTGCTACATCTCGATCCAATTCGGGATCGTGGGCGCGGAACACCGTTCCAGTCCCGCCCCTGCCCAACTCTTCGTCGAGCCGATAACGGTCGTTGAGTACCTCACCTGGGGCGAACTGGGTCATTCGCGCTTGGCTACGAGCAGTGTGATGTCGTCGAAGGGGTCGGCACCGCCGATAAATTCTTGCAATGCCTGCAGCAGACTGAGGGAAATTTCCTGTGCGGTACCTGAGGCGGAGGAAACAATCGACTCCCGCATACGGTCCTCGCCAAAACTTTGCTCGGTGGAATTCAATGCGTCGGGGACGCCATCGGTGTACATGACCAGAAAGTCACCCGGCTCGAGGACCGCGGTGCCTTGCTCGAGTTCGAGCGATTCGTCTACGCCGAGAACGATGCCAGTGCGTGATAGCTCCTCAAATTCCCCTGAATCGGCTCGATAGATCAACGGCGGGTTGTGCCCGGCATTGACATAGACCATTTCACCATTCTCGGGACCTACGCGCCCGTAGAAGAGCGTCACCGGCATGGCGGAGCTTGAGTTCGCGCAAACCAGCCGGTTAGCATTTGTGATGGCTTCGGCGGGTGTGGCGGCTTGCTCCAGGCTGGCGCGGACCATGCTGCGGGTCAATGCCATAAACAGTGCAGCGCCCATGCCTTTGTCGGTAACATCCGCGATCACCAGGCCGATGTCGTCGCTATCGGTTGCGATGAAGTCGTAGAAGTCGCCTGCTACCTCGCGCGCTGGGAGCCAGCTGGCGGCAAATTGCCAGCCCTTCAGCTCGGGGATTTCTTCGGGAATAAGGCCGGTTTGGACCGTGCGGGCCATCGAAAGTTCGCGTTCCATACGCCCTTTATCGACCGCCACCTGGTAAAGCCGAGCATTCTCAATCGCAGTGGCAGCGCTCGAGGCGATAGCGTTTAGAAGCTCGAGATCGTCGTTCATAAAGATGCCGGCGTGTAATCGGTTGTCCACATAAATAGCGCCCAGCATCTGATCTTTGACCTGTAAGGGAGAGCAAAGAATGGAGCGCAATCCGAGGCTCATCACGCTTTGGCGGCCCATGAATCGCTCATCGTGCTGGGCGTCGCTGGTGAGTACACCCTGTCCGTCTTTAATCACTTCGCCAACTACTCCGCGCGAGATCTCAAATTCTGGATCTTCGAGGGTTTCCTGCTCCATGCCGCGCGCAGCCCGGAATACCAGGTTGTCATCCGCTTCCTTCAGAACCACGAAGCCGCGTTCGGCATTGACGGCGGAAATCACCTCGTCCATGACGGTGTTTAGAACGTCGTCCAGGTCGAGCGAAGAATTAAAGGTTTTGGAGAGTTGGTAGACCAACTCGAGACGATCGAGTTTAGGCTCTGTATTGCTCTCTGTCATAGGTTCTCCCGAGTACAAAATGATGCTTGGGCCCAAGCATCATTGTTATTGGCAACCTTGTTAACACCAGAACGTGTATAGGGTGTTTATAACCGCCATCCTCAAGGTTGTCTAGCGTAGGAAAAGGGGGTTGAAATCGAGTTCAAATACGACCGTTATAATTCCGCTGCTATGGCCGAGAAACAGGAGATCCCCGGCTCCGAACCTATCGGCTCCCCTGATGATCACTCTGCACCGCAGGTCTCTCAGCTCGACTGGGATGAAGTCGGGCGCCTGGTGGTGCTATCCCGAACACTCGATGAGCTAGAGGAGCGAGAACTGGCTCCCTCGGGAGAAGTCCCGTATCAATTCTCCGCCAAAGGCCATGAACTGGCGCAGGTTCTTCTCGCACTAAGCCTGGATCATCCGCACGATGCTGCAGCTGTTTATTATCGTTCGCGACCCTTTATGCTGGGTGTGGGATTGAGTGTTGAAGAGTCCCTGGCAGCAGGCATGGGGAAAGCTAATAGCCCATCGGAGGGCCGCGACGTAGGGGTAGTATTTTCGCTTGCCCCGCGATCGGGGCCAACCGTTCTGCCTGCTTCTGGCGATGTTGGAGCGCAATTCACCCCTATCGCCGGGTGGGCGCAGGCCATTCGATACCGATTTGAGACACTGGGCGAGAAGGAGTGGGAAGGGGCGGTGGCGGTAGCCCTGGGAGGAGATGCGTCGGTCGCAACGAATGGCTTTTGGTCGGCGCTGACAATCGCCTCGACCCTCAAACTTCCCATGCTCTTTTTCATTGAAGATAACGCCTATGGAATTTCGGTTCGCGGCGAACTGCAAACTCCGGGCGGCAACATTGCCGAAAACCTGGGCTCATTTCGAAACTTGCTTACGCTCAGTGGAAGCGGGTTTGATCCGAGTCGAAGCTCCGAGCTCATTCAAGAAGCGGTTCAATACGTGAGAAGCGGCACTGGTCCTTGCCTGTTGCATCTCCGCGTGCCGCGGCTGCAGGGCCATACTTTCATCGACAACCAGGCATATCGCAGCGAAGAGGAACTAGCCGCCGAAGAACGGCGGGATCCCATGCATGCGTTGGAAGAGGTGCTCGGAGAAACCGTGCTCAATTCCCTGCGAGAATCGGCCGAGGTCGAGCTAGAGCAAGCGTTGCAAGCCGCGCGCGCACTTCCGGAACCGGAGCCGGACACTGCTACAGATAACCTCTTCTACGATGGGAAGGCACAGAAGGTAGGGGGATTGACCCCGGAACTGGGCCCGCGCACGGAGCCTGTTCCGAAGGATCCCAATACTTTCGGACCCAGGGTAAATCTGCTTGATACCGTCCGAGCTGTGATGGAAAGCGAGCTGCAATCCAATCCACGGGCCCTGGTTTTTGGAGAGGATGTCGGAGCCAAAGGCGGCGTGCACGGCGCCACAATGGACCTGCAGAGCAAGTACGGTGAAGAGCGAGTTTTCGACACCTCCTTGTCGGAGGAAGGCATCATCGGACGGGCGGTCGGCATGGCGCTGGCCGGCCTGCTGCCGATTCCAGAGATTCAGTTCCGAAAGTATGCTGATCCGGCTGCCGAGCAGCTCAACGACCTCGGGACGATTCGCTGGCGGACCGGGGGAAAATTTGCGGCCCCAATCGTGGTCCGTATTCCGGTGGGGTACAGCAAGAAGATCGGCGACCCATGGCATTCGGTAACGGGGGAGTCGATCTTTGCACATACTCCCGGCTGGCGCCTGGCATTTCCCTCAAACGCCGCCGATGCTGCCGGCCTCCTGAGGACCGCTCTGCGCGGCGAGGATCCCACATACTTCTTCGAGCATCGGGCGCTGCTCGATGCCGCCGAAGCGCGCCGACCAGACCCCGGCCCGGAGTACGTCGTGCCGTTCGGCAAGCTGACCAGCTTATCCGAAGGCGATGAGCTCACCCTGGTGACCTGGGGCGCTATGGTCTATCCGTCGTTGGAGGCGGCCGAGCGCTTTGAAGGGCGCGTCGAAGTACTGGACTTGCGCACGATCAGCCCCTGGGATCAGCAAGGGGTGCTCGATTCCGTGCGCCGCACCGGCCGCTGCCTGGTGGTACAGGAAGACACTTGGACGGCCGGATTCGCGAGCGAAATCCTGGCGACGGTTGCATCCGAGGCCTTCATGGATCTAGACGCACCCATCCGACGGCTAACCACACCCAATGTTCCTATCCCTTACAATGCAGGACTTATGCATGCGGTGCTTCCCAATACTGAACGAATCGAAGCGGCCATCGAAGAGCTTCTCACGTTCTGAGGTCTTCCGCGTACGAAGGAAATTTAGAGGGCAAAAACATTCTGTTGGAGTTTGCGCGTCGGTTTCCTAAATCGAGGCCAGCGAAATATGAGCGATCAGGAACATTATCGATTAACCCCGGAGCTAGTCTATGCCTAGATCTAACCGATCAAGGCATAAATCGATGCGACCGGCGATTCAATAATGTCTTCAGAGTCTAGACTATCCCTCACCCCGCCCGTTTCCGATCGGGATCACTCGAAAGGCCCCAAAGACTCTCGTGTGACTCTTGTGGAGTACGGCGATTACGAGTGCCCGTACTGCGGCCAGGCCGAAAACTCTGTCCACGAAATCCAGGAACGCACTGGGGATGCAGTGCGCTTGGTGTTCCGTCACTTCCCAAACCGGACGGTGCACCCACACGCCAAGCTCGCCGCAGAGGCGGCAGAAGCAGCTGGTGAACAAGGCAAGTTCTGGGAAATGCATGAGCTGCTGTTTCATCACCAGGACAACCTGGAGCAGTGGGACATGCTTGAGTATGCCCGGGAGCTTGATCTGGACACGAGTAAATTCCAGGCTGCGCTCGATGAGCACTCTCACTCGAAGAAGATCAATGAGGACTTCAGGAGCGGAATAAAGAGCGGAGTGCAGGGAACGCCCACCTGGTTCATCAACGGGACACGCTACGACGGAGCCTGGGATCCGGATTCCCTGCTCGACGCGGTTCGTAAGCCGATGGGAGTCCGCATCAGCGCGCTAACTTCGGAATTCACACGCCTGGCGGCCTCCGGTGGGCTAATGCTGCTCATCTTCAGCGCGGCGGCGCTTATTTGGGCCAATTCCCCCTTTGCAGAGTCATACGTGGAATTCTGGCACACGGAGGCAGGATTTTCCCTGGGCAATCTTCATCTGGAGCGAAGCCTGCTGGAGTGGGTGAACGAAGGTCTGATGGTGATCTTCTTTTTTGTGCTCGGATTGGAGATCAAACGCGAAGTCACGGCCGGCGAATTGGCCAGCCCAAAGAAAGCGGCTCTGCCGATCGCCGCGGCAGTAGGTGGAATGATTGTGCCGGCACTGATCTATGCCGCATTTAATGCATCCAATCCAATCGCCATGCAGGGCTGGGCGATCCCGGTGGCGACGGACATCGCGTTCACCCTGGGCATCCTGACCCTGCTCGGCGGGCGAATACCGCTCTCTCTGAAGATATTCTTCACCGCGATGGCCATCGCAGATGATGTGGGAGGAATCCTGGTGATCGCCCTCTTCTATACCTCCGGGATCAACGTCGCAGCCTTATTTGTTGCAGCCCTGTTCTTCGCAGGGCTGTTGCTTCTCAACCGGTGGAGGGTCTTCTCACCCTTGCCTTATTCGCTGCTCGGAATTGGATTGTGGCTGGCATTTCTAAACTCCGGTGTTCATCCTACGCTTGCCGGGGTTCTTCTAGCAGTCACCATCCCGACCCGCAGCCCGCCGAATGTTAAGCGATTGATGGAGCAGACGGATACGGTGCTCAATCGGTATGAGTACGGCGAGGACGAGGTGCGGGAGCAGGCCCTGGTTCGAGCCTTGAAGACGATCCTCGAGCGCATGGAGCCTCCGGCACAACGGCTGGAGCATGAGCTTCAGCCGTGGGTTGCTTACCTGATCTTGCCGATCTTTGCGCTGGCCAATGCCGGTGTACCGCTGGGCGGAACAGATGGCCTGGCACTCCTGAATCCGGTGAGTTTAGGAATCATCTTCGGACTTGTACTGGGTAAGCCGATCGGTGTAGCGGCTTTCGCGTGGCTGGCCACACGAACAGGCATCGCGGAAAAACCGATAGACATCAGCTGGCGCCAGTTCCTGAGCGCCGGCGTCCTGGCCGGTATCGGCTTCACGATCTCTATATTCATTGCGCAGGCCGCATTCCAAGATCCAAGGCTGCTTTCAAATGCAAAGATCGGCATCCTGGCCGGATCGATTATTGCCGCTGGGATCGGTTGGGGGCTGCTAACCCTGACCAGTCCGCACTACGACACCGTGACGGAAGTGGTGGCAGAGCCGGCCTCGGCGTCAGACTGAAGTTGTATGCAATCTAATGTAGAGAGGAGCAACTAAATGTCGGACACGACCCTGCGCGAGCGCAGCGAGATTCCTATCGAATTCACATGGAATGCAGAAAGCGTCTATCCCGATCGACAGGCCTGGGAGGCCGACGCGGAAGCGCTTGTCAGTGATCTGGCTCAGTTCGAGGGCTACCACGGTCGATTAGGTGAGGGCCCGCCGGTATTGCTCGAAGTATTTGACGCGATTGAGGATACGCTCGGTCGAGCGCTGCGATTGTTCGCCTACTCCTACGTAAATCTTTCGGTCGATTCGCTGGATCCGCAGGCAGCTGAGATGCTTGGCCGCGCACAAGATGTCGTAGGCAAGGTGCTGGCAGCCTACGCCTTTGTGGATCCTGAGCTTATCGGTGAAGGTGAAGAATCGGTTCGTGGCTGGATTCAGGAGGATGAAAAACTCGCGCTATTCGAACACTACGTAGACGACCTGTTTCGAAAACAGGAGCATGTTCGATCTCAGGAGGTCGAGGAAATCCTCGGCACATTAACGGGTCTATTCCTCGGAGTGCGCATGACCGTGGAGGCATTGGCCGATGCAGACTTCACCTTTGCGCCCGCTACCGGAAGCGATGGGCAAGAAATTCCATATACGCAGGGCACCCTACGGCGAATCTACAGCAGTACCGATCGCGAGGCTCGTCGCACTGCCTGGGAGAGTTACGCCGATCAGTACCTGGCCTATAAGAACACGCTGGCCAGTAATTTGACAAACTCGATTCGACAGAACGTTTTCAACATGCAAACCCGCAAGCACGAATCCACGCTCGAGATGGCGCTTTACGACAACAACATCCCCGTCTCTGTGTTTCACAACCTCATAGACACTTTTCGCAAGAACATCGGTACATGGCACCGCTACTTTTCCATCAAGCGCGCGGCCATGGGCTACGAACAGTTCTTCCCCTACGATGTCTGGGCGCCTCTCACTACGGAAGCGACGACGATCCCCTATGAGCAGGCGGTGGACTGGATCTGTGAGGGCATGCAGCCACTGGGCGATGAGTACGTTCAGGTACTGCGCGCCGGCTGTTTGGAGCAGCGCTGGGTGGACGTCTATCCAAACCAAGGAAAGCGTCAAGGTGCGTTTTCATATGGCTCACCGGGCGGTCATCCGATTATCGTCATGAGCTACAACGACAACGCGCTGAGTTTCAGCACTCTGGCCCATGAACTTGGGCATTCCATGCATTCGTACCTGGCCTGGAAGAATCAACCCGTTCTGTACAGCCAGTATTCGATCTTTGCTGCGGAAGTGGCTTCCAATTTCAATCAGGCGATGGTCCGTGCCCACTTGCTCGAGACCACCGATGACAAGCAGCTAAAGATCGCGCTTATCGAAGAGGCGATGTCCAATTTCTACCGCTACTTCTTCATCATGCCAACGCTTGCGCGCTTCGAACTAGAAAGTCATGAGCGAATCGAGAGGGGAGAAGGCCTCAATGCCGAAGGCATGATCGATCTGATGGCAGATCTGTTTGAGGAACCGTACGGCTCGGAAATGATGTTGGACCGTGCGCGGGTTGGGATTAGCTGGGCCCAGTTTACTCACCTGTATGCAGACTACTATGTTTACCAATACGCGACCGGAATCGCCGGCGCCCACGCGTTGGTAGGGCGAATACTGTCCGGTGAGCCAAACGCGGCTGAAGAATATCTGGGATTCTTAAGTGCTGGTGCTTCAGAGTACCCGTTGGACGCATTGAGTGCTGCGGGTGTGGACTTGACCTCACCCGAACCCGTGGATCAGGCATTTTCAGATATGGCGACCTACGTGGATCAGCTGGAGCAGCTGCTGGGCGAGTGAGGCAAGCGAACACCGCGTGAGCAAATTCCAACGCGAGCTAAACGCGGCTGAAGACGAACTCGATCTGCTGGACAGGGCCGTGATCCTGACCTATGCATTTTCCCTTTGGGGAGAGCAGACCCTGCAAAATCGCTGGCCCGAAGATCGCGCCTTGCGCGAGCCGGCTACGCTAAAGCAAATGATCTACTTGTGTCAGGACCGACTGACCTCTGCTCAGAAACGAAACGCCGCCCAAACCGAGATGGTCTTCAGCGAAATCCTCGATGCCTTGAGCCGGATGCAAGATGACATTGTTGATCCGGGAGAACACGGTCCTCCTACTTAAGCCACCCGCAGGCGTTCTCGAACTCTATGCCATTCAAGCTCGGCTGCTTTCCAAGGCCGAGGCGCGCAGCACCCTCATTTGCAACGCAAAGATCAAGTACCCCAGGATTGGTTCCACTGTTTGCAGTTTGCTCCTACACTGAACCCTCAGGAGAACACCATGAGCAAACGAATCACAAACGGAATTGTATTGATCTTAGGTTTGCTTCTTGTGGCAGCGTGTAACGTGCCGTTTAGCGGAGAGCAGACTGAGCCTGAGGCCCAGGTGCCAGAAGCAGAATCGCCCGCCGAGCAACCCGCCGAGGATCCCAAATCTGAGCCGATTGAGGCCCCAGAAGAGACCATCGAAGAGCCGCAGGGCACTCCGATCGCGCATCTTGATCCGGAGACGCTCATCCTGGTCACTCACATTCAGATGATCAGTGCGGAACGAGGCTGGGGAATCGGCGGATTGGATGGCGCCTCAGATCATGTCCTGCGGACAAACGATGGTGGCAAAACCTGGACGGATGTAACCCCGCCAGAGCCAGCACCTGACGCGGAAAATCCAGACATATCCGCGGTGAGCTACTTCATCAACCCTATGACGGGCTGGGTGGCGTATTACGAAGACACAATCGAACCGAGCCCGGGCCGTTTCCGCGTCTGGGGAACGATGGATGGCGGAGACACGTGGTCTGCCAGCCGTGCTCTTGAATTGGAATTTCTCGGAAGCACTGACTATCCACCGATCCTTGGTTTCGAAGATGCTAACAACGGATGGCTTATTGCACGACATGGACCGGCTGGAATGCACAACTATCCGATCTATTTGCTGCGGACCGCAGACGGCGGCCGAAATTGGGAAATGGCGATCACTCCGGCAGAAGGTGGTCTGCAAAGCTGCCGGAAGAGCGGAGTGGATTTCGGTACTTTAATGCTGGGATGGGCTACCGTAGCAGATTGTCCGGTGGTGGCTCCCGAAGTAGCGGTGACTCGCGACGGCGGCCGAAATTGGGAACCGATCATGCTTCCCGCGCCAGACAGCCGCCCCCAACTTTTTGAGACCGAACTCTGCGAGGGCCATTCGCCGCAGCTGGTTACCGAATTAATCGGTGCGGTGGCAGTGAGCTGTCGCACCGGCTTGAAACTCAACTACATTTACACTACCCAGGACGGTGGCGAGACCTGGGAAAGCCACCTGTATCCGGGCGGTGAGCTGTCGTTGCTAAACCCAAGGACGGCATTCGCCTTCGACCGACACATTCACCAAACCCTGGACGGAGGCCAATCGTGGGAATTCGTAAAAACCGTTCAGTGGGATGGCCAGTTCAACTTCGTCAGCGAACAGATAGGCTGGGCAGTCGCGCGAGAGGGCGATGCGCTGGCGCTGGTGAGTACCACCAACGGTGGCAGGACCTGGAACTTGCTCAAGCCCTCAATCACGTCCTGACTATCAGCACCGACCCCTAAAGCCCTCGCTTATACTCTGGCTCGCCGAGACCCTCTCCTCAGAGAGAGGGTCCTTTCTTGGCCGGGTGAGGACTACCTCAGCATGGATTCCGCAATTTCAATCAAAGAGCTATCAAAGACCTACATGGTCAATGAGCGATCCGCAGGCATGCGCGCCGCATTGCGCGGCGTATTCCGACGCAAGAAAAAGGAAGTTAAAGCGGTCCAGTCAATCAGCCTGAAAATTGAGCCGGGAGAGATCGTCGGCTTCCTGGGCCCAAACGGCGCGGGAAAAACCACAACGCTGAAAATGCTTTCCGGCCTGCTGCACCCGACGGGCGGCCAGGCTCTCGTGCTGGGATATGAACCACACAAGCGCGAGAAGGATTTCCTGAAACTAATCACGCTCGTCACGGGCCAGCGCAATCAATTGGTGTGGGATATACCGGCCATCGATTCATTTGAAGTCAATCAAGCCGTCTACGAGATAGACCGGGACCAGTTTAAACGCACGGTCGACGAATACATT
Organism: uncultured bacterium; assembly: GCA_965364895.1. Classification (GTDB taxonomy): domain Bacteria; phylum Chloroflexota; class Anaerolineae; order Anaerolineales; family E44-bin32; genus JADFRG01. The sequence continues at coordinate 11,746 of CBDTZL010000060.1, forward strand.
GAGCTGCTAGAGCTTGAAGATCTCGTGCGAAAGCCGGTGCGGCAGCTCTCGCTGGGGGAGCGCATGAAAGTGGAGATTGCGGCTGCATTGCTCCATCGGCCAAAGGTGCTCTTCCTCGATGAACCCACCCTTGGCCTGGATGTTCCAATGCAGCGACGCATCCGCAAGTTCATCGCAGACTACAACAAACAGGAAGGCGCAACGGTGCTGCTCACCAGCCACTACATGGCGGATGTCCAGGCGCTTTGCAAGCGGGTGATCGTGATTCACCATGGGGAGCTTCTCTTCGATGGCCAACTCTCAGAGTTGGTCCAGCAATTTACTGGCTACAAGGAGATCGTGGTGGAGCCCAAGGATCGGGCCACCGACCTTTCTAGCTATGGCGAAATCATGAGCCAGGATGCCGGCAGGATATCGCTGCGTGTCCCACGCAAGGAAGTGCCGGAGGTTGCGGCCAAGCTATTGGCAGACGTTCCCATGTTTGATTTGTCGGTCGAGGAGCCGCCGATCGAGGACATGATCGAGCGAGTATTTACCGAAGGAAGCGTTGAGACATCTAACTAACATCCTGGTGGCCGAATACAAGGTCCGTCTTATGGCGGACTGGCAATACCGGTTCCAACAAAGCCTCGGAATGATGGGTTTGATGTTTGAGGCCGTCATCTACCTGGTGGTCTGGACCACGGTTGCCGAATCTCAGGGTGGCGAAGTCGGTGGGTTTACCACCGGAGAGCTGGCCGGTTACTACATCGGTTGGATGCTCGTGCGGAATATCACTACCGGTTGGAGCCCGCAATGGTTCGAGTACCGGATCCGTGAAGGCGAATTCAATACCGCCCTGTTGCGGCCGGTACATCCCTACTTCCCCGACATCTCGCACATGATGGCCGGCAAGACCACTGCATTGGTTACGATGCTGCCGACCATGGCAATTCTTGCCTTGATCTTCAAGCCCGAGGTTACTTTCGTGGCCTGGTCGCTCATTGCAATGGTGCCGGCATTGATCCTGGCGTTTATCCTTCGCTACACCTTAATGTATGTCTGGGCCCTAACCGCGTTTTGGACTACACGTATCACGGCACTCTTTGAACTGTATTTTGCACTCGAATTCTTTTTCTCTGGCAGAATTGCGCCC
>CBDTZL010000061.1:0-12656 GCA_965364895.1 uncultured bacterium
TGAACCACGCCATCTTGTGACTGTGTGGGGCGTTGGGTATCGCTTTGATAAATAGCCGGCGGCTGACATTTCTCATCACCCTGGGGCTGACATTGGCCGCCACTTTAGGCCTGGCGGCGCTGGTCATGCGCCCCAGCCCGCAGGAACTGCTCGATTTAGCGATCATGTTCGCGGTCGCCGGTCTGGGAGCTTCGCTGGTTGGCTTCGTTTCAGTACAGGCGGGTTGGTGGCGCCGAGCTACAAGCCTCACTCAAACGCTTACGGTCGGTCATGTATTGGCAGCATTGTTTGGCCTAGTGATCGTGCTGCTTGCGGCCAGGCTGATGTTCATCAGCGAGCACGATCTGGCGCTGGCCGGCGTGCTGTTATTCTTTGCCAGCAGTGTAGCGGTGTCATTCGGCTACTTCTTTTCAACTTCCATCACTCAACGACTCAAGGTACTCGATCGAGCCGCAAATCGCCTGAGCGAAGGCGATTTTGCAGCAAGAGTTGAGATAGCCGGTCGGGATGAAGTAGCCGAGCTGGGCCAGGCCTTCAACGTAATGGCCGAACGCCTAGAAAACGCCGAGCAAGAATCTGCACAATTAGAGCGGGCTCGGCGGGAATTCATTGCTGGGGCATCACACGACCTGCGAACGCCGCTAGCAGCCCTGAGGGCCATGCTCGATGCGATCGCAGATGGAGTGGTCGATGATCCGACGGATTACATACGCCGAAGCCAGCGCGTGATTACACAGATGAGCAACCTGGTGGATGATCTTGTGGAACTCGCTACGCTGGATAGCGGTGCCGCCCCTATGGAACGCTCTCCGGCCTCGATCGAAGAGGTCATCGAAATCGCGATGGAAGGTGCGGTACTCAAGGCGGAAACGAAGGGCATCGCGCTGACCGGCCCAGAGCACAGCGATCTGCCATTGATTCCAATGGCTGCAAATAAGATCGAACGAGTGCTCCAGAATCTGCTCGACAATGCCCTCGACCACACCGCCTCGGGCGGAGAGGTAGCCATATCGGCCCTAGAGCGGAATGGCACGGTAGAGGTAGCGGTTCAGGACGATGGAGAAGGGATCCGCTCTGAGAATTTGCCGCATATCTTCGAGCGCTTTTATCGCGAGCAGACCAGCAGACCCAGAGCCGATAATGAGTCCGGCGGCGTGGGGCTTGGGCTGGCGATCGCCAAAGAGCTGGTGGAGGCGCATGGAGGCCGCATTTGGGCCGAGAGCGGGTCCGATGGAGGTACTCGGATCACCTTTGCGCTCCCCAAGGATCCGCCCGCATGAAGCTGGCCGTCCTCATCGGAGCGATGTTGGTTGCGGGGTGTGCGCCCAAAGCGTCCGAACCCATCCCTACAAGTCCAATACCCTTAGAGCAGGAGCCAATCATAGAAGCTGAACAGGTAGCCCTGCCGAATTTAGGCCCAGCACCGGAGCTGCAGAACGAAATCTGGCTGAATACCGATCACCCGCTGCGCCTGGCGGACCTACGCGGCAGCGTGGTTCTGATCGATATGTGGACCTTTGGCTGAATTAACTGCCAAAGGGTGATCCCGAGCCTCCGTGGGTGGCACACACAATACGAAGACCAGGGCTTGGTTGTGATTGGCAATCACTATCCTGAATTTTCCTACGAAAGCGACCTCGACAACTTGAAAGAGGCGCTAGTTCGTCTGGACGTACCGTATCCAGTCGCCCAGGATAATGAACGGAGAACATGGGGCGCTTACAGCACGCGCTTCTGGCCCACGCTTTTCCTCATCGACAAACAGGGCAATATTCGTTATCAGCACATCGGTGAGGGCGCCTATCAAGAGACCGAAGCCGCCATCCAATCGCTGCTCGCAGAGCCTTATCCAGAGTCATAATCAGGCCTGGATTGCGTAGCGATGCTCGCCAACACGGAGCAAATCTGCAGCAATTGTGCCGCAGCTGAGCCCCAACGCGTAATATTTGCCCCCTAGAACCCCCAAAGGCAGGTCGCATAGCGTTACAGGGCGGTTGTGCTATACTGCCGCGCTGTGGATGCCGGAGGAAAGACCACGCAACGCGCCGTGGTCTGGCTACGCCACCTTGGTTTGGATTCGTTGGTGGCTGACATCCTAGAGGCCGCTGGCCCCTTTACAACGTTTCTAGCTCAGCTCAGTTACATGGCCGTCCCGTTCCTTGGGGATGGCCTGGATGAACTTGGGCGCTCGCTGGAGCAACCAGAGGGGCTTATTCAAGAGTTAAGGGAAGGCTCATGACGGCCATCGACCTGCAGGGTCTGTTGCTGCTTTTTGCATTCTTGGGGCTGATGCTGGGATCAGCCGCCATTAGCCGACGCTTCCCCGCTACTTTTCGCCAAATCGCTGCATTTGAAGCTCTTGGAAAGGCGATTGAACGCGCCGTAGAGGCGGGAGACCGCGTTCACCTCTCGCTCGGCACCGGTTCTGTCATCGGCCCCGAAAGCGCGCCCGCCTTTGCCGGCCTAGCAGCCCTCACTCGGATCGCCCGCGCCACCTCAATGAGCGATCGCCCCGCGGTGGTTACTGCGGGAGATGGAGCCATGGCAATCCTGGCCCGCGACACGCTTCGCAGTTCCTATGGCGAAGTGGGTGCAGCTGATCTTTACGATCCTACCTCAGGCCGTCTTCTTGGGCCGACCCCCTTCTCCTACGTCGCTGGCTTGCCGACGGTTTTGACCAATGAGAGCGTTTCCGTGCACATGCTCAGCGGCTTTTACGGTTTCGAAGCCGGGCTTGCTGCAGAATTCGGTGAGCGCGCGCGGGCCTTCGTGATCGGCGGAACCAGCGAAGTTCAATCGCAGGCTTTGCTCTATGCGACCACCCAAAATCCCCTGCTGGGAGAAGAAGTATTTGCCAGCGGCGCTTACCTCGGCGCTGGGAATCTCCATAAGGCCAGTCTTCGAGCGCAAGATGTCATTCGGATCGCACTCATTATTCTGATCCTGCTAGGCGTGATCACGGCCACCTTCGGAAATCTGATATGAAGTTATTCAGGACCTCAGCGCTGTGGGCCGCGGTTGCGGCGGCAGTGGGCGGGTTTGTCCTGCTTGGCTACTTCGTAGATTTCGATTTCATTCAGAACATCCGATTGCTCTTCATGCGCTGGGCGGCGCTATTGGCGGCGGCCGCATTGCTTGTGGGCCTGGCGAACCTGGCGCAGGTGCACTGGCGTAAGCTGAGCCAGACCGAGGAAGGCTGGATCTATAGCGCGCTGCTGATCCTGGCATTCCTCGTCACACTCGTTCTGTCGCTGGTTTTCGGGCCGGACGACGACGTTACGCTCTTCATCTTTAAATATCTCCAATTTCCGATTGAAGCCGGGCTGATGGCCCTGCTGTCAGTCACGCTGCTGGTGGCGGGATTTCGTCTGGTAACTCGACGCCGCGACCTGTTTAGCTTGCTGTTCCTTGGCACCGCTCTGCTGGTCATGATAGGAACCGGGCCAGCATTGGGCGGCTCGGAAGGACCGATAACCGTTGTCATGCGGGACATGCGAGCCTGGATCTCACAAGTATGGTCTGCTGGAGGCGCGCGCGGAATCGCTCTCGGAGTTGCACTAGGAGCTACGACCACCGGATTGCGAGTATTGCTGGGCGCAGATCGGCCTTATGGATCTTAATTAGTGGATGAAATACTTTGTCCTATGTGCGGCACTCCAAACCATGGGGATGCTGAAGAATGTACAAATTGCGGTGCGCGCCTCAAGCCACTCGATGTGAGCGCGAGCTCCGGAGAAGCGGATGATTGGTTGGAGCGTATCCGCGAAGAGGCGGAGGAATCTCCTCCCCCTAGCAGCGCTGGAGGATCTTCGTCGGCAGAGCCTGACCAAGGTTCCATCGAGGGCGCCGATGACTTTAGTGAGCTGAGAGCCGCTGATACGGGCGGAGGCAGCGATTCTGAGGCTGAGAGCGCTGAAGAGGATGTCCCCGAATGGTTGAAGCGGGTCCGAGAGAAGAAAGCAGAAGAACCATTAGATTCGGACCAACCCGCGCCGGAGGATGCCCTTCGAGCTGCGGCAGCTGAATCTCCTGCTTCAGATGATCCTGCGCCGGAAGACGCCCTGCGAGCGGCTGCAGCTCAAGCGGCCGATGACCCAGATCCTCTAGAGTCTGACGAGCCAACCCCCGACGACCCCCTGCGTGCGGCCGCGGCCGATGTTCCATTGGAGGCCGAGCAGAGCAAAGCTGAACCGCCTGAAGGCGTCGAACAGACTTCCGAGGAACAAGATCTCCCTGAGCCAAAATCCGAACCCGCTTCCGAATCCGGTGAAAAGTCTCCGGATTGGCTCGAAGCAATGGAAAGTGAAGATGGGGTGTCCGAGGCGGACCTTCCGCATGTACCTGCTCTCGTCGGCGGGGCGGAAGAGCCAGCCGACGAAGAGCTAGGCGATCTAGGCCTCCCTGATTGGCTGGGAGAGATCGAACCGATCGAAGACGAATCTGCATCCACACCCAAAGAAGGGTCTCCAGATCTCGCTCCAGCAACCCTTCCCAATTGGCTGGAAGCCATGCGCCCGGTCGACACTTTTCGGTCGGTGGTCGAAATCGAGCCGGAAGACGATCAAGCCGTTGAATCGGTGGGACCGCTCGCCGGACTCAGCGGTGTGCTGCTCGCTGAGCCGGTTGTTGCTATGCCGCGCACTTCAAGCGTCGGCTCCTTAGAGCTCGACGTTTCGGAGCGCCAGTACGCGCAGGCAGAGCTGCTTCATCGACTAGTTGACGAAGAAGAGCAGGAAGCGCCTGCGTTGCCTAAGCAAGGAGTCCGCCTAGCGGTTTTTCGCTGGGCGATTGCGGCGGTTGTCCTTATAGCTGTTTCGCTTCCAATACTTACCGGTGCACCCAGCTTTGCCTTGCCCAGCCTCGAGCCGCGCGAGCTTGGCGCTCTCTTCAGCCTGGTAGAGCGCCTGCCCCTAGAGCAACCGGTGCTCGTGGTGTTTGACTATGAGGCGGGGTATGCCGGAGAGCTTGAGGCAGTTTCTGGCGCGTTCTTGGACCAAATGATGGCCCGCGGTCTTCCCTTGGCCAGTATGTCCACACGGCCGACCGGATCCGCGCTGGCTCTTATCGCATTGGCGCCTTTTGTTGACCGCTACGAATACGAAAACGGCCAAAACATCGTGAACCTGGGCTACCTATCGGGCGGACAGACGGCAGTACAGCTCTTTGCCATCAGCCCGCGTGAGGCGGTATTAGAAGGATTTGCCTTGCCCGAGCAGGTCCAAGAGGTTTGGGAAACCCCTATTTTGGATGAAGTCGAAGTGCTTTCGGATTTTGGCATGGTGGCGGTCATCACCGCCGACAGTGAGTCGGCGCGGGTTTGGGCAGAACAAGCTCGTCCGAACATGGGCGACACACCGCTAGTGGTTGTGCTGTCGGCAGGTGCTGAACCTCTGGTTCGTCCGTACTTCGAGGGCACCGATCAAACGATCGGCGGAATCCTATCGGGGTTGCCTGCCGCTGTAGCTTATGAACTTCGTAATGGCCGGCCGGGGCTTGCTCAGGAGCGCTGGGATGCTTTTGGCAGCGTCATGCTGGCGGCCGAACTGGTGTTGCTGGCAGGGGTTGGCTACGGTCTTCTTATCTGGTGGAGGGGCCGCAGCCCGGCCTAGGCATATGGATACTACAGAACTGATCGCGAGTTTCGTAGCATCCGTGCTGACCATTATGGTGCTCAGCTACCTGATCGGCGACAATCCGCTGTTCAAGCTAGCGATGCACCTGCTGATCGGAGTTGCAGCGGGCTACGTGGGCGCAGTTGCAGTACACAACGTACTGATTCCCGGACTGATCGAACCGATCCTGGAGGCAGGTCTGCCCGGACTGGCGGACCCTCAACTGATCGTTACGGTGATCGTTCCACTCATTTTGGTTGTCTTACTCTTCCTTAAAGTTGCTCCATCTACCGCTCGATACGGTACGGTCTCGATGGTTTTGCTGGTAGGCGTTGGCGCAGCGGTGATCGTGGGAGGAGCCATTACCGGAACCCTGATTCCGCTGACATTGGATTCAATGGACACCCTTAATCCGAGCGCCGTGAATCAACTAACCGGCGAATCCGGCATAGAACGCCTGCTGAACGTCATCATTGTGCTGATCGGCACGCTAACCACCCTGTTTTACTTTCGGTTTACGGTCCGCAAAACCGATGTTGAAACACCGTTTGCTATCGTTGCCGGCGCAAGAATTCCTGGGCCGCTAACGGTCTTTAAAGGGATTGGCAAGGGGTTTATTGCCGTCACCTTCGGAGTGATGTATGCCGGCGCCGTAGCAGCCACTTTGATCGTGCTTGCCGAACGAGTGCAGTTTATCTGGGACACCGTTACAGGAGTGATTGACAGCATCGGATGAAAGCATGAGCACAATACTTGAGGCCGATACCCTTTTGGCAGTTGACGTTGGAACGGTCAACACGCGGGTCAGCTTGTTTGACGTCGTGGACGGTCGCTACCGCATGGTCGCCACCGGTCGTGCCTCATCCACTGCCGGAGCCCCGATTTTTGATGTTCGAGAGGGGATGCACGTCGCCCTGGACGAGGTCAGCGAAATCACCGGCAGGCCGTTCTTTGACGAATCCGATGCGCTGGTTATGCCCACCACTAACTCGGGAGCTGGGGTGGATGCTTTTGTTTCGACCGCCTCCGCCGGGCCGCATGTTCGAACCGTATTGGTAGGTCTGATGCCGGGAGTCTCAATGGAAAGCGCTCGTCGCCTGGCGAGCTCGACATACCTAAATGTAGTGGAAGAGATTGGCTTGATGGATGTAAGGCGGGAAGCAGAGTTGGTAGACGCAATGCTTGATGCCAAGCCGGACCTCATCCTGATGGTAGGGGGCACGGACAGTGGTGCGACAGCCAGTGTAATTCGGCAAATAGAGACCGTGAGTTTGGCAACCAGCCTGCTTCCTACGGTTCAGCGGCCCGCGCTGGTATTCGCCGGCAACACCAGCCTTGGAGCAGCGGTGGTGGAGCACTTTCAAGACACTTCCAAGGTTGAGATCGTTTCCAACATCCGGCCCGACCTTGAGCATGAGGAACTCGGACCGGCGCGCTTAAAACTTGCTGAGATCGTTAATCAGCTGCGCTCTCAGCGCATCGCTGGGTTTGAAGACCTAAACGGATGGTCCGGCGGATACATGATGCTGACCGCGGATGCATTTGGCCGAGTGGTTCGCTACCTGAGCCAGGTCTACGACCCCGATAAGGGAGTTTTGGGGATCGATGTCGGAGCCAGTCACGTAACCATAGCAGCGGCCTTCGATGGGGTATTGAACAACAAAGTGCACTCAGATCTGGGACTGGGAATTTCTCTCCCCGGGCTCCTGCGATATGCGTCTGTGGCCGACATCTCGCGCTGGCTTCCCACCGAGGTCCCAGATGCTGAAGTTCGCGACTACATATTTAACAAGGCTATCTATCCGGGCACGATCCCGGCAGAACTTACCGATCTCCACATTGAATATGCGTTGCTCCGAGAGCTGGTCCGAGCCGGCTTATCGAATTCCAGGAGCGACTGGGCGGTGGGTGCGAGTTCCGAACTCATGCCGCCACTCGAACCGATCATCGCGACCGGCGGGGCGATCGCCAGAGCGCCAAGGCCCGGCTACGCTGCGCTGGTCTTGCTCGATGCCGTACAGCCGCGAGGGATCACCACCCTTGTATTGGATCCCTACAATCTGGTGCCAGCGGTAGGCGCGGCAGCGGGTTTGCTGCCGATGATCACGGTGCAGGTGCTGGAGTCGGGAAGCTTCGTTAGTTTGGGGACGGTTGTATCGCCGGTAGGGCGGGGTCGGGAAGGCAAGCCGGTACTGCGGATCCGCATCGAACCCGAAAGTGGGGGTGAGCCAATCGAGGGGATTGTCCGCTACGGCCAGCTCGTGCTGCTGCCGCTTCGCCAGGGTGAACACGCTCGAATGACGTTGCGTCCGGAGAAGGGATTCGATGTCGGGTTTGGCGGACGGGGAAAAGCGGGCGCTTTGCGAGTTGCGGGTGGGGCATTAGGTGTCATTATTGATGCGCGCGGCAGACCGCTTGAATTATCCAATGACCCTGCGCATCGCCGAGAACTCAATCAGAAATGGCTCTACGATATTGGAGCCATGATACAGAGCGAATCATGATCGCCAATCATCTTCCACGTATCAGACATATTCTGCCCATGACTACGGTGCAGCGCGAGCGAAAGCTCGACGGGCCAGGGGTGCTGACGGTCAGGGTGCGGGAGAAGGTGCAATCGACCGATGTGATTGCTGAGGTCCAGCCTCGACCGCGACACCACTTTCTCGATCTGGCTTCGGCGCTCGGTGTCTCGGATGCCGACGCGGCGCGCCTGTTGCGAGTGGACTTGGGCAGCAATGTTGAAGCGGGACAAATATTGGCGGGCCCAGCTGGCATTGCTAGACGCACCGTTCGGGCCCCAGCAAATGGCAAGGTGCTGTCCCTGTCAAGGGGCAGGGTGCTTTTCGAGGCTCGCGAAGAACCGCGCGCGATTCACGCCGGAATACCGGGCGAGGTTGCCGGTTCCGACGGGGCGAGCTCGATCACGATACTAGCGGTGGGGGCACTGATTCAAGGCGCATGGGGAAATGGCCGACGCGGATGGGGAGTATTGCGCGATGTCGGTGAGAGCCGAAGCGCACGGTTGGAGCCTAATGAGCTCGATATGATGCTGCGTGGCGCAGTGGTGCTGGTCGGAGTGGTCGACGATACAAAGTCGCTCCAACAGGCGACAGAGATTCCGATTCGCGGCCTAGTATGCGGAAGCATGGCTTCAGAACTTATTCCAGTCGCACTTCGCATGCCGTACCCGATATTGGTGACGGAGGGCTTTGGGGCAACTCCTATGAACTCCCCTACCTACGACCTGCTCAGCACAAACGCAGGCAGGGAGGCGAGTGTGGAAGCATCGCTGCTGGAGCCGTATGAGCCTCAGCTGCCTGAAATCCTGGTTCCGCTTCCTGCTACGCAGGATGTGAAAAGCCCGGAACGGATCGTGCAACTACAGCCAGGAGTGCGTGTGCGGGCATTGCGAGCGCCTCATATTGGGGCAGTCGGAAACCTGCTGCATTTGATGCCGGGGGTCGAGTCATTCCCAAGCGGTATCTTAGCGCGCAGCGCAATGGTCGAACTGGAGGAGATTGGCTCCGTAGCCATTCCGTTGAGCAATATGGAAGTGATCGCCTGATGGTTTTTGGATCGGATCTTGCAACAAATAGCGTACCCGGTCGCGTTGCCTACATGAATCTTCGTAGGCGTGTGGGGAGGAAATTATGGCAGAAGACTTTGAAGTAACAGGGGGATTGCCCGAGGACGACGAGAATCGCACCTTTGTGATTGCGGCTGCGGGGCTCGGAGGCTTGATCGTGTTGAGCCTGGTCTGTCTGGGGGTGTATGCCCTAATCTTGCAGCCGCGGCAGCGAGAGGCTGCCGAAAGGGAGCCGACCAGCATTGTGCTGACGAATACGGCCGTTGCGCTGGGCCTGACTCTGACTGCGGAGGCGGAGGATTTCACTCCAGTGCCGACGCAGGTGCCTCCTACCCGTGCTCCGACAGCGACCGATACTCCGGTGCCAACGCAAGTGGTCGTGCTGCCAACTGACACACCGACTGCCACGCCGTTCACGACACTGGCGACAGTCGCACCGCTGACCGCCACTGCCGCGGCTCAGATGACGCAGACCGCAGAGGCGATTGCGGGGGGAGGCGGAGGTTCGCCGACGCCAACACCCACCGCGCTACCATCGACTGGCTTTGGAGACGATGTTGGGCTGCCCGGATTAGCGGGTCTGACCGCCTTGTTCCTGGTGGTAATCTTCCTCAGCCGGAAGCTGCGATCGAGAGCAACGCCTGCCGGCTGATCGCATACACACAACTAGGAAAAGCAAAGGGGCCGAGCTCAATTGCGCGGCCCCTTTTGATTCGGCTGCGGAATTACTCTGAGAGGCTGAGCGTGGCAAGCGCCTCGAAAAGCTTGGAGACTCCATTTCCGTCTAATGCGCTGGTCTCCAAGTACGGGGCCTTGATCAAGTCAGCAAATTGCTGGGCGTGCTCTGGCTGCTGCGTACGCTGCAGATCGATCTTATTGCCAACCACAATGAAAGGTTGGTCGTCAACCGCCTCGAGAATCTCATCCCTCCACCGCACCAGGCTTTCCAGTGATTCGGGTTCGGTCACATCGTAGACCAGGACTGAGGCTCGGCTTCCACGATAGAACCCGGCGCGAATAATCTGGAAACGATCCTGTCCCGCCATGTCCCAGATTGAAAGCTTGACAGTCTTCCCCGCCAGATCGACTGTCTGCGTCTGAAAATCTACTCCGATCGTGGCTACGCGTGCCTCTTCGAACTTGCCCTCACAGAAACGGCGAATAAGCGACGTCTTGCCGACGTTGCCATTGCCTGCTACGACTACCTTCAGGACCGGAACGCTACTCAATGGCTACTGGTGACGTCCTAGAAAGTATTTGTGAGGAAATACCAACTCATCTGGATCAACGGGGGGGTTGCTGAGCAAGGTTTTGTTGGCTCGCTCAAAAAGCAGATGAAGTTCCTCCAGCGACTCCAGTTGTTCGCTGGCGGGATCGGTTGAAAACAGTGTCATTAAAGTGGTGAAATCTCCTGGCATATAGGCCAGCCACTGCCCGCCCTCAATTTGACTAGATTGCATACCGGCGCCAAAAATCTCTTTGGTAGCAGCCCGATACGAGGAAAGCATGGGAACGGCAAGCTCTGCCTCAATCTTGAATTCGCCGATCGTGCTGAGCGGCATTCCGGAATCGTTGTCGTAAACCGTATAGCCAATCACCTTGGCAACGTTCTTCTGGCGAATAACCACACTCTTACCTTCTGTGGTGGCCTCTCTCCACTCCTCTGAATCCGGCGCCATCTCGAGATAGCGCTTTACCGTCTGCTGCTCACGACGATAGTGTTCGTAAAGCTCCTGGAATTGGGTGCGATTGATCTCGCCTGAAGCAAACTCTTCGGCCAGTTTGTTGATCTTTGCCTGGACCCGCTTCAGATACTCTTCCGGGTTCTCAAGTGGGGATGGCTCATTGTCTGAAACAGGTTGAGGGGGAGTCGGGACAGCGGCCCCTTGTGGAGGTGCTGCGGGGGCCGCTGTGGATTGGGGCTGAGTACCGCCCGAAATGAAGTCACGTAGGCGTTTTAGCATAGTGATTGAGCGTTCGCGGCATTATAGCACGCGGCCTATATTCGAATGAAATGGGAAGAGAGTCTAGTCCGCCTCAGCGACCTCTCGTCCGTATTCGAGCAACGATTCGAGCGCTCCCGGCTCTCGAGCTTCGGCGTAAACACGGAGCAGAGGCTCTGTTCCTGATGGACGGATCAACAGCCAGGAATCATCGTCCATGTGGAATTTGACTCCGTCTCGATCGCTAACGCGCTCCACTTTGAGCTCTCCGATGCTCTTCGGAGCTCCGTCAACTAGCCGCGTGGCTAGCTGCTTCTTGGGAACTGGGCGAGTCAGGCGCAGGTCCAATCGGCCGTAGTGAGAGGGTCCAACGTCCTTCAAGAGCTCTTCGACTAGATTTTCCAGCGGTGTTTCTGTAGCAGCGACCATTTCAAGTACCAGCAGGCCGATCAAGACCCCATCGCCTTCCGGTATGTGTCCCTTGAAGGAGATGCCTCCCGATTCCTCGCCCCCGATCAGTACATCTTCTCGCAGCATCAAATCCGCAATATGATCGAATCCGACTGGGGTTTCAATGACCTCCAGCCCATACTTTTCGCCGAGTCGATTGATCATCTGGGTGGTCGAAACGGTCTTGACAATCTTGCCGCTCCATCCGCGCTGCTCTACTAGATATTTCAAAGCCAACGACATCAGGCGGTGCGGATCCACGAACTCGCCGCGCCCGTCCATGGCTCCAATACGATCCCCATCTCCATCCGTGGCGAGGCCCAGCTGGCCATGACCAGCCGCGATGGAACCGGCCAGCGCTCCCAGGTAGCGAGCGATTGGCTCAGGGTGAATTCCCCCGAACCCAGGATTCATCTCGCCGCGCACCTCGATCACTTCGCATCCAGTTCCCTGGAGGATGCCTTTGATCTGACCCCGACCCGATCCAAACATTGAGTCCACCGCGACGTGCTGGGGGTTTTCTGCAATCGCATCGAAGTCGATGAGGGTGCGGAGATGATTGTGGTAGCTGGTGGTGGGATTGAAGCGCTCGATTAGCCCTTGCTCCTTGGATTGCCCATAGTCCATTAAATTTGGACCACGGCCGCGTGATTCGTTATCGTTGAAGTAGAACTCGACACGACGGCACTGCTCCCGCGCGGCGGCACCACCGTAGGCGGCCTTGAGCTTGACACCGTTGTAGCGCGGTGCGTTATGTGAGGCGGTAATCATGATGCCTGCAACTGCTTCAAGATCCCGCACGGCATAGGAGACGGAAGGGGTGGGAACGTCGGCGCTTGTCAGATACACCTTGATTCCGTTACCAGCCAGAACGCGGGCGGCTTCAACTGCGAACCGATCAGAAAGAAAGCGTGTATCGAACCCGACCACCACTCGCCTTTCATCGGGAGCCGGGGAGCCGTTCAGCCAGTCATCCGCTGCAACTGCATCCGCAATCGCCTGACTGATGAGACGCACGTTGTAAAAGGTGAAGGTGTCTGATATGACTCCCCGCCAGCCATC
>CBDTZL010000062.1:0-12562 GCA_965364895.1 uncultured bacterium
TTAGCGGCCCAGGTGCATGGGCATGACGACGTGCAAGAAGTCGTCACGGCCCACCGGCTTAATCACACCCGGTGAAGCTGGACCACTGGTCTCGAGCGCTACGTTGGACGATTCGACCACGCTCAGTACTTCGACCAGAAACCGTACGTTGAATGCGATCTCGATAGGTTCGCCTTCGATCGTCGCATCGACTGTGATCTCGTTGGAGCCCGTTTCAGCGGCCGTGGCGGTTACTTCGACCGTGCCAGGACCACTATCGTCGCCGGGAGTAATGTTGAGCCGCGCCGAGTGCGCAGATTCTCGGGCGAAAATATCGGCCGCCTTGCAGGCATGTAGAAAACTTGCAGTTGGGATGATGGTGCGGCTGCTGTGGCTGGCCGGAATGATGCCCTGATAGTCGGGAAACGCCCCATCAATCAGCTGGGAAACCAGCTCGAAGTCACGTCCGCGGAAGATCGCCTGGCTGCGGTCCGACGGCAGGATCATTTGGACTGTTTCCTCATCGTCGCCTGCGATGCGTGCGAGTTCGGAGAGCGCTCTGGCTGGAATGATGGCCTTCACTGAACGGTCGGCACCATCCGATAGCTCGGCTGTGCGAACGGACAGTCGGAAACCATCCGCGGCCGCCAGAGTCATTTTTCCGCCCACGATTTCAACCAGCACTCCTGTAAGTACCGGACGCGCGTCGTCGGAAGAAGCAGCAAAGGTGACCTGGGAGATCATTTCTCGGAGGTCAGTAAGCTCCAGCTCAATCCCGTCCTCTAGATCCGCCGGCGGCATAGGAGGGAATTCCTGAGCGTCGATACACTTGATGTTGTTGTTGAAAGTGCCGGAGCGGACATTGAGAGTTTGGGTGCGGGTGGTCAACTCCATCTCGACCGTTTCCGAAGGCAGTGTGTTGACCAAGTCAACGAAGGTACGGGCCGGAACGGTCGTCGATCCTTCGTCCTCGATCTTGGCGCCAACCCATACGGTGATCCCTAGCTCGAGATTTGTAGCCGAGAGGCGGAGACGACCATCTTCGGTGGCGACCAATACGTTCCCCAGTACTGGGAGCGTACTGCGGGGGGATACGGCGCGCGCGACAGTGGTAAGACCGCGAGCCAGGTTCTCTTGAAGGACAGAAATTCTCATAATTTGCGCGTTTTCGCGCGCGAAAAGGCGCGATCGCGAAGTATACCTCGGAGTCGGGGGCGATTCGTAGACAAGCCCTGCGCTCTCGAATACACTTAGCGCATGGCCGTTCAGGGCGCGCAAGACCCCCAGGCAGAACTGGACTGGCTCCGAGAGCTTGTTTATCAACGCTCCAAGCTCGTTGAGATCAGCCTCACGTTAAATTCCACGCTGGAGCCCGACAGGCTGCCACAACTCATCATCAAGATGGCCACAGATCTGCTCAACAGCGAGGGCGCCTCGATCCTGCTGCTGGATGAAAACACCCACGATCTTTACTTTGCGGCCGCAACTGGCGGGGATCCGGACGAGCTGCGCCAGATCCCGGTGCCAATGGATGGTTCCATCGCCGGGACGATCTATCGCAAGAACGAACCCGTGATCATCAACGAAGTGGCAAAAGATCCGCGTCATTTTCAGCAGGTAGATGCCAAAACCGAGCTGCAAACGCGATCCCTCATCGGGGTTCCGATGACCATTCGTAACGAGGTCATTGGAGTGTTGGAGGCGCTCAACAAGCGTGGGGGCGAGTTCACAGAAGATGACACCCGCACCCTGGAAATCATCGCCTCGACTGCGGCGGTCGCCATCAATAACGCGCGACTGCTGGATGCCCTCAAGCGAGCCTACGAAGAGCTCGGTCGACTCGATCGCATGAAAACCGATTTCATCTCGATCGCTTCACACGAACTGCGCACGCCGTTGGGAATCATCCTTGGGTATGCGGCATTGTTGCAGGAGGAAGCGGGTGGGGAATCGTCAGAACACGCGGAGACGGTCCTAAACCAGGCGCTGAGGATGCGGCGCCTGATCGAGGATATGACCAACATCAATACCATGAAGGTCGGATCCAAGGAATTGGATCTTCATGAGCGGCCGCTGCAAGATGCCGCGCGAGCGGCGCAAGAGGAAATATCTGATCTCATTGCGGCCAAAAGCCAGGTGCTGACGATCAATCTCCCTCCAGAACCGCTGAACGCGAACATTGATGCGCCGAAAGTGTCGATGGCGCTGATCAACCTGCTCAATAACGCTATGCACTTCACACCGGCGAAGGGACAAATTCAACTCAATTTGGAAAAGCATGGTTCCGAGGGTTGGCTCAGCGTGGTCGATACAGGTACGGGGATCCCGGAAGACCAGGTCAACAAGATTTTCGACCAGTTCTATCAGGTAGAAAACCACATGACGCGTCACCACCAGGGTATGGGTTTAGGGCTTTCCATTGTTCAAGCCATCGCTGAGGCACACGAGGGGCGTGTCTGGGCCGAGAGCCTGGGGCCTGACACGGGGGCAACCTTTACGATCGCGCTGCCCCTGAGCTAAGACGATCCACGAATCTCTCCAATTTCCAGCCGCGTCACGGCGAAGGCTGCGACCGCGAATGCGACCAGGGTCAGCGAGTAGAGCGTCAAATACCCCGCTTCCGCAGTCCCCGTTAGCCGATTGATAGGATCGATAAGCGCACCCCCGGCCAACCGAGCGAGGAAACTCCCACCGGCGGTGGCAATGTTCGCGATTCCTAGATAACGGGCAGCCATCCCTCGAGGGACCAGATCTGTGGCCAGAGCCCAGCTGGCGCTTAGAAAGACTCCAGTCGCCATGCCCAGCGCCGCTCCGCCGAGAATCAACACCGGTCGCGTGCGCGCAAATAGAAGCAGCAAATTCCCAGCCACCGCAACCACGCAGGCAGCCAGGATGATCGGTCGGCGGCCCAGCCGGTCGGAAAGCCGTCCGGCAGGAATTGTAATAATCAACAGCGATACTCCCAGGACCACCGAAAGATCCCCAAATAGGCGGGAGGCCTCAGAAAAGGTCATCCCTACCACGTCCTCCATGTAGAAGATCACGAAGCTGTTGAGGGCAATAATTGCTGCCCAGAAGAGGGCGCGATTCACAAACCACCACCCGAAGCCTTTTGGCCAATTGCTCCGTTTGAGAAAGGCGGAGAATCCGGGGGATGCATCTGGCGCAGATTCGGGCGCACTCTCACTTAGGACTTCGCGCGAGGCATCCCCATCGGCGTCCCCAGACGAGCTCTTGCCTGAAAGTTCGTCCGGGCTATGGCTTTCAGGTGGGCCATCACCTGCCAGCCTGTCGGGGGCCGCGCCTTGGGGTGAACCCTTTCCCCTCCAATATCGTGCGGCCAATGAGGTGAGAACCATGGTCACAATGAGAACGACGGAGGCAGCTAGCACCGCGGATTGTGGAGTGCCCTCGGCAACCATATATCCCGCGAACCTTCGCCCGAGGATGAAGCCGAAGATTTCGAAAAGACTCTTCAGCCCCGAGGCAGCTCCTCGCAAGGAAGCTGGCAGCTGATCGGGAAGGAGGGCTTGCCAGGGAGCTTGTGCGGTATTCGCTCCGAATTGATAGACCAGAACACCGAGCAGGAGAACCCCTATGGAAGGGGCTAGAGCCACGACAAATAGGAAGGCGACCGCCAACAGGGTGCCGATGATCATATAGGGCACACGCCTCCCGAGCGGAGCTTTCGTACGGTCCGAGAGGGCGCCAATAACGGGTTGAGTTAGGGTAGCAACCAGCAGTCCAGCTGCGGCAATCAAACCGAGAGCGGTGTTTCGATTCTCGGGCGCGAGCTCGGCCACTTTGAGACTGAGCAGCGCTGGATCCAGGGTGTTGGTTGCCATTCCCAGACCTAGCGCGAGCAGGGTCAGGCCGGCCAACCGAAGCCAGGTTGAGAGTCTTTTATTCAAGGAGATTCAATGTATGAAAGGCGGATCCGGGCTCCGGGAGCCAGATGATCTGCAAGGTCTGGAAATTAGAGGGTGAAGGTGTCCCCTGGCTGGAGAACGTGGGGCTTGGTGTCAGTCTCGGATCGGACGCGCTCGGCCCAGGCATCAGCGTCCTGCTCGATGAGCTCCCAGGTGTTGTAGTGGCCCGGGATGACGTTCTTCGCTTTCAACAGCTTCACCGCACGCAGTGCATCGTCAGGTCCCATGGTGTAGTTGTCCCCTATGGGAATTACCGCCAGATCCAGCCCCTCCTCACCAATCAGGGCCATGTCGCCGAAGAGGCCCGTATCACCTGCAAGATAAACTTTCTGGCCGCCGGGTGTGGTGATCAGAATGCCGCACGGATTTCCCCCATCCGATCCATCCGGCAAGGCCGAACCATGTAGCGCGAGCGTGAGTTTCACATAGCCGATGGGAAAATCGTGCCCGCCGCCGATGTGCTGGCCGTGCGCCTCAACTCCTTGATTCTGAAACCAGCTCGCAATTTCAAAATTGCTGATGATCGTCGCTCCAGTTCGCTTGGCGATCGGCACCGCATCTGCTACGTGATCGCTGTGACCATGGGTGACCAAAATATAGTCGGCCTCAACCTCTTCCGCCTTGGCAGTAGCAGCCGGGTTGTCCGTGAAATAAGGGTCCACGACGACGTTGATGCCGTCTACATTCAAGCCTGAGGTACCGTGACCGTACCAGGTGTAGGTAAGGGTCATATCATGCTCCTCCTAAAGTAACCGCATCACGAGTATAGACTAACTGAGTGTTCGCGATCGATCCCGGAGCGATCGCTTCGCGAGACCCACCCGTCACTTGTGCCCATGGATCAACTCGCCGGTTTAGGATCAAGCTGCCGATAATACGCGCATAGGTCCGTCATATTACATAGCTCGCAGAGCGGCCGAGGCGCCTTGCACACCTGGCGTCCGTGCTGAATGAGGTTTAGATGAACCGGGTAGTAAGTTTCTGGAGGAAACAGGTCGGCCAGGATCTCGTGCGTCTTTTCTCGCCCGGCCTTTTCAGGGCGTAATCCGATGCGGCCGCTGATTCGATGAATGTGCGTATCCACCGGGAAGGCAGGCATGTCCAGCGAAAATTGCATCACGATGGCAGCTGTCTTTGGACCGACCCCCTTTATCTTGACCAACCAGGCGTGGACTTCATCCGGCGGAATCTCCCGCAAGAACTCGAGCTCGATCCGACCGCGTTCCTCGGTGATAGTTTGCAAGGCAGCCTGGATGCGCGGACCTTTCTGATTGGCAATCCCCGCGACGCGGATCGCGTCAATTACCTCTTCCGGCGGAGCGTCACGCACCTGTTCCCAGGTTGGAAATCGTTCACGAAGGCTGTCAAAACCACGATCGCGATTGATGTCGTTGGTGTTCTGGGACAGAATGGTGGAAACCAGCTCATCCACCGGGGGGAGCGGATCGCGCCAGGTAGGCTCACCGTAAGCCTTCAGCAGCCGTTTGTGAACCTGGAGGGCTAGCTTTTTCTTGGAGGTTTCGATGGTTTCTCTGGGCAAACGCTTTACATGTGCTCGATGATCGCGTCGCCGAATTCGGAGGTTTTTACCTTGGTAGCGTCATCCATAAGGCGGTGGAGATCGTATGTCACCGTCTTCGCGTTAATCGCGCCTGAGATGCCGTTGATAATCAGGTCGGCGGCCTCGGTCCAACCCATGTAGCGCAGCATCATCTCGCCACTGAGAATTACGGAACTGGGGTTAACGACATCCTTGTCGGCATACTTGGGCGCGGTCCCGTGAGTGGCTTCAAAAATAGCATGGCCAGTGTCGTAGTTGATGTTGCCGCCCGGCGCGATGCCGATACCGCCCACCTGGGCGGCCAGGGCGTCCGACAGGTAGTCGCCATTCAGATTCGTCGTGGCGATCACATCAAATTCGCGTGCGCGGGTGATGGTCTGCTGAAAGACGATATCGGCAATAACGTCCTTGACTAGCAGTCGACCGCTCTCAAGTGCCGCGGTTTGCTCGGCATTGGCCGCCTCTTCTCCACTCTCCACTTTGGTCCGGTCCCACTGAGCCCAGGTGTAGACTTTGTCGCCGAATTCCTGCTCGGCGAGATCGTAGCCCCAATTCCGGAAAGCGCCTTCTGTGAACTTCATGATGTTGCCCTTGTGCACCAGGGTCACTGACCGTCGGCCATTTTCCAGCGACCATTCAATAGCAGCTTTCACGAGCCGTTCGGTTCCTTCGCGAGATACAGGCTTGAGGCTGAACCCCGAGCTCTCCGGGAAGCGGATTTTGGCGTATTCTTCCGGTTCATGCTTTTCAAACCATGCCATGAAATCTCTATTAGCTTCCGTTCCAGCCTCGAATTCAACGCCGGCATAAATGTCTTCCGTATTCTCGCGAAAGATCACCATATCTACGTCCTCAGGCCTTTTCACCGGTGATGGCACTCCCTCGAAGTAACGAACCGGTCGCAAGCAGACGTACAAATCGAGCATCTTACGCAATGCGACGTTCAGTGACCTGATCCCGCCACCAATCGGGGTGGTGAGCGGTCCTTTGATGCCGATCAGGAACTCCCGAAAGGCCTCGACCGTTTCCTCTGGCAGCCATTCTTTGAACCGATCGAAGGCCTTCTGCCCAGCGTAGACCTCCATCCAAGCGATCCCTCGCTCACCGCCGTGCGCCTTCTCGACGGCTGCATCAAAGACCCGCACCGAGGCGCGCCAGATATCGGGCCCAGTCCCGTCGCCTTCGATAAAAGGAATAATTGGGTGCGGCGGAACGGCAAGTTGACCGTTCTCCATCGCGATACGTTCCCCCTTGGCGGGGACTAATGAATTCTCGTAGGACATGCGTTGCTCCCGGGGGAGACCCTCGATCTGGCGGCGTCCGAGTTGTACGGTTTCGGGACCGGATTATAGCATTCGGCTTATTCGTATCCCTCGGGATGCTCCTGATGCCACTCCCACGCGCTGGTGATGATGTCCTCGAGCCCCGGATGTTCGGGAGACCAACCCAGTTCGGAGCGGATCTTCTCGGAGCTAGCGACCAGGCGCGGCGGATCACCGGGGCGGCGCTCGGTTTCGACCGCTGATAGAGCATGGCCAGTGACCTTGCGAGCCGTATCTACCACCTCTCGAACGGAGTAACCGGAGCCGTTGCCGACGTTGTAGATCATCTGCGTTTCGGGTTCGAGGGCGTCCAGCGCGAGCAAGTGCGCCGAGACCAGGTCGGCGAGGTGGATGTAATCTCGGATGCAGGTGCCATCTGGCGTGGGATAGTCGGTGCCGAAGATCTTCACGTCAGGTCGCTGATCCAGCGCCACCTGCAATACGAGCGGAATGAGATGGCTCTCCGGTTTGTGCGCCTCGCCCCGATCTGGCAGGGCTCCAGAGGCATTGAAATACCGCAGCGCGGCGTATCCGATCCCATGCACCCGCCGATACCAATCCAATAATCCTTCGACCATCAGCTTGGTCTGGCCATAGGGGTTGCTGGGCTTGAGCGGCGCTTCCTCTGTAAGCAGCTCATTGCTGGAGTCATAAACCGCCGCCGACGACGAGTAAACCAATTGCTTGATACCAGCCTGAACGCAGCCCTCCAATAACCACATTGAGTTATGGGCATTGTTCTCGAAATATTTGCCTGGCTCTAGCATGCTTTCGCCGGCCTCAGCAAATGCCGCAAAGTGGATCACCGCATCGTAGCGCTCCGCCTTCAGAGCCTCGAATACAGTCTCATGATCCCCGAGGTCGGCTTCAATGAATTTCGCGCCTTCCGGCACGGCTGCCCGATGCCCGGTAACCAGCGAATCGAGGACCGAAACTTGATGTCCGGCCTCCAGCAGCGTCGCGGCGGTCGCAGATCCTATGTAGCCGGCGCCGCCGGTTAGGAAGATATTCATTAATCTTCGATCTCCAGGTTCGCCATAGAAGCCACTAGATGCTTGATCCCTGCACCTTCGAAGTTGACGGTGACTTCCTCGTCGTCGAATTCCATTTGTGTCTCGAGCACAATACCTTCTCCGAATTGCGGATGCGTCACTCGCATACCGGCCTGAAAGCGGGCTTCGATCGGCACCTTCACCTGGCCCTGCCAGGTGGTTTCCCTGGCATACACGGCCTGCGCTGCGGTCCGCATCCCGATCAGATCGCCTTCGATCAGATCGGCGGGAAGATCATCCAGGAAGCGAGAAGGGTCTGTCAGGGATGACACCCCTCTGGAGCGCCGCCTAAACGCGCGCAGCAGGATCACCCGATCCTTAGCGCGCGTCAACCCCACGTAGAAGAGCCGTCTCTCCTCTGCCATGGCCTCCGCGTCGTCTTGCGAACGATAATGCGGCAGCTCGCCTTCATCCATCCCGACAATGAACACAACCGGGAACTCCAGCCCCTTGGCTGCGTGGAGCGTCAGCAAAGTAGGTGCGTTTTGGCCTTCGGTCAGCGTGTCCTGATCGGAAACCAGCGCTACCTGTTGAAGAAAATCAACCAGGCCTAGCTCGCTGAACTCCTGCGACACGCCGCGCAACTCCATCACGTTCGCCCAACGATCCTCGTCGATGCCCAAATATGCCTGGTATTTAATATCCTCCAGTACCCGGTCGATCAGATCATCCAGCGGAAGCTGCCCTTTGAGCTCGAGCCAATCGGCGAGCAAGGCGCCAAACTGTGAGAGCGGACCGCGAGCTCTGGAAGGGATCTGCGCAATTTCGTTCCCGCTTCCTAGAGCAAGCAGAATCTCGACCGGCGTTGTCCCGGCTTGGTTCGCGGCTGACAGCAGAGCAGCGAATGTCTTATCGCCGATTCCTCTGGGGGGAGTGCCGATGGCGCGCGCCAGGCTGACCTGGTCGGCCGGATTGTGGATCAAGCGTAAATACGCAATGAGGTCTTTGACCTCCTTGCGGCCATAGAAGCGCTGCGCGCCTACCAGTCGATAGGGGACGTCAGCTCTCAGGAAAGCCTCCTCAATGGCACGTGATTGGGCATTTGTTCGGTACATTACCGCGCAGTCCCCGGGCTCAGCCTCACCGGTCAAAGTGAGCATGGCGATTTTCTCCACCACAAATTGGCCTTCCTCGTCCTGATCGTGGGCTTCGTGGACCAGGAGAGGCTCACCCGCGCCGCGCTCGGTAAACAGCTGTTTCCGTCTGCGGTCCGGCTGACGATCAATCACCGCCATGGCCGCATCGAGAATGGTCTGAGAGGAGCGGTAATTTTGTTCCAGCAGCAGCGTGCTCAGGTCAGGGAAATCCTCCTGCAAGCGCTTCACATTCCGGTAATCGGCACCACGCCATCGATAGATCGATTGATCGGGATCGGCTACGACAAAGAGATCGGGCCTGGATCCGGCGAGCATCCGCAATAAAACGTACTGAGCGGTATTGGTGTCCTGAAATTCGTCGACTAATAGATGTGGGTATTGGCGGCGATAGTTCTGCAGCACAGCCTCATGCTCACTGAAGAGTCGAATGGGAAGCAGCAGCAGATCGTCGAAATCTAGAGCGTTGCTATCCAATAACAGCTGCTGATAACGCTCATAGACCCGGCGCGTAATCTCAGTGAAATGCGTGTCGCTGGCGAAATCCTTCGGATCGATAAGCTCGTTTTTGGCGCGCGATATAGAGGCCAAGACACGCGCAGGTTGGACTTGCTTCGGGTCTTGATTGAGCTCTTTGAGCGATTGGCGCACCAACGCCAGCTGGTCAGAATCGTCGAAGATGACAAAATCTCGCGTGATCGGAAGCCGATCCGCCTCGATGCGCAGGATGCGTGCGAAGGTTGAATGGAAAGTCCCGAGGCGAGGGCCGGCTCCGGAATCTGACAGGTCGAGGAGCGACAGCGCCCGGCTTTCCATTTCGCGAGCGGCCTTATTAGTGAAGGTTAGCGCCAGGATTTCCTTCGAATGAAACCCCAGATCCTCAATGAGGTATGCCAGACGATAGGTGAGGACGCGTGTTTTGCCTGACCCGGGCCCAGCCAGAACCAAAACAGGCCCAGGGTCTGCGGTCACCGCTTCCCGCTGTTGCGAATTGAGATCGGAGAGCAAGTCCACCTAAAGTCTCCGACTGAGATCCAGCAGCCCTGAAGAGGTCCAGAGTTCTGAAAGGGGTTGATCGGGCAAGCTCATGACGCGACTGTCTGCGAAGTATGGAAAGTCGAAATGAATCTCATCCCCGGCCGACTTACCCGGAATGGGCATGAGGCGCGCGGTCAATGGCTTGTCGTGACGCAAGGCGAGCGCTCCCAAATCGATCAAGAGCGCTGTTACAGCACTGTGATCGACATCGCCAGGGAGCGGAATGGTATCCAGGCCGGTTCCACAGACCGTAGAAAGGAGAAGTAGATCCTTCAGCCCCAGAATCCCTTGCGCAGCGCGTTCTGCGAGCGCCGAATCTTCGAGGACTGGAAGGAACAGACCACAAAATCCAGTGCGCTGAAACTGCGCTTGATCCAGGCAGTCCGCAAGAAAAGCGGCTGCCGCCACCGTGCCATGCAAGCCGACATCGGCTGCGCTCAAGGTTTCAATTGCAGTTCCGAGCGAGCGCTCCGGCTCCGGATACGGTGCCAGGGAAAAGTCAATTCCCAGGAAACGAACGGAGTGCTCGGCGGCGATCGGTTCAGCGGCCAGACTGATAGCGCCAGCATGCGTCTCAATGGATGTCACGAGATGCTGGCGCACGGTAGTCAGCGAACGAGCCTCCTGTACGCTTTCAACCGCCAGGTCGGCCGATTCGGTAGCTACCGCGATTGCCGCTCGTCCACCGCGGTGATAGGCGGCCGGAAAGAACGGTGAGCCCGGCGGCACATTCGCCAGCGCAGCAAAGCGCAGATTGGCAAATCCATCCGGCGAGACGGTTGACGCGTTAAGAATGGCCTGCGCGCAAGCTTCCGCAGCCCGGATCGAGAGTCCCGTCTCCGGATCGGCGAAGAGTCCCGAGCAGAAGATGATCTCGGCCGCACCAAGGATTTCGGGGATAGCTTCAAAGCCCTCTGGCTCTTCAGGCAGCGCTGGACCGATATTGGCATAGTCAATGCCATGCACAAAGCACTGGGCCTCTAGTTCACTGGCGAAGGCCGGCCGCTCTTTTGGAGGAACCGGAGCGGTAATTTCCGAAGGCGGTGGGGTGGCAAGCCGCAGGGTCTGAATCTCGTAGCCCGCCTGGTCAAACGCCTCTCGCATCTCGTGCATACATGCGGCGACCGCCTGGATGCTGCCCGCATTGAGTGGCCAGCCGGGGTCTACGAAGCCGGTGATTGCGCGAATTTTCATTCGTCGCCTCGTACGCGTCTCGATTGTGCAATCGGGTGGAAGTTAGCTAGAAGGTTAGCTGTGGCTTTCAGGAGCTCGGTTTGGCTGCCTTAACTACGGAGGTGAAGGCCTTGGGGTCGCGAACAGCCATGTCGGCCAAGAATTTTCGGTTGATCCGAATGTCAGCCTCTCGCATGGCGAATATCAGACGACTGTAGGTTGTTCCATTCAGGCGTGCGGCAGCATTGATGCGGGCAATCCACAGCCTGCGCAGATTGCGCTTCTTGTTTCGCCGATCACGATAGGAATACCACAGGGCTTTTGTGCGCGCCTCTTTTGCCCGGCGAAATAGGTTGCGCCGGGTCCCGTAGTAACCGCGAACTTGCTTGATAAGTCTCTTATGTCGTTTGCGGGTAACGGTCCCGCCTTTTACTCGAGTCAAGTTGTATGCTCCTCAATTACGAACTGCCGCCGCCGCTTCGAGCGTTTGGATTGGCCTTGTACTTTTTCAAATAAGGCGCGAGCCGACGTACGCGCTTCTGAATACCGCTCCCCTCCACAGCAATCATTCTGGAGAACAAGCGCTTGGAGCGCTTGGAAGTACGTCTTCGAAAATGGCTCTGGCCGCCCTTGGTTCGGACCAATTTGCCGGTGCCGGTCAGTCGGAATCGCTTGGCTGTAGCCTTGTGCGTTTTGAGTTTGTACTTCTTTACTTTGCGCTTCTTTGTCATCCGAACTATCCCTACTATCCTTCATGAAAACCGCCGGGCTCTAAACTGCCCGGTCGGCGTCAAGACTCCGTCTCTAGGCTCTGCTTATTTCTTTGCCGGAGCGAGGACCATGAACATGGTCCGCCCCTCCATGCGAGGCACTTGTTCAATTACTCCAACGTCCGACAATTCCTCTGCGATCTGCTTCAAATCCTCCAGCGCAATCTCGGGGTAAGTAATCTCACGTCCTCGAAATCGTATGCGAGCAAGAACCTTTTTACCTTCGAGCAGCCAACGTCGAGCATTCTTGACCTTGAAGGACCGATGATGTTCAGATGTCTTCGGCCGAAGCCGGATTTCCTTGACTTCAACCTTGGTCTGCGCCTTGCGCGCCTCTCGATCTTTCTTGGACTGCTCGTAAAGAAACTTTCCAAAATCAAGCACTCGAACTACAGGAGGTTCTGCCTTTGGAGCCACTTCTACCAGATCCAAATCAGCGGAATCGGCTATGGCTCGCGCCTCGTCAATCGGCACAACGCCTTTATTTTCACCGTCCGCGTCGATCAAGCGAACTTCAGGCACCCTAATTCTCTCGTTTATCCGGTAGTCAGATGCGCTGATGTTGTACACCTCCCTAAGTCGGTCCGAGCCGCTCGACGGCGGCTCGCGAGCATAATACCACGCGACGGGAATGGAGGTCAATC
>CBDTZL010000063.1:0-12403 GCA_965364895.1 uncultured bacterium
CCGGCACCATCATGATCAATCGAGTCGTACTCGATTGGCCGAGCACTAACGGCGCGCTGGATCGAATTCGTTTCAAGAATGCATCCATATGGAACGGAAATGACGATGCTCCTCCAACCGATATTGATTCGGGCTGGACAGGGGTCAGCAATCGGTGGCTGCTTGGCGGAGAGACCAAGGATCTGAAATTCGAATTCTCGTCTGATGCCGCTGCTACCGGCTATAGCCTGGACCTATATACGAACACGGGCTGCCACCGCTCGTCCAGCGACTAAGCTGCTGTACAATCCCCACTTGTGAAAACTTCAGAAACCACTCGACCCAGGCGCCGCATCGTCGGCTCGCTGTTCGGCATGCAAAGCCTCGCCTCTGCCGCGGTGATCGCCACCGCGACCGTACTGACCATTGTCGCCACCGACCTTACCGGCAACCCCTCCCTAGCCGGAGTTCCATCGGCCGTCATTCAACTGTCCATGGCGGTATTCGCTCTGATCTGGGGGTCCCTGTGGGATCGTTTGGGCCGTCGAAACGGCCTAACCGCCGCCCTACTGCTCGGACTGGCGGGCGCGGGACTGGCTGCTGCAGGCACCGAGTTGGGTTTGGTGTGGGCTTTCTTTTTGGGGATCGTCGGAATTGGCGCGATGCGAGCCGGTACGCTCATGTCTCGCTTCGTGGCAGCCGAGGTCAGCGCGCCAGACATGCGCGGGCGCGCGATATCGATTGTGGTATGGGCGGGAACTGTTGGCGCCATTCTTGGGCCGCTGCTTGTGGCCCCCAGCAGCTCCTGGGCCGTAAGCCTGGGGCTGAATGAGCTCACCGGGCCGATCTTGGTCGCGGTTCCGCTCATCGGACTCTCGAGCATCGTCACCTTTATCGGCCTGCGACCGGAGCCATCAAAGCTCGCGAAATTGATCGAAAGAGAGAATCCCCGGCCCGAGATTGCAAAAGAAGGCACTCGGTCCCTCACACAATTGATTCGCTTGCCAGGCGTCTATGTAGCGGTGATCACGGTCGCGCTGGCCCAAGCGGTGATGATCATGCTGATGGGCATTACCGCGCTTTACATGAGAGACCAAGGCCATTCCCTGGGTGATATCTCGATCGTATTCGCGGCCCACACGCTGGGAATGTTTGCCTTTGCACCGGTTTCGGGAGCGCTATCAGATCGGTTGGGCCGCGGGCCGGTGATGATCACAGGGAGCCTGATCATCATCCTGTCAGGGTTCGTTGCGCCGGCCTCATCCACTGTGACGGTTGCGGTCGTCGGCTTGTTTCTACTCGGCTTGGGCTGGAGCTTCGCGTTCGTTGCCGGCTCTGCGCTGCTGTCGGATCAACTGACGCAGGCCGAGCGCTCGAAGACACAGGGCGCGAACGACATGACGATCGGCCTGGCCTCCGGACTCGGTAGCCTGGCAAGTGGTGTGATCTATGCTGGAATTGGCTACTGGGCGGTGGGGCTCTTGGGGGCGGTTCTGATGACGATAGGTTTTGCTTTCAGTACCTGGTGGACGCTCAGGTATCGAGCGCCCCAGCCTGCGGCCGCGGATTAACCCCCGCTGATCTGGACGATAGCGTCCAGAGTGATCGTCTCACCCTTAATAACCTGAATTTGCTTCGGAAAACCGGACGTACCTGCCGGGCCGTCGTGTGTGATATCGATCATGTACACACCCGGCAATAAAATCACGCTGTAGTGTCCGTTATCATCGATATCGGCACGCATGACTTCGGAAATGCCGTTCCCCTCCAAGATTAGGATCTGACGCGCGGCGAAGTCGGCAGGTGAAGGAGTTGGCGCGATCTCGCCGGCACTGATAACCGGCTTGAGCGTGATGGTGCCATTCAGCGTTCCGGTCTTGTCACCGCCACACGCGGCTAGAAACATCACCCCCACCAGCAGCCCTACCCAGATCAGTTTGCGATTCACCTGTTCGACCCTTCGCCCGAGTTCACAAGATCATAGGTGCCTGCAGCAATATCTGCGATCCCCCTTCCGTCCCGGTGATTTCCAGCAAGATTTAGTGGCTCTGCCACATTTTGCGATACCCATTCCGTCCGCGTGATATCGGCAAGATTTAGCTGCGCCACCTCATGCGCCCACAAGGGGCGGCCACTGGATTCTGATAGTTTTCGATAGGTCCTGAAAGCACATGACAGCCCAAATGCTGGAGAATGGGCCGATTGTGAGATCCGTGGTCGAACCATTATTGATGAGGTGAAAGAATGAGCACATTTTCCCCTGCTTCCCCAGCATCTGAGAGAACCGATCTCTCCTCGGTCCCGCGCACGCCGCTGACTCTAGCTGGGATTGCACTCGCGCTAGGTATAGCGGTTGAGATCCTCTTTCACGGTCATCGCATCGGGATCTCATTCCCGATATGGGCCGCGCTTGGGATCGTGACCATCCTGGTGGCGGCCAGAGTTGAAGGCGTTCGGCCCGCGGCCAGTACGCTTGCGTTGATTCCTCTGATTATGTTTTTCGCAGCGGTGGCCGCAATTCGGCTGGAGCCGCTAACGGTCGTCCTGAGCATGTTGGCCACCGTACTGCTCTTTGCACTCATGGTGCGGGGTCTTCTTCACGGCCGTTTGCACCGATTTGGATTCATAGACTTCGCCTTGACTGGGTTGACGGTGCCGTTGGAAGCGGTCCTTCGGCCGTGGCCGTCCTTGGCCGTCGTCTCCCACCGGGTAGCCGGGGATCGGGTTGCCCGCAGCCGCATGTTCTCTGTGTTGCGCGGCCTTCTCATTGCCCTTCCAGTCCTTGTGGTGTTCGTCGGATTGTTGGCGACCGCAGATCTGGTATTCGGAGATCTCGTGGAAGACTCGCTGAGGTGGGTTGATCTGGAGCTTGCCACAGAAACCATCGGCAGAGCGCTTGTGATTCTGGTGAGCGGCACATTCTTTTTAGGCGCGCTCATCACCGCTTTGCGAGCACGAAGACCAGGAGACTTGATTGGAGAGCACGAGCCGATTGTGAAGCCGTTTGTCGGATTCATCGAAACCGTGATTGTTCTCGGCACGGTGCTGTTGGTCTTTGGCCTTTTTGGCTCGATCCAGCTTCAGTATTTGTTCGGTGGGGAGGCCAACATCACCGCAGCAGGCTATACCTACTCTGAATATGCCCGCAGAGGGTTTGGCGAACTGGTCTGGGCGGCGTTCCTTAGCCTGGGTTTGATCTTCGCTCTTGGCCATTGGGGGCGTCGGAACGATCGGCGGCAGCGCTGGACATTCATCGGGCTCAGCGGTGCGCTGGTGCTCATGCTCGGGGTGGCGCTCGCCTCGGCGCTGATTCGCCTGCAGCTGTACGAGAACGCATTCGGGTTTACTCGGCTTCGTGCCTACACGCACATGTTCATCTTCTGGCTCGCCGCGCTGCTGGTCGCCTTTCTTGTGCTTCTGATCATGCGACGGCTTCGCACCTTCGCGCCGATCGCAGCCGCAGCCGGACTCGGATTCGTAGCTACTCTAAGCATCGTGAACGTCGATGGGTTTATCGCGGCCAAGAATCTTGAGAGATTTGAGGAGACCGGCGACCTTGACGTGGCAACCCTGGCCCTGCTGACGCCGGATGCAATTCCCACCATCTCCACATGGCTCGGCAGTGCCAAAATGTCGACGCCCACAGAGCTCAACGCTCAGCTAGCGTGCAGGGCCGGAGTCCTCACTGCTGGGCTATCGAACCAGTCCTGGCAATCGTTCCATTTGGGTCGGCAGCGGGCCTGGAATGCGCTGGCCGACATTGGTGAGGAATTGAGCGATCATCAAGTATGGAGGGAAGAAATGGCCTGGTTTGTAGCTGATCCCGGCGGTGAGGAAGCCCCCTGCATAGGGATCGGGCGCGATTGAGAGCGCCTGCCTTTGATTTGAAGGAATCAAAGACTTGGCGACTACCTTGCTTGGGAGGTTGATGGACTAAGGGGGATCTCCTGAACCTGAGCTAATTGCAGGTTTGATGATCTCCCAGATACGACCCCCGTCCGAGGTCGCGACCAGCGCAGTCTCGCCTTCACTCGTAGCGACCGCCCATCCTTTGCTTGCATCCACGAAACTGTACTGACCGTCCCAGTTCACAATCTTGATCTTCGTCCAACTTTCTCCGCCGTCCGTCGACAAGTACTGATCGCGCGCAAGGGCGAGAATTGTTCCATCATTGAAGAAGTGTGGTTCCCCGCCTGGATAATCGCTGATCTCCCAGGTCTCTCCGGCATCATCCGTTTGATATAGATGAGAGCGCTTCGTGAGTGTCGAGCCGTCGTCCTTCACGCATGTCACGATTAGCGATCCGGAAGTTTCGCCTGTCAGGCGCGGCGAGCTTGAACTGCACCATCCCAGGTCAGTAGAGAGCGCGGCGCCCGCTGGCAATGGAAGCTGACCTTCGGTCCAGCTCTCGCCGCTGTCAATGCTGATGTCCAGGAAGGCCTCTAGAGTTGTTCCCTCACAGTCATAGGTCACCCACCCGACCTCTGTCCCGCTGAACGACATTCCCGTCTTGAGGCAGCTCTGCAGGTCTTTGCTCTCATAGGGATTGATGATCTCCGTCCAGGTATCTCCGCCGTCGATGGTCCGGAACAGTGAAACCAGCTGACTACCAAATCCCGATTCGACCTCTTGCAACATCCACCCATGCTGATCATCCGTAAACTCGAATTCCGAGATTTGGCCTTCTGCGTAGCCCGCCTCGGCAGGGGTCCATGTTACGCCCCCAGTTGAGGATCGCCAGACACGATCCGTGCCCAGGTAGATCACCCAGGCATTCGATCCTGCCGAATACATGCCTCCAACATCGGTCATCAGGTTGTTGTCTTCGGGAGGCGTGACCTCATCCCAGGTCTTTCCCCCATCGTGGGTTCTTAGCACATGAATAGAGGGCGCTGGATCGGCGCTCGGGTGTGAACCTATTGCCCATCCGTCCAGGGCCGAATCCATCTCGATCTGGTCAATACCCACCGGCTGGCCTTCATCGAGATGCGGCTCAAGCAGCGGTCTCGCGGGAATCGGAACCCGATCTGTAGACACCGGTTCCGGCGTATCAGCGGATTCTTGCGGAATCGGGCTCGGTTCGGCTGTCGGCTGCGCTTCGGATGGGGAAATGGGTGTTGCAGCTGCCCGGAAAGGGGTTGGCGGCTCAACGATTCCAGGCACACAGCCCGCCAGGAATATTGCAGTGGCGGGGAACCAAACGTGAATCCTATGCACCTGTAAACGACGCATCGCGTAACGTTTTTTGGACGCTCTGTTGCTAGGATATTGATCCATTTTGTCCTTCAAGGATCGCGCTATGTGGGTAACTAAGCAAAAGACAAGACTGCAAGAGCTGTACCGCGAGTTCCCACCCCCCTTCTGGACGCTAACCGCCGCCACCTTTATCGACCGAGTGGGCGGCGCACTGCTGTACCCCTTCTTTGCCCTGTATTTCACGGGCCGTTTCGGCGTCGGCATGACCGAGGTCGGGATATTGTTCGGCCTGTACGCAGTCTCGAGTTTTGTTGGTCAACTGATCGGTGGCACTTTTTCGGATCGTTTTGGCCGGCGAAGCATCCTCATATTCAGCCTTATCGCCACTTCTACCAGCACGCTTCTGCTTGGCATGGTTGATTCTCTGATGCTCTTCTACGTACTGGTTATCTTCGTCGGCTTGATTGTCGAATCAGGCCAGCCAGCTCGGCAGGCGATGGTGGCAGATCTTCTCCCAGAAGAAAAGCGCGCCGAAGGGTACGCGATCATGCGCGTGGTATTCAGCCTGGCGGTCGCAATTGGCCCTGCAATTGGTGCTTTCCTGGTGAGTCAATCGTACATGGCGCTATTCGTGGCCGATGCCGTCATCAGCATGACGGCCGCCATTGTCGTGTGGCGTTTCATGCCTGAAACGAAACCCGAGGCCAAAGAGAGCCAAACGGCGGAGAGCGGCGATTCTGGATCCAGCGGATATCGAGCCATCTTGCGCGATCGAATCTTCATGCTCTACCTCGGCGCGGGGATGTTGGTGAGCCTGATTGGAATGAATTTGTTCACCACGCTGGGAGTCTATCTGCGGGATGGATTCGGGGTGCCAGGGCAAGCGTACGGTCTGCTGCTCAGCATGAACGCGATGCTGGTAGTGGTGTTTCAGCTTCCAATCGGGCGCCGAGCCGAGGGCTTCCCGCCTATGCTCATGATGGCAGTTGGATCGGTGCTCTATGGGCTCGGGTTTGGGATGTTCGCCTTCGTGAGTACAACTTTGCTTTTTGTCGCGGCGATGATCGTTCTTACGTTTGGCGAAATGATCTTGATGCCGGTCTCACAATCGCTGGTTGCACGCTTCGCCCCGGAAGACATGCGAGGCCGATACATGGCGATCTACGGCGTATCCTGGTCGCTCCCATTTGCGTTTGGGCCGCTATTGGCCGGACTCGTGATGGACAACGGCGATCCTCGCATGCTTTATTGGATTTCTGGTTTGCTGGGGTTGCTGGCCGCTGCCGCGTATGTTGGCCTGCACACCAAGATGCGGGACGAGCCGGCGGTTGCGCTAGCAGAGGCAGGCGACTAGCGAGTTTCAGGCAGAGATAAGGGATTATGGAGCGAGTTATGCCGAATGCAAACCGGCAGCATCACAGCCGACAACGCTATGACTGCTTTGAGCAACGATCTCGCCGAATGAATGGGAATGTACCTAGCCCAGTGGGCTAGTTTGGGGAAGCGGTCCGGTTCCAAGTGGTCCGGTTCCGATTTGGGGCGCTGGCACACCATACGAGTTCAATTCCTGCATCACGAGCTTGGCGATCCGCTGCCCGGCGTCATTGGGCGGGCCAAGCGGCCAGAGCAGCTGCACGGCAGCCTGCATCAGCTCGATTTGCGAGATGTATTTTGCCTTGTTGAAGCGCAAAAATTTGACGATGTCTTCGTCGGTAACTGGTCGTTCCATCAGACCCTTTCAGGCGTGCCTGAGAGACCCCTCCTGCACAGCGCGAACTCGTTGTTCGTGACTATGAGATTACGCGAACAACAATCCTGCGCAACTTACAGTCTCTATACAAAGGTACTAGCCTGAGGACACAGAACCGAGCCGTGCGGGGATTGCAAAGATGGTCCGTATGCGACCGAGCAAGCCCAGAGCTTCGGAGAACCAAGCGGTGCGGGGGATGCAAAGATGGTCTGTCGACGATCTCCTAGCTGTCAGCGTTGCGCGGAACCAAGCTGCGCCATGTCATCCGAGCTCAGCTCAAATCCGAAGATATCCAGATTCTCGCGCTGCCGATTCGGATGCTCCGACTTGGGGATCACAAGCACGTTGTCCTGCTGGATCAACCATCGAAGGGCGACTTGCGCATTAGTCACACCATGCGCCGCCGCGATGGCCTCCAGGGTGTTGCTTGAGTGAAGCCGACCTCTGTTCAATGGGCTGTATGCGGTGAGCAGAATTTCGTTCTCCTGACAATAGCCGAGCATGGCATCTTGAGGGTGGCCGATGAAGTATTCGATTTGGTTGGTAAAGATCCTCGCAGCCGAGGCGGTCTCGGCTTCCTGCAGCTGTCGCACCGAGAAGTTGCTCACCCCGATCCGCCGTGCCCTGCCCTGATTCACAAGCTCGTTCATGCCTGCCATCGTATCTTCGATCGGAATCCTGTCGCTTGGCCAATGCACCAGGTACAGATCGATGGTGTCGATTCCAAGCCTCTTCAAGCTGCCATCGGCGGCATCCAATACTCCCTTGTGGGTTATCTGAGATGGAGAAACCTTGGTCGTCAGGAAAATTTCCGATCGGTCGAGGCCGGAATCTGCCAGGGCTCGCCCAACTTCGGCTTCATTCCGATACATCTCGGCCGTATCAATGTGCCGATAGCCAAGTTCAATTGCACTGAGCGTGGCCTGATAGCAGGTGTCGCCGCGCAAATTCCACGTGCCAAATCCGATCTTTGGCAGATGTTCGCCTTGAATTTCCACGGATTCCATTGCGGCTCGCGTGATTATTCCGCCTGTCCATCCGCGTTGTAGCTTACCGCCCTCGAGCCCTCTGAAGTCCGGAGATCGAGCACATCCCCATCGATGCTCCAGGTCGCAACAGTTTGCAGCGCGGCCAGGTACTCCGACTCTTGATCCATCGTACCTTCCGGCTGTTCACAGAATTTTTCCGTCGCGGCCAGCGGGCCAATCGACATGCTTTCCCCATCGACTTCATAGGTCCCACTGTAGTTGTTGCATCCCGCCGAGCCAGAGAGCGATCCATCTTCGCCAAACACGGCCGTGATCTCGTTTCCGATTACGATCGATTGGACCCCACCGCGACCATTGTTCACGCCGTTAGCGATCCAATTTGTATCAGTCAGGCCGAGCGGCTCTGATTCAACAAAGGTAACGACCACTTCGCCATCTTCGTTCGACATGGTAAGGGTATCGCCGGAAATCTCGTAGGTAGCCGCCGACTGGAAGGAGGTCAAAAAGCCAAACTCCTGATCCATCAGCGGGGGCGGGCACGCCATCAAAGTCGAGCCCAGCGGTCCGATCGAGATTGAATTTCCATCTACTTCATAGGCTCCGAAGAATCGGTTGCACCCGGACGTGCCGGTGACCTCTCCATTCTCGAATTCAGCCCTTGCACCCGAGTCAAGCAAAGCGTCGACCGTCTCACCGTCGGCGTTTTGGTATGACTCTAGCGCCCATAGGGTGCCTTCCAAGCTAGCGCTCCCCCCAACCGCCGAACATGCAGCTAGTGCCAGCGTCACTGCGCCGGCCAAACCTAAGGTCCAGTATTTCATAGAATTCTTCCTCCATAGATCGAGCTTCTAGTGGTAGGACGGCTCAACCTGCATAATAGTTCCTCGCTCATGTTGAGCGCGGCAGAGATTACCACATCACATTCGACGCCATGGTGCCCATCGGGGGTTGTCTACGGTGTAATGAAGAGCTGCCCACGCTGCACATACCCGCTGCAGGAAGTCTCATACAAGGAGACTGAGCTGGATCACTGCCATCGATGCGGCGGATCCTACCTGGAGCCAGAGGGCGGACCGAAGGTTTTTGGCCCCTTCGTTGATCCAGAAGTGTGGGCTGGTTCGGAGATTGCCAGGGATCTTGGGCGCTGGCAGCTGTATTGCCCTACAGACGGCAGCGCGTTGAAGGTCTATGAAGTCGAATACGGCGACGAATTGGTACAGGTTGATCTTTGTCCTACCTGCCGCGGAATTTGGCTCGACAAAGCGGAAGGTACCGCGCTGCGGGATATCGTCATGAATGCTGGGCAGGATGAAACCAGCGGGCTATCCAAGAAAGATGCGCGTTCGGGCGCGATGGGTTACATATTTCAACTGATCAGTCAGTTTCCGCTCGAAGTCTGGAACCCAATTCACCATCGGCCTAAGGTCACCATGGCGCTCATTGGCCTGATGAGCGCGATCTTTCTGATTCAATTCGCCAATGACTTCGGAACGATCACCGAACAGTTCGCGTTGGTCCCGGCATTGATACTGTCGGGCCGCAGCCTGTGGACCCTGCTCACCGCCATGTTCTTGCATGCCGGGATCTTGCACCTGGCCGGCAATGCGTACTACCTGTACGTTTTCGGAGATAACGTGGAGGACTACCTGGGTGGCAGGATCTATCTGGCGCTCTTCATTGCCTCTGGCCTGGCTGGAAGCATTTTGCAAGTCGTCACACAAGCGAACCCTCAGATACCGATCGTCGGTGCATCGGCGGGAGTTGCAGGGGTGATGGCCGCTTACCTGGTGATCTTTCCGCGGGTCAAGATCTATCAGATGTTCCGGATTATTCGATTCCGGGTGCGAGTGGTCTGGTTCCTTCTGTTTTGGATCGGCTGGAACGTCGTGGGCGCGATCCTAGGTGGAGGTGATGTGGCCTGGATGGCTCACATTGGCGGATTCCTGGCCGGAGCCTTGTTCGCTTACCAGTTCAGGGTCCGCCCTCTGCATCAGGTATTAAATCGAACTTGACCCTTCAGCCCAAACCGGCTGAAGCGCTGCCCCGCCTTCTGCTTGAATTTCGCCTGCTGCCAGGTCAAGCCCCTCCCTCGACCCCAAAGGATGCGCGACTATAATGATGCCGCAATCATGCAGAAGATCGAATCCCCCTCAGCAAGCGAGCTGGCTAACGAGCTTTCCCAGGAGATCTGGAAGGTGCTCGGCCTCTCACCCGATACACGGCTGCGGTATCTGCTGAATCCGCTGCTATGGGCTCCGCTGCGCCGCTTTGCTGACGGAGCCGCCAAGTTTGATAGGACGGTCGCCAACTCAGGCTTTCGGGAAGCTGCAAATGAGGTGCTTCCACGCCTGATTAACCAACTGGAAGTAATTGGCCTGCATCGGGTTCCCACTTCGGGACCGCTGCTCGTGGTATCTAACCATCCCGGATCCGCGGACGGACTGGCGATCGCGGCCAGCCTGCCCCGCAACGACTTAAAAATCGTGGTCAGCGCTCTGCCATTTATTCGCAGCTTGCCTAACTCAGCGCAGCACTTGATTTACACTGACCCCCTTGAGCCGCACAAACGCATGGAGGTGGTTCGCTCCAGCGTGCGACACCTGCGCGATGGTGGTTCGCTGTTGATCTTTCCCCGGGGGAAAGTTGAGCCGGATCCGGCCTGGCTGCCCGGGGCAAAAGAGTCGTTGTCGCGCTGGTCAGCCAGCCTCGGATTGATTGCCCGGTCTGTCCCGGAGGCCAACATTGTTACAACCATTGTCAGCGGTGTGATTTCGCGCAATAGCCTGCGCAACCCGCTCACCCGTTGGCCAAGAGATCCTCGGCAGCGTCAACTGCTGGCCGAGATTATCCAGGTCGTCCAGCAGGCGTTGCTCCCCTACGGAATATCGGTTTCTACCCGACTGAGTTACGGGGAACCGATCATAGCCGGGAACCGAGACGCGCGTGAGCTCACGGGCGAAGTCATAGAATATGCCAAGCAATTGTTACACGACCACCTGACCCCAGCAGGTGGTGAGATGCGGGCTGCTTCCTAGCGCGTCGGAGGCCTGCGCCCACAATCAATTGAGCACCAATTGGCATCCCCATAATCGGGGTGGCTATACGCACAACTGAAGACACCGGTAGCGAAGTCAAATGATTGCTACGTTGCAACATCGCGAATCCTTGCTGGCCCCAAACATTCAGATGGTGATTGCCGAATGACTATTGAGATGGGCATGGTTCTAGCCATTTTGTTCTTCGCCTTCGTGCTGCTGGTCAGCGAAAAGGTACGGATGGACATCGTGGCGCTCATGGTGCTTGGCGGCCTCGCCCTATCTGGCTTAGTAACCGAAGCCCAGGCGCTGTCCGGGTTCAGCAGCCCGGCGGTGGTCACGGTCTGGGCGGTTTTCATCTTGAGCGGCGGCCTGACCAGAACAGGTGTGGCCAACATTCTGGGCGACCAGGTATTTAAGCTGGCCGGGAGTGGCGAAGCACGCATGATCGTAGTCATCATGCTGACCGCGGGCATCATGTCGGCCTTCCTGAACAACGTGGGAGTTGCGGCATTAATGCTGCCGGTGATCATGGACCTCGCACGACGCACCGGAACCCCTCCCTCGCGCTTGCTGATGCCGCTCGCGTTCGGTGCCCTGCTTGGAGGTCTGACAACGCTGATCGGCACCCCACCGAATATTCTCGTCAACCAAGCGATAGTTGGTTATGGTCTTGAGCCCTTTGCGTTCTTTGACTATGCCTATGTCGGTGTTCCGGTCATGCTGGCAGGTGTGGCTTATATGGTGCTGGTTGGAAGGCATCTTCTGCCCAGCCGCGATATCACGAAGGAATCGACGGACGCCGACCTGGGTATGATCTTTGGTTTCCAGGAGCGCATGTGCTTTGTCAAGATTGGCGAAGGCTCCGAATTGGCAGGGCGAACGCTCGCTGCCAGTCGATTGGGCGCTGCACTGGGTCTGAACGTTCTGGCCATCATAGGAGAGGACGGGCGTCAGCTAGCGCCGGGGCCAAGCGCTATTCTTGAGGCCGGTGACGATTTGATCGTTGAAGGTCGTCTCGATCGGCTACAGGAACTGCACGGCAGCGACAATTTGCAAGTCGACGAGCGAGCGGTTGACCTGGCTTCGCTTGTCTCTTCCGATACCGCCTTCGCTGAAGTACAGATCGCTCCGAGTTCTCCACTGATCGGCCGCACCCTGCTTCAGAGCGGATTCCGCCATCAGTTCGGCGTGAACATTCTGGCCATTCGCCGCGACGGTGAGATCCGGCATGCTGCCCTTTCCGACCAACCGCTGGACGCCGAGGATCACCTGCTGATCCAGGCCACTATCACGCAACTCAAATTTCTGCGGGGCATTCTCGAATTCCAATCCATCGATCGGATCGATCTCCAGCATGTGCAGGATCGTTATGAGCTTCAGGAACGCTTGCTTGCACTGAACATCCCTGAACAATCAAGCCTCTCCGGTAGGAGCCTGGGGGAAAGCCACCT